>NZ_JBQJIN010000009.1:0-180708 GCF_052078695.1 Lysobacter sp. CA196 | reverse complement strand
CGAGCGTCGCTGGGCTATCAGTTCCCCGCCGTGGTGTTCTTGCGCGAACTGGGCATGCCGGAGTTAGCAGCGAAAGTTCGTCAGAGTGTCTTCGATTCGTTTGCTGCACTTAGACGTTGACAGTGCATAACCAAAGAAAAGGCCTTCCTTGCAAGGGCACAAGCCCGCACGAGCGAAGCCAACGCAGGGATGCTCCAGACAGGCCATCCATGGCCTGCTTGCGCACGGCCCGCATCCATGCGGGCCGCCCTACGGGTCTTCTCTTGACCGGCAAAGCAGCAAAGCAAAGCAACAAAGCAAAGCCACAAAGCAAAGCAGATCAAAATATCGGCAACGGCAACGGCAACGGCGACCCACAAAAAAAGGGCCGGCATATGCCGGCCCTTCCTCTCCCCAATGCGAAACGACGATCAGCGCGGATTGCAGACCATGTGGCCGGCGCTGTAGCTGGCGGTGCGCACGCCCGATTCGCTGTAGACGCCCTCGCAGCTCAGCTGCGCCTGGCCGACGACCTTGCCGGCGGCGTCGAAATACACATAGAACTCGCCGATTTCGTCCGGACCCGGCGGGCGGGCCAGGGCGACGGTGGCGACGAGGGCGGCGACGAGGCCGAGACCGAGGGCGAAAGATTTACGCATGACGAACTCCCATCTTTGCTAAGCAGATTGGATACCCGGCGCGGTGACGGACACGGGGCCGGACAGTGGCGTGATCTTCGATGGTGCGGGCGCGCTGTGCGCCAAGCGTCGCTCACGCTCGACGGTGTCGTGCCGGTGCGCCGATCGCTCAGATCGGTGGTGCAGGACGAACGAGGCGACCGTTACTGTGCCGATGCGCGACATGGATCGTGCCGCGGCGAAACGGAAGGCGGCGATCGCCGGTCGATCAGATTTCAGGGTCGCAGATGAAATAACCGTCGCTGTAGTTCTTGGTGAACTTGCCCCAGGATTCGCGGGTGTTGTCGCAGCGAATGGCCGAGTAGCCGACGACGGTGCCGTTGTCGTCGTAGTAGGTGTAGAACTGGCCGGGGCCGGTGGGACCGATTGCAGCGACTGCGGCGCCGACCGCGGCGAGCGCCGCGAAGCCGAGCGTCAGAGCGAGTTTCTTGCGCATGGGTGTTTTCTCTTCGGATGCCGGCAGGACACCGGCGCCACGACGCTAGGACCCGGGTCGCGATTTCTCAATGTGCCATCGCGACTCGATTCGTATCTTTGTGACGCGGTTCCGAAGCGCAATCGCAAATTGCTAATTCCTGCACAAAACGCATTGCGCCCCGGCGAGGGCCGCCGCCGCAGTCATGAACGCGGCCGCGCTTGCCAAGCGGCGGTCGGCTGACTTAGGCTGCGCGAGCAGTCGCGGATTCCCATGCCAGCCGGCCCCGTCTCCCGACCCGTGTCAGATGCCGCCTCGTGCGGCGCCGCCATCCAGCGGCATCGCGGCCCCAGCTTCAGCCTGAGGGCGCGAGATCCAACCGTAGTGCCGGCTCGCTCGTGCTCCGTGGTCTGTCCCCTACGACCTGGAGCTTGCGATGAAAGTACTGGCCTGCGATGGCATTCACGAAGACGGTCTGGCCCTGTTCCGCGATGCGGGCTGGGAAGTCGTCGTATCCGAACCGATCAAAGACACCGCGGTGCTGGCCCAGGCCCTGGTCGGCGTCGACGCCGTGCTGGTGCGTTCGGCCACCAAGGTGCCGGCCGAGGCGCTCGCCGACGCCGCCCAGTTGCGGGTGATCGGCCGTGCCGGCGCCGGCGTCGACACCATCGACGTCGAGGCGGCCACCGAACGCGGCATCGCGGTCATGAACGCGCCCGACGGCAATACCCTGGCCGCGGCCGAACATGCGATCTCGCTGCTGTTCGCACTCGCGCGCCACATCCCGCGCGCCGATGCCGGCATGAAGGCCGGCGAGTGGCCGAAGGCGGGCCTCACCGGCTTCGAACTCGAAGGCAAGAAGCTCGGCGTGATCGGCCTGGGCCGCATCGGCGGCACGGTCGCGCGCAAGGCGCAGGGCATCGGCATGGAAGTCGCCGCGCACGATCCTTTCCTGCCGGCATCCGCGGCCGGCAAGGGCAGCGTGCCGCTGAAAACGCTCGACGAACTGCTGGCCTGGGCCGACGTCGTCACCCTGCACATCCCGCGCACCAAGGAAACCACCAACCTGCTCTCGGAAACGAGCATGCGCGGAATGAAGAAGGGCGCCTACCTGATCAACGCCGCGCGTGGCGGCCTGGTCGATGAGGCCGCCTTGCTGCAGCTGATCGAAGAAGGGCATATCGCCGGCGCCGCGCTCGACACCTTCGTCACCGAACCGCTGCCTGCCGACTCGGCGCTGCGCGCGAACGCGAAGCTGATCCTGACCCCGCACCTGGGCGCATCGACCAGCGAAGCGCAGCAGGCGGTGAGCACGATCCTGGCCCGCCAGATCATCGATTTCGTCGCCACCGGCGCGGTCGCCGGCTGCGTCAACCTGCCGCCGCTGACCGCCGAAGCCGCGCGCGAATCCGGCCCGTGGATGCCGCTGATGTCCTCGCTCGGCCGCCTCGCCGCGCGCCTGGTGCCGGCGCCGACGCGCCTGGAAATCACCTATGCCGGCCGCACCGATGCGCTCGACACGCGTCCGCTGACGCGCCTGCTGGTCGCGGCCTTGCTCGGCACCGCCTCGGGCCGCGTCACCCCGGTCAACGCCTTGCAGGAAGCGGCCGCACGCGGCCTGACCGTGGCCGAGACCCTCGGCGGCGACGGCGACGGTTTCGACCGCTTGCTCAAGCTGCGCGTGGTCGGCGAGAAGCGCACCCGCGAAATCGAAGCGACCTTGCACCGCGGCCCGCGCGTGGTCCGCCTGGACGGCGTGGAGATCGAATTCGATCCGCAGGCGCACGTGCTGTTGCTGCGCAACGAAGACCGTCCCGGCATGATCGGCGCGGTCGGCTCGCAGCTCGGCGCGGCCGGCGTCAACATCGTCAACTTCGCCCTCGGCGCGGCCGGCGACGGCCAGGCGCGCGCGGCGATCACCGTCGACCGCCCGGTCAACGAACAGCAGCTCGCGCTGCTGCGCGCGACGCCCGGCATCCTCTCGCTGGCGCAGGTCTGATCATGCGGATCTTGCTTGCCCGTCATGGAGAAACGCCGTGGAATGCCGAAGGCCGCTATCAGGGCCAGGAGGACATTGCCCTGTCGCCGGTCGGCGAAGCCCAGGCCACTGCGCTCGGCGCACGCTTGCGCGACGTTTCGATCACCCGCGCCGTCGCTTCGCCGTTGTCGCGCGCGCGCCGCACCGCCGAGCTCGCGCTCGGCAGTGAGCGCGCGAGCCTGTTGCAGTTCGACCCGGGCCTGATGGAAATCGCCCACGGCACCTGGGAAGGCTTGCTCGCCAGCGAAATCCGCGAGCGCGACGGCGACCGCCTGCGCGCCTGGCGCGACACCCCGCATGAAGTGTTGATGCCCGGCGGCGAATCGATCGTGCACGTGCTCGACCGGGCCTGGCCCGCGTTCGCACGCGCCTGCGAAGGCCTGCGTGCCGACGACACCTTGTTGATCGTCGCCCACGACGCGGTCAACCGCGTGCTGCTGTGCAAGGTGCTGGGCATTCCCTTGTCGAAGCTGTGGACCTTCCGCCAGGCGCCGACCACGCTCAACCTGCTCGAAGGCGACAGCGTGGACACCCTCGAGGTGGTGCGCTTGAACGACTGCAGCCACCATACCGCCTTGTTCGGCGAGGCGGTGCATCGGGCGTTGTGATGGGTATGGATGGACAGGAACGGACGCCTCTGCGGAGGCGCCCGTTTTTGTTTTGGGGTTACACGAGTGTTCGCGATGCGATTTTCGGGCAAGCCGTGATCCATCTTTAAGTTGCGGTTGCACCGGATCGAAGCCTGAAGTTGCTCTTGCCGAGCCTTCGCCTAGTCTTTTTGCCTTTGCCTTTGCCTTTGCCTTTGCCTTGGCTTTTGTCGTTGCTGTTGCTGTGCGTCGTTTAAGCCTCGCGAAGGCGATAGAAGACCCGGAGGGCGGCGCGCATGGATGCGCGCCGTTTTTCATCGGGACATGGATGTCCCGTATGAAAAATCCCTGCGGATGCATCGCTCGTGCGGGCTTGTGATTCAAAGAAAAGCATTTTTCTTTGGTTAGCTTTCTTTTGTTGCTTTAGACAAAAGAAAGTAACCCGCCGCTTTAGTGGCGGAAGCTCTTAGCGTTTGATCCTGATCCTGATCTTGATCTTGATCTTGCTTGAGCGATACGCCGCGAGACCGAAACGACGCGGTCGCGGCTTGCGCCGCTCCTACCCCGGCTCCAGCCGGAAGCGGCGCGAGGTTGGCGTCGCGGTCGCCGCTTCTAGGGTAGGAGCGACGCAAGTCGCGACATCGTTCTGGCGGCCTCCGGCGCAGCCTTCAAGCAAGAGCAAAGCTTCCGCCCGCTGACGCGGCCGGGTTACTTTCTTTTGCTGGCCCAAAAGAAAGCTAACCAAAGAAAAGGGCTTTCCTTGACGAAGCTCCCTTGCGAGCACGCAGCTTGCGCCGGGATTTTTCGATAAGACGTCCCTGTCTTATCGAAAAACGGCGCACGTCCTGTGCGCCGCCCTCCGGGTCTACGGTTGCATCGCAAGTTCGACACTGCGCCAAGCTTTCAAAGCAACAGCAACAGCAACAGCAACAGCAACAGCAGCGACAACAGCAACAACAGCAACGACAGCAACAACAGCAACAACAGCAACAACAGCAACAACAACAGCAACAACAGAGTCGACAGCCCATTGCAGCCGAGCGCCCTCGCTGGCCTCGACCGCGCCGCCGCCGTCCAGGCCCGCATCTCCCCTCACCCCAACGCCTGTGTTGCAATAACCCCCGCCGCAGGACGCGGTGCGATAGCAGGGAATGGCGGTGTCGAAATTCGCATGCAGATTTGCGGCCGTGCTGGCCATGTTGTTCGCCGCGCCGGTCGCGGCGCAATCGATCGGTCCGGGCGAGGGAGCGCGGATGCCGTCCGGCTGTCCGAGCGGCGGGCAGTCGTGGCCGGCGCCGAAGTATCCGACGGAGGTCTTCGGCGCCGCCGGCACGGTGACGCTGGTGCTGGATATCGACCGCTGCGGTCAGGTCGATCAGGTCTGGATCGAAATGAATTCGGGTTATGAAGCGCTGGACCGCGCCGCGGTGGAGACCGCGAAGAACTGGCGGGTCAGTCCCGAGTATCGCGACGGCACGGCGGTGGCGTCGCGGGTGCGGGTGCCGGTCGACTTCCAGGCGCCGTCGCCGGAGCAGATCGCCGCGCATATGGCCCGCGCCCAGGCCAAGTGGGACCAGGTCTGGCCCTTGGCCCAGGTGCCCGAAGTCGCCGCCGCGCGCGACGGCAGCCTCGACGGTTTCCTGCCCGATGCCTTGCCGATGGAGGAGGGCAGCGTGACCGAGCTGATCGCCAGGGCGCGACGCGAAGGCCACGAGTTGTCCGGCGGCGAGCTGGGCTGGCCGGCACTGCGCGTGAGCGACGACGGTGGAGCGTTCCAGTGGCTGTTGATCGAAGACGGTCATCCGGCAGCGCCGTCGCTGGTCCGCCAGCGTCTGGTCAGCGACGGCAAGAAATCCTTCTACGTCAGCCGCGTGCTGTGCGGCGCGGCCAAGGCGTCGGCCTGCGCGAAGCTGGAACGCACGGTGCGGGCCTGGCCACGCCAGCGTCCGGGCCAGCCGCTGTCGCAGCGGTTGTCGGCGGAACCGCCGTTGCCGCCGAAGCAAAGCCCGACCCTGCGTCCGCTCGGCCCCTCGCGGCTGGTCCCGGAGGACTCGAGCGCACCCACCGATCCGAACGCGCGGCCGGCCTGGCAGCGCGGCTGAGGGGGCGAACCGCCAGCGCCGGTCGCTCATCCGGTGCGCCGCATCTGCGAGAATTCGCGCCATGCAACGCACGCTCGCCGACTGGCTCTCCCACATCGAACGCATCCACCCCAAGTCCATCGACATGGGGCTGGAGCGCATCCGCATCGTTTCCCGGCGCCTGGGCCTGAAGCGCCCGGCCCGCAAGGTCGTCACCGTCGGCGGCACCAACGGCAAGGGCTCGACGGTCGCCTTCATCGAGGCGATCGCGCGCGCCGCGGGCTGGCGCGTCGGCGCCTACACCTCGCCGCATCTGCTGGCCTATAACGAGCGGGTGCGGATTGGCGGCGTCGATGCCGGGGATGCCGCTCTGGTCGAGGCCATCGAGGCCATCGAGGCCGCGCGCGGCGAGGTCGTGCTGACCTATTTCGAATACGGCACCCTGGCGGCGCTGTGGCTGTTCGAGCGTGCGAAGCTCGATCTGGCGATCCTCGAGGTCGGGCTGGGCGGGCGCCTGGACGCGACCAACCTGGTCGACCCGGACGTGGCGGTGATCACCACCGTCGACATCGATCATCAGGATTACCTCGGCCCGGACCGCGAGAGCATCGGCTTCGAGAAGGCCGGCATCGCCCGCGGCTGGAAACCGTTGATCCTCGGCGACGACGACCCGCCGTCGAGCGTGCTGCGCCATGCCTACGCGATCGGCGCTTCGGCGGTGCGCGCGGGCTGCGATTTCTTCTTCGAGGCCGTGCCGCCGGACGCCGAACGGCCCGATGACGGGCCACGCTGGCGTTGGCGCGAGGTCGGCTACCGCGTCGAGCTGCCGATGCCGGCGCTGGCCGCGCCGGCGCAGATGCGCAATGCCGCGGTCGCGGTGGCGGCGCTGCGCGCCTTGGGCAAGTCGCCCACGCGCCAGCAGTTCGCCGAGGGCGTGGCGGCCGCGCACGTGCCCGGCCGTCTGCAGCGTTTCGAACGCGACGGCATCGAAATCGTGGTCGACGTCGGCCACAACCCGCAGGCCGCGCGCGAGTTGGCGGCGTGGCTGGCCGCCGCGCCAGCCCCGGGCCGGACCCACGCGGTGTTCGCCGCGCTGGGCGACAAGGACGCGGCCGGCGTGGTCGCGGCCTTGCAGGCAGGCATCGACGCCTGGCACTTGGCCGGGCTGGCCGACAGCGGTCCGCGCGGGGTCGAGGTGGAGGCGTTCGCCGAGCGCCTGCGCGATACCGCGGCCGGCGCGGGCAGCCGGCATGCCGATGTCGCCGCGGCGCTGGCGGCGGTGCGGGCACAAGCCGGTGCCGGCGATCGCATCCTGGTGTTCGGCTCCTTCCATACCGCCGCCGCCGCGCTGGCCTGGCTGGCGGCGAATTGAGCCGGTCGGCTGCGTGTCCGGCGTCCCTGACGGCGGCGGGAGCCTTGCGGCGGCGGACTTTCGTTGCCAAGGATTCTGAATACAACGCTCCGGGCCAGGCATGCACACCGGTGCCTGCCCGTCGCGGGGGTATAATTCGCGCCGGTAACCGGCCCTGCGAGTGATCGAGTAGCGATGGAACCTGCCCTGAAACAGCGATTGATCGGTGCGATGGTCCTGGTCGCACTGGCGGTGATCTTCCTGCCCATGCTGATCAAAGGGCCCGCGCCCGAAAGCGGCGCCTCCGATGTTCCCTTGACCTTGCCGGATGCGCCTGCGGGCGAAACCGAGACCCGCGAACTGCCGTTGGTGACCCCGGGCGATGCGCCGCAGGGCGGCGTGGTCGGCATGCAGCCGGCCGACGTCACCCAGCCGGCCCCGACCGGCAGCGACACCTTGCCGACCGTGGACACCGCGGCCGGCGCCAAGACCATGCAACCGGCCTCCACCGCCGGCGGCGATTACGCGGTCAGCTTCGGCAGCTATGCCAGCGCCAGCGACGCCGACCGGGTGATCGCGGCGCTGCACGCCGCCCGCCTGCCGGGTTATCAGGAAACCGCCGCCGGTGCCGGCGGCCGCACCTTGTTCCGGGTCCGGATCGGGCCGTTCGCGACCCAGGCCGACGCCGAGGCGGCGCGACTGGGTTCGACCAAGGTCCGCAAGGACGTCAACGCCAAGGTCGTGGTGCTCAACGCCGACGCGGCCGAGCCGGCCGATGCGGCCGTCGCCACCACCGCGCCGGCTGCTTCGGCGCCGTCGGTGAGCGCGCCGACGCCGCTGGCCGAGAGCAAACCGCTCAAACCCGCACCGCTGCCGGCGGAAACGCCGAAGCCGGTCGCGGCCAAGCCCGCAGAAGCCAAGCCCGTAGAAGCCAAACCGGCCAAGCCTGTCGAAACCAAACCTGTGGTCCCGGTCAAGCCCGCCGAAACCAAGCCGGTGGCGACGACCAAGCCGGTCGAGACCAAGCCCGCTGCAGCGAAGCCTGTGGAAGCTGCGAAGCCTGCGCCGAAGCCGGCCGCCGCCGGCACCGGTTTCGCGGTCCAGTTGGGTGCGTTCGGCAACGTCGACGAAGCCAACAAGCTACGCGATCGTGCACGCGCCGCTGGCTTCAGCGCCTTCGTCGAACAGGTCCGGACCGACAAGGGCACGCTCAACCGCGTGCGCCTGGGCCCGGTGGTCAATCGCGCCGACGCGGACAAGTTGAAGGCGCAGGTCGCCGGCAAGCTCGGCGTCGGCGACGCACTGGTCAAGCCGCACCCGTGACGGATCGCGGCGTGGCCTGCAGTTGAATACATCGGTGCAAGGCGCGCCGGTGAACGGCGCGCCGCTCGAGCGTGCGCCAGCGACGAGAGGGAGCGTCACGCTATGACAGCACTGGATTGGGGTTTGTTGTTGATCGTCGGCTTGTCGGCGTTGCTCGGCATGCTGCGCGGTCTGATCGGCGTGGCGGTGTCGCTGGCGGCGTGGCTGCTGGCCGGCATCGCCGCCTACGTGTTCGGCGGCGAAGTCGGGCGCAGCCTCGGCGACGGCGAGATGGGCTGGCTGTCGTATCTCGGCGGCTATGCGCTGATTTTCGTGGCGGTGTGGATCGGCGTCGGCCTGTTCGGCATGGTGGTGCGGCGGATCGCGCACTCGGCCGGCTTGTCGGAGATGGACCGTTTGATGGGCCTGGGCCTGGGCGCGGTACGCGGCGTGTTCTTCGCCTGCGCCTTGCTGGTGGTGCTGGGCATGACGACCTTGCCGCGTGAGCCGGCATGGCGCGGTTCGATGGTCGCCGCGATGCTGATGCCGGGCGCGGAACTGATGCGCGCGGCATTGCCGGACGGGATGGCGCGCAAGGTCGACCTGGAAGGGCGCGGCACTTCCTTGCAGGCGACGGTCCAGGCCGAGGCCAAGAATCTGGAAGACAAGCTGCCCAAGCTATCGGGCGGATTGCCGGGCGGACTGTCGGACATGATGCCGAGCGGCGGCGGTATGGACTCGCTGCCGCAGGCCGTACCCGAAGGCCTGTCCGGGGCCTTGCCGGATGGCCTGGCCAAGGGCTTGCCCGACGTGCTGCCCGAGGCGGTGCGCGACATGCTGCCGCAGAAAGGCCAGCAAGGCGCGCAGTCGGGCGCGACGGCGACGCAGATCAAGGGCGACCCGGCCAAGGTCGGCGCCGACCGCGGCCAAGACGACAAACGCGTTCATTAGCAACAACAACGACTCTCAGCAGGATCAAGCGCTATGTGCGGCATTCTCGGTATCGTCGGCAACACGGATGTCGCCGCTCAGCTTTACGACGGACTTACGGTGCTGCAGCACCGCGGCCAGGATGCGGCCGGCATCGCCACCGCCGATGGCGCGCGCTTGCGCGTGCACAAGGGCAACGGCCTGGTCAGCGACGTCTTCAACGAGACGGCGATGCGCCTGCTCGAAGGGCGCGTCGGCATCGGCCATTGCCGTTATCCCACCGCCGGCAGCGAAGGCTCCGACGAGGCCCAGCCGTTCTACGTCAATTCGCCGTTCGGCATCGCGCTGGCCCACAACGGCAACCTGATCAACACCGACATGCTGCGGCGCGAGGTGTTCGAGCAGGACCGCCGCAACGTCAACACCGAGTCCGACTCGGAAGTGTTGCTCAACGTGTTCGCCCACGAGCTCGACCGGCATCGCGCGCTGACCGCCGATTCGGCGTTCGCCGCGATCGAAGGCGTGCACCGCCGCTGCGTCGGCGGTTACGCGGTGGTCGCCACCGTGCTCGGCCTGGGCCTGGTCGCGTTCCGCGACCCGCACGGCATCCGTCCGCTGGTGCTCGGCAAGCGCAACACCGGCGGCCAGGACGAGTATGCGGTGGCGTCGGAATCGGTGGCTCTCGACCTGCTCGGCTTCGAGCGCGTGCGCGACGTGCGCCCGGGCGAAGGCATCGTGGTCACCCCGCGCGGCGAGTTGTTTACCCGCGCCTGCGCGGAGCCGCGCCAGCACTCGCCGTGCATCTTCGAGTACGTGTACTTCGCCCGCCCCGACTCGATGATGGACGACGTCTCGGTGCACAAGGCGCGCATGCGCATGGGCCAGACCCTCGGCGAGAAGATCCTGCGCCTGCGCCCGGACCACGACATCGACGTGGTCATCCCGATCCCCGACACCTCGCGCGATTCGGCGCTGGAAATCGCCAACACCCTCGGGGTGAAGTACCGCGAAGGCTTCATCAAGAACCGCTACGTCGGCCGCACCTTCATCATGCCGGGGCAGGGCGAGCGGGCGAAGTCGGTACGCCGCAAGCTCAACCCGATTCCGCTGGAGTTCCGCAACCGGGTCGTGCTGTTGGTCGACGATTCGATCGTGCGCGGCACCACCTCGCGGCAGATCGTGCAGATGGCGCGCGACGCCGGCGCACGCAAGGTCTACCTGGCCTCGGCGGCGCCGCCGGTGCGGTTCCCGAACATCTACGGCATCGACATGCCCTCGACCGACGAGCTGATCGCGCACGGCCGCACCGACGAGGAAGTGCAGACCCTGCTCGGTTGCGACTGGCTGATCTACCAGGATCTCGACGCGCTGGAGCAGGCGGTGTCCGGGCCGAAGCACCGCATCGACCACTTCGACTCGTCCTGCTTCAACGGTGAATACGTCACCGGCGTGGAGCCGGGGTATTTCGAGCGCATCCAGCAACTGCGTTCGGACGAGGCCAAGAAGACGCGTCGAGCGTCCTGAGCCCGGGGTGCGCGCGGTGACTTCGCTGTTCGACGCCGCGCGCGCCTGCCTCGACGCGTCCACGCCCGAGGCCAAGGTCGAACTGACCTTCGCCGCGGCGCAGGCTTTCGCGCGCGGCGAGCTGGCGGTGCCGCAGGACGCGCCGCCGCCGCAACCGATCCGCATGCCGGGCCGGCCGGCCAGGCCGGCGCTGGTGCATCCGCGCGAACTGCCCAAGCGCGGCTTCGGCACGGCCGACGGCCGCGCGGCGTTCGTGCACGCCATCGCCCACATCGAATTCAACGCCATCGACCTGGGCTGGGACGCGGTCTATCGTTTCCGCGGCCTGCCGGCGCAGTTCTATGCCGATTGGGTCGGCGTGGCCAACGACGAGGCGCGGCATTTCAGTCTGTTGCGCAACCGCCTGTGCGAGTTGGGCTACGACTACGGCGATTTCGGCGCCCACAACGGCCTGTGGGAAATGGCCGAGAAGACCGCCCATGACGGTCTGGCGCGCATGGCCCTGGTGCCGCGCGTGCTGGAAGCGCGCGGGCTCGACGTGACCCCGGGCATGATCGTCAAGCTGCGCTCGCTCGGCGACGAAGCGACGGTGGCGATCCTCGAAACCATCCTGCGCGAAGAAGTGGCCCACGTCGCCGCCGGCTCGCATTGGTACCGTTGGTACTGCGAACGCGCCGGCATCGACCCGTTGCCGCGTTTCCGCGAATTGCTGGCCGAGTACGCGCGCGCCGTACTGTACGGGCCGTTCAATTTCGACGCGCGCAGCGCCGCCGGTTTCGACGAAGAAGAGCTGCGCATGCTCGAGGCCTTCGCCGTACGCTGAGCCGCCGCGGTCGTCGCGACGAGAGCGCATCCTCCTTAGAGCCCCTCTCCCGTTGACGGGAGAGGGGTTGGGGTGAGGGCCGCTGCAGGCGCAGCACCTACGCTCCACCACGCTATCGACGCCAACCCCCGGAATGAGACCGCGTTGGCGCTACTCAGGCGCCGGACGACCGTTCGTCCGTGACGCCACGCCGCGTAAAGTCGCGGCCCGGGCCCTGTGCCATCGTCGGCCTTCCGATCCAGGGGAGGGATGGCATGCACAGGCAATGGATACGCGTGGCGACGGTGTTGGCGACGGCACTGGTGTTCGGTCTCGCTGCGACCGCAACCGCCGGCGCGCAGCCGGCGAACCTCGGCACCGCCGATTACGCGCGCGCCGAAAAAGTCCTCGACTACCACCTCAAGGGCCGGATCAAGAACGCCCGGGTCGAACCGCATTGGTTGTCCGACGGACGTTTCTGGTATCGCCGCGATGGCGAGCATGGTGCGGAGTACCTGCTGGTCGATCCGGCCGCGCGCACTCGCGGCCCCTTGTTCGATGCCGCGCGCCTGCGTGCCGCCGCGAGCGCGGCCCTGCCCGCGGCGCCGCTCGCGCCCATCTCGGTCAGTCTCGAATCGGTCGGTCCCGAGAACAAGGCCTTGCATCTGCGCCTGCCCGGCGACTCGAAGCACGAGCTGTCCTGCGATCTGCTCGCCTACCGCTGCGCGCCGGTGCCGGCGATGACGCCGGACCGCTACTGGCTGACCTCGCCGGACGGCCGCCGCGCGGTGTTCGTGCGCGACCACAACCTGTGGCTGCGCGACCTGCGCAGCGGCGAGGAGCGCGCTCTGACCCACGATGGCGAGGCCCACTTCGGTTACGGCGAACTGCCCGATTTCGCCCTGCACGCGGTGCAGACCCAGCAAGGCCAATGGAAGGTGCCGCCGTTCGCGCTGACTTGGTCGCCGGACGGCAAGCGTCTGTTCGGTACGCGCTACGACGAACGCAAGGTCGAGCCCTATCCGATGGTGGCGATGGCGCCGGAACACGGCTTCCGGCCGCAGGTCCACTACATCCGCCTCGGCCTGCTCGGCGACCGCGAGGCGGCGCGCGACGAGTGGTACAGCATCGATGTCGAGCGCGGCGCCACGCGCAGCATCCGCCTGCCGCCAGGCTGGAACGGCGCCATCGAAGCCGACGTGCTGGGCTGGTCGCCGGACCACCGCCGCGCGTACGCGGTGACCGCGCGTTACGACCACCCGGCGCGGATGCGCCTGGTCGAGGTCGGCCTCGACGACGGCAAGGTGCGCGAGGTAATCGAAGAGCGATCCGACACGCGCGTGCAGCTCAACGATTTCATCTACAGCCGTCCGGCGGTGCGCGTGCTCGCGGCCAGCCATGAGGTCGTGTGGTTTTCCGAACGCGACGGCTGGGGCCATCTGTATCTGTACGACTTGCGCGACGGCCGCATGATCCGGCGCCTGACCGCGGGCGATTGGCTGGTGCGCGACATCATCGGCATCGACGAAGGCAAGCGGCAGTTGTACTTCACCGCCGGCGGGCGCGAGCCGGGCGATCCCTACGAGCGCAGGTTGTACCGGGTCGGGCTGGACGGCGGCGAGCCGCGCCTGTTGACCCCGGAAGCCGCCGACCATGACCTCGACAGCGGCGTCAGCGTGATCCTCGGCGGCGAGGCGCTCGACTTGTTGTCGCCGACCGGCACCGCGGTGGTCGACAACTATTCCACTCTCGACACGCCGCCGCGCACCGTGCTGCGTTCGACGCAAGACGGCGAAGTGCTGTTGGAACTCGAACATGCCGATGCTTCGGCCGTGCTCGCGGCGGGTTGGAAGGCGCCGCAGCGGGTCAGGCTGAAGGCAGCCGACGGGCGCACCGATCTGTACGCGACCGTGTTCTTCCCGCCCGGCTATTCGAGCGAAGGTGCGAAGCCCGCGCAGTACCCGATCATCGACGCCTTCTACGGCGGCCCGCAGGTCACCAACGCGCCGGTGGGCTTCGCCGAAGCCGCATCGGCGATCAATCCGGTCTCGCGCTCGAGCCTGGCCGCGCTGGGGTTCGTCGTGATCACCATCGACGCACGCGGCACGCCGGGACGTTCGCAGGCCTTCCACGATGCCAGCTACCACGGCGGCTTCGCCGATACTCAGGTCGACGACCACGTCGCCGCCATCGGCGAACTCGCGGCGCGTTATCCCGGCCTCGACCTGGAGCGGGTCGGCGTCTACGGCCATTCTGCCGGCGGACACGCCTCGGCGCGTGCGATCCTGCGGCGCCCGGACTTCTACAAAGTGGCGGTGTCGTCGGCGGGCAACCACAACCAACAAGGCATGTACGGCGGCGGTATCAACGGCCTGGAACGGATACTCGCCGGCGCGCCGGACTACGGCGCCAGCGGCGTGCTGCGACCCTCGCCCGATGCGGTGCCGGCCAACTACGTCGCCAACGACAACGCCGTACTGGCCGCGAACCTGCGAGGCAAGTTGATGCTGGTCTACGGCGACCTCGACGAGAACGCCTTGCCCGCGGTGACCATCCAACTGACTTCGGCCCTGATCAAGGCCAACAAGGACTTCGACCTGCTGTATCTGCCCAACCAGAACCACGAACTGTTCCGCAACGACGCCTATTACACCCGGCGCATGTGGGACTACTTCGTCGAACACTTGATGGGGGCGAAACCACCGCAGGACTACCGGCTGCAACCGCCGCCGAAGCAGGGTGGCGGGGGGTATTGATTCGGGTTCGCGCGGTGCCCGCGCCGCTTAATCGGCGCGGGATGAGTTTTCGCCTGGATTGAAACGGGTCGGTGTGGCTTCGATGTGGCGAGATCCTTGCGCTCTCGCAGGCACGCTCGTGTCCGGATGATGACGATGCGCTTCAGAGCGCTGTTTTTCAGCGCATCCCGTGATCGTCGGCGCATAGCGTCTTTGCCGAATCCACCAACTGACGCGGTTCTGAAATATCCCGTTCACACCGAATCGACAGACTTGCGGGCTTCGCTCTGACGCCGCCCAAGAGCGGACTGCGCATTACGCGCGGCGGCCACTCTGATTTGGAAGTTCCCTGAAATGACGACGAAGACGACGCTCCTCGCCGCCTCGATTCTGTTCTGCCTGTACGCCGGCAACAGCTTCGCCGCAGAAACCATCACTGCCTCCGCCACTGCTGCCGCTGCCGATCCGGCCACCGCCGCCGTCGGCGCGGGCGCGGTCGACGACGCCACCACCCTCGACGCGGTCTCCGTGGTCGGTACCGGCCAGACCCGCCAGGTGCAATCGCTGGGCAAGCAGGATCTGCAGCGCGTAGCCGCCGGCACCAGTCCGCTCAAGATCATGGCGAAGCTGCCGGGCGTGCACTTCCAGAGCTCCGATCCCTGGGGCAACTACGAGTGGTCCAGCAAGCTCAGCATCCGCGGCTTCTCGCAGCAGCAGCTCGGTTTCACCCTCGACGGCGTGCCGCTCGGCGACATGAGCTACGGCAACCACAACGGCCTGCACATCAGCCGCGCGATCGCCTCCGAGAATCTGTCGGGCGCCGAGCTCTCGCAGGGCAGCGGCGCGATCGACACCGCGTCCTCGGGCAACCTCGGCGGCACCTTGCGCTTCTTCAGCGCCGACCCGATGGCCGAGTACGGCCTGCGCCTGGCCCAGACAGTCGGCAGCGACGCCACCAGCCGCACCTATGCGCGCATCGACACCGGCGACCACAACGGCTTCAGCGCCTACCTCAGCGGCGTGTTCCACACCACCGACAAGTGGAAGGGCGAGGGCCCGCAGCGTAACGGTCAGTTCAACGGCAAGTTCGTCTATGCCAACGACGAGGTCAAGATCACCGGGTATGCCGCGACCTCGCGCCGCCGCGAAACCGACTACGCCGATCTGTCGCTCGACTCCGCGCGCCGCCTCGGCATGGATTGGGACAACTACGCCAACGACTGGCAGCGCGCGATCGACGCGGCCAACGGCAAGTTCAGCGGCGGCGTGACCAGCCTCGACGATGCGTACTACATCGCCCGCGGCGTGCGCGACGACGACCTGGCCTACCTCAGCGCCGACTGGAACGTCAACGACGACCTGGTGCTGGCGGCGACCGTGTACTACCACAACAACCAGGGCCAGGGTCACTGGGCGACGCCGTACGCGGTCTCGCCGACCGTGCCGCTGCGCATGCGCACCACCGAGTACGACATCGAGCGGACCGGCATCATGCCGAGCCTGACCTGGCAGATCGGCGACCACCGCCTGCAGGCCGGCCTATGGCTGGAGAAGAACGCCCACGGCGTGCAGCGCAACTTCTACGACCTGCAGCGCAACGAAGCGCCGAACGAGATCTTCTTCTACCGCAACCCGAGCGCGCGCGTGTTCCGCCAGCGCTTCGATACCGATACCCGCCAGTTCTATGTGATGGACCACATGGAGTTGATCGGCGGCCGCCTGGCGATAGATGCCGGCTTCAAGGGCCTGCGCGTGGAAACCGACGGCAAGACCCTGATCGGCGGCGCCAGCCGCGCGAGCGGCAAGCTGGTTTCGGAAGACAACTTCCTGCCGCAGCTCGGCGCGCGCTGGCAGTTGAGCGAGCACGAGGAAATCTTCGGCTCCTACAGCGAAAACCTGTCGGCCTTCCGCACCGGCGTCAACGGCCCGCATTCGACCTCGCAGGCCGCGTTCAATGCCGCCGTCGCCTCGCTGGAACCGGAAAGCTCCAAGACTCTGGAAGCGGGCCTGCGCACCAGTCGCGAGCAGTTCGAGGCTTCGCTGGCGGTGTACCGGGTCGACTTCGAGAACCGTCTGCTCGCCATCGCGCGTTGCGCCGGTATCGTCGGCTGCGCGTCGAGCTTCGCCAACGTCGGCGACGTGGAAAGCCGCGGCGCCGAAGTGACCGTGGTGTGGAAGCCGTTCGCCGGCTTCAGCTGGTACCACTCGCTGGCCTTCAACGATTCGCAGTACGAGTCGGATTATCTCGACGGCACCACTCTGGTCCGCACCAAGGGCAAGCAGGTCGTCGATGCGCCCAAGCGCCTGTACGCCACCGAAGTGCGCTGGGAACGCGACGGCCTGTCGCTGCAGCTCGGCGCCAAGTACACCGACAAGCGCTACCTGACCTACCTCAACGATTCCTCGGTCTCGGGTTTCTGGGTGGTCGACGCCTCGGCGTCTTACGAGTGGAAGGAGCTGTCCTGGGCCGACGCGTTCAAGCTGCAGTTGAACCTGACCAACGCCTTCGACAAGCAGTACTTCGGCAGCCTCGGCACCAACGGTTTCGTCGCTTCCGACCCGCGCGGCCTCAACTACACCGTGCAGTCGGGTGCGCCGCGCCAGGCCTTCCTGACCGCCGAGGTAAGGTTCTAAGTCGCATCGGTCCCGATGCGGCGGGGCGCTTGGATCGGGCTCGATCCAACCGTCTCATGCGAGCGCCCGGACTTCGCGTCCGGGCGTTTTCGTTTCTGCGACGGAGCCGTAGGCGGCTCGCTCAGTCCAGCGCCTGCAGGCGGGCGCCGTCGCGGTCGACGCGCAGCACCGAGCCTTGCTCGTACCAATCGCCGAGCACGATGCGCCGGCAGGCGTGTCCAGCGACGTCCAACTCGTGCACGGCCGGGCGATGGGTGTGGCCGTGGATCATGCGGTCGATGCCGTAGCGCGCGAAGGTGTCGGCCACCGTGGCCGGCGACACGTCGGTGATGGTTTCCATGCGGCCCTCGTCGCGCAGACCGGCCTGATGCGCCTTGCTCGCGGCGCGCGCCTGTTGCGCGAAGGCCAGGCGTGCGGCGAGCGGCTGCGACAGGAACTGCGCCTGCCAGGCCGGGTGCCGGGTCTGGGCGCGGAACTGCTGATAGGCGAGGTCGTCGGTGCACAGCAGGTCGCCGTGGCCGATCAGGGTCGGGTGGCCGTACAGCGGCACCACCGCGGGGTCGGGCAGCACGCTCATGCCGGCGCGCCGCGCATAGTCCTGACCGAGCAGGAAATCGCGATTGCCGCGGATGAAATACACCGGCACGCCGCTGTCGGACAGGGTCTTGAGCTCGCGCGCGACGTAGGCGCCGGTCTCGGACGGGTCGTCGTCGCCGACCCAGGCTTCGAACAGGTCGCCGAGGATGTACAAGGCCTCGGCGCCGCGGGCTTCGTCGCGGACGAAGCGGCCGAACAGTTCGGTGATCTGCGGACGCTCGGCGTCGAGATGGAGGTCGGAGATGAAGAGGGTCGTCATGGGCTTAGTTTAGCCACGCCGGTTAAGGGCGCGTGGTGGGCGATGGACGGCGCTCCGTCGGCCGGCCGAGGGATGAGCGAGCCGGGGCGAGCTCGGGATCGGTTCCGGCTTTCGTCGGGACGACGGGACCGGCGGCTGCGGCAGGTGCCGGAGCCTGGCTCGTAATCGGTTCGAACCCCTGCACGGGCGCCGGTTCGCGGCTTTTCCCGACGCCTGCGCCCCGGCTCCGTTAAAATCCCCGGTCTCCCTGGATTCACCGAGCCCCGCATGACCTGCCGCACCCGTTTCGCCCCCAGTCCCACCGGTTACCTGCACATCGGCGGCGCGCGCACCGCGCTGTACTGCTGGCTGGAGGCGCGCCGCGCGGGCGGTCAGTTCATCCTGCGCATCGAGGACACCGACCAGGAGCGCAGCACCCAGGCCGCGATCGACGCGATCCTGGAGGCGATGCAATGGCTGGGCCTGGACTACGACGAAGGCCCGGTCTACCAGACCCATCGTCTGCCGCGTTACCAGGAGGTCGCCGAGCAGATGGTCGCGGCCGGCACGGCTTATTACGCCTACGAGACCAAGGAAGAGTTGGCCGCGGCGCGCGACGCGGCGATGGCGGCGAAGGAGAAGCCGCGTTACAGCGGCGCCTATCGCGACCGCAACGAGCCTTACCGGGACGACCCGAACCGGGTGATCCGCTTCAAGAACCCGCTCGACGGCACCGTCGTGTTCGAGGACAAGGTCAAGGGCCGCATCGAGATCGCCAACAACGAACTCGACGACCTGGTGATCTTCCGCGCCGACGGCTACCCGACCTACAACTTCGCCGTCGTCGTCGACGACCTCGACATGCGCATCAGCGATGTCGTGCGCGGCGACGACCACGTCAACAACACCCCGCGCCAGATCAACATCTATCAGGCGCTGGGCGCGCCGGTGCCGCATTTCTCGCATCTGCCGATGATCCTCGACGAAGAGGGCAACAAGCTGTCCAAGCGCACCGGCGCGGCCGACGTCATGCAGTACCGCGACGCCGGTTATCTGCCGCACGCGCTGCTGAACTACCTGGTCCGCCTGGGCTGGTCGCACGGCGACCAGGAAATCTTCTCGATCGAGGAGATGACCCGCTTGTTCGAGCTCAAGGACGTCAACTCCAAGGCCTCGCGCCTGGACTCGGCCAAGCTCGGCTGGCTCAACCAGCAGTACCTCAAGAGCGACGATCCGGTCGCGGTCGGCCAGCACCTGGAATGGCATCTGCTCCACAACGGCTACGACCTGGCCAGCGGCCCGGCTCCGGCCGACGTGGTGATCGCCTTGCGCGACCGCGTCCAGACCCTCAAGGACATGGCCGAGCGCGCCTCGGTCTGGTACCGGCCGCTGACCGAGTACGACGATGCGGCGGTCGCCAAGCACCTGACCGCGAATGCGCGCGCGCCCTTGGCTGAGGCCCGTGCCCGCCTGGGCCAGCTCAGCGCCTGGACCACCGAGACCGTGTCGGCGGCCCTGCACGAGACCGCCGAAGCGCTGGCCATCGGCATGGGCAAGGTCGCCCAGCCGCTGCGGGTGGCCATCACCGGCACCCAGGTCAGCCCGGACATCTCGCATACGGTGTACCTGGCCGGCCAGGCCCAGGCCTTGCAACGCATCGACGCCGCCCTCACTAAACTCCCTGCGTAGGAAGCATCGCGCCGCGATAATGGAGTCCGCCATGAGCACCAGCCACGCCTGTACCGATCCCCAGCACCACGTCCACGACGGCAACGCCTTCGTGCAGGAGGTGGAGCGGGCCTGCGAACAGCGCGGCTTGCGGCTGACTCCGATCCGCGCCCATGCCCTGCGCCTGATCGCCGACGCCGGCAAGCCGATGAAGGCCTACGATCTGCTCGACCAGATGAAGGCCACCCACGACGCCGCCGCGCCGCCGACGATCTACCGCGCCCTGGATTTCCTGCTCGAGCACGGCTTCATCCACAAGCTCGCCTCGATCAACGCCTATGTCGGCTGCCATCACCCGGGCGGCGCTCAACACGCGGTGCCGTTCCTGATCTGCGACAGCTGCCAGTCGGCGACCGAGCTGGAAGACGAACGCATCGTCGACCTGCTCGAAGGCCGCGCCCGGGCGCTCGGTTTCGTGCCGCAGGCGCAGACCCTGGAAGTGCACGGCATGTGCGCCGACTGCGTCGCCGCCAAGGTCTAAGCTGATTGGGGACTCGGGACTCGGGACTCGGGACTCGGGACTCGGGATTCGGGATTCGGAACCGCGTAGCCGCGCGAGTTCCTCCCTCTGAGCCGTCACCGCGAAAAGCGCCCCTTTGAAAATTCGCCCCCTTTGCAGAAGGGGGCTGCGCCTTACGTTGTTTGAAGTCGGGCGAGGCTGGCTGGCGCGGGGGATTTGGCTTCAGATCGCGATGATCTGCGAAGCAAAAGCAAATCCCCCCCTAACCCCCCTTTTTCAAAGGGGGGGGAAGTCACGCATCTCGATGATGCGCAAGCTTCTGATGATCCGCACCTTCGGATATAGGGCCGCTCGAAGTCGCCCCCTTTGCAGAAGGGGCTGCGCCTTGCGTTGCTTGAAGTCGGGTGAGGCTGGCTGGCGCGGGGGATTTGGCTTCACGTCGCGATGATTTGCGAAGCGAAAGCAAATCCCCCCTAACCCCCCTTTTTCAAAGGGGGGAACTGCTAGGTAGATGCGTCGGGGCGTGAGCCGTGGTCTACGCCGCAACTCAAGCCTTCGCCGGCACCAAGCCCGTCATGACCGGTTTCGCTTCGCGGATCGGCAGGTTCGCCAGCGCGGCCAGCAAGGCCAGCACGATGTCGGCGTACCACATCCAGGTGTAGTCGCCGAACTTCGCCATCGCGATACCGCCGAACCAGGCGCCGAAGAAGCCGCCGATCTGGTGCGAGAACAAGGTCAGGCCGAACAAGGTGCCCAAGTAGCGCGGCCCGAACAGTTTGCCGACCAGGCCTGCGGTCGGCGGCACCGTCGCCAGCCAGGTCAAACCCAGGCCGGCGGCGAACAAGTAGAAGGTCAACGGCGTCGGCGGCGACAGCAGATAGATCGCGATCATCGCCGCGCGGCCGGCGTACATCAGGGCGAGCAGGTGCTTCATGCGATAGCGCTGGCCGAGCCAACCGGCGGCGAGGCTGCCGGCGATGTTGAACAAGCCGATCAGGGCCAGCGACACCGCCGAGACGTTATCCGACAAACCGCACAAGGCGATTTCGCCGGGCAGGTGGGTGACCAGGAAGGCGATGTGGAAGCCGCAGGTGAAGAAGCCCAAATGCAGCATCCAATAACTCGGGTCGCGCAAGGCGATGCGCAATTGCGCGCGCAAGCCGATCTCGACCGGCGCTGCAGCGGCGACGGCGCCGTGCGCAGCAACTGGCGGCGTGCGACGCCGCAACGGCCAGGCCAGCGGCAGGGTCGCGATGGCGGCGACGGCGAGCGTCCACATCGCCATCATCCAGCCTGAGGCGGCGATCACCGCCTGCACCAGCGGCGCGAACACGAACTGGCCGAGCGAGCCGCCGGCGTTGATGAACCCGGCCGCCATCGAGCGCTTTTCCGCCGGCAAGCGCTGCGCGGTGGCGCCGATCAGGATCGAGAAACTGCCGGCGCCGGCGCCGGCCGCACCGAGCAGGCCGAGCGTCACCATCAAGCCCCATTGCGACGACACGAACGGCGTCAGCCCCATGCCGGCGATCAACAACACGCCGCCGAACACCAACACGCGCCCCGGCCCACGTTGATCGGCCAGCGCGCCGAACACCGGTTGCACCGCGCCCCAGACGAATTGACCGATCGCCAGGGCGAAACTGATCTCGGCGATGCCGAGCCCGGTGCTCTGGCCGATCGGTTTGACGAACAAGCCCTGCGACTGGCGGATGCCCATGGTGATCATCAGCATCGCGGTGGCGGCGAGCAGCAGCGGCCAATAGGACGCGGGTTTGATCGTGGGCGGAGAGGACGTCGTGCTCATGGGATTCTCGGCGGCAGAGGAAACTGCGGGGAGGGGTTGGGCGAGCGTGGTGTTCGCGAGCGAGGAACTTCAGGAACGAGGAACTTCAGTGCGTTTCCGGCGAATGCAGTCGCGCGGCTGTTTGCGGCGACTCCCGCGCAGGGCAACTTCGCTGAAGCGAAGCGCCGGCTCTCGCGGAGTGGCGAACGGTAAGTAACTCGCAGTATTTGCCCGATCCCTCTGTCGATGCTGCGAGGCTCGAATGCGCGTCGGTGAGGATCGACGCTGGTCTGCTGCTCTCGTCATTCCCGCGAAGGCGGGAATCCAGAGACCTCGAGCGTTTTTGCATGAAAGGCTTCGAGCATTCGGTTCCGCCGATGCAGGACGCAATGCGCTTTCGCCGGAACGAGGCAAGGAACCCGGAGCGGATCGTGCGCATCGGCGCGCTCATGGCCCGTCGTCCTGCAACTGTGCGATCGCGCGGTCCAATTGCGTGTGCAGGGCGGCGATGCCTTCGGCGCCGAGCCCACGGTCGATGGCGTCCTGCGCCTGTCGCCATAGCGGTTGTGCGCGTTCGATCACGCGCTGGCCTTCGGCGGTGATGCGCAGGCGGCGTTGGCGCGCATCCACGCCGGCCACGGTCTCGATCCAGTTCGCCTGCACCAGCGGCTTGAGGTCGCGGCTCAGGGTGCTGCGGTCCATGCCGAGTTCGCGTGCGATCTCACCGAGCGGGCGGCCCTGGCCGCCGGTGCGGCGCAGGATCGAGTACTGGTTGAGGTTGATCCCGGCCGGCGCCAGAGCCTGGTCGTAGCGCTGGCTCATCAGCCGCGCGAGTTTGCGCATGCGGAAACAGGTGCAGACGCTCTGGGTCGGCGTCGGCGTCGGCGTCGGCGTCGGGGTGGGGGTGGGGGTGGGGGTGGGGGTGGGGGTGGGGGTGGGGGTGGGGGCAGATTCGGTTCGGGCGCTCATTGGGTGTATATACACCTAATTGCGTCGTCACCGCAAACGCCGACACGAGGTCGGCGTCTGGGCCACGGGGAAGCGTCAGGTCACGACTTGGAAAGAGATCGTTGCGAACCCCGAAGTCAGGTGGCGCCCATTGGACAAAGTGCCATCAGAAGAACACCCGCACGCCGAAATCGACGCCGCGGCCCGGCAGGACCACCGTGTCCTTGAGGAAGGAGGTGTGCACGCGCGCTTCCTGGTCGGTCAGGTTGCTGCCGTTGAGGAACACCTCGTAACCCAGATTGCCGGCGTCCCAGTGGTAGGCCAGGTGGGCGTCGACCAAGGTGTAGCCATCGGTCGCGGTTTCGTTGGCGGCAACCTTGTCCTGCTTCATGTAACGCGTCGCACCAAGCGAAGCGCGCCAGGAATCGGCGTCCCAACGCAGCTCGCCGCCGACCCGGCCGGGCGCGATGCGCGGCAGGTTGCCGCCGTTGTCGAGCTTGGCGCGCACGCTGTCGCCGAACACGCGCACATCGAACTTGCCGGCGTCGCCGTCGAACAGATGCGCGATCGCCTCGCCCTCGAAACCGGTGAACTTGGCGTCGGCCTGGCTCCACTGGCGCACCGGGCTGTCGTCCTCGATCTCGCCGGTGTCGAGCAGATAGATGAAACCGTCGAAACGGGTCTGATAGGCGGCGAGCTTGGCCTCGAATTTCGCGCCGTGGTAGTGCACGCCGAGCTCGACCTGGTTGGCGCGCTCCTTGCGCAGATCGGCGTCGCCGATCTCGAACGACGCGGTCGCCGCGTGCAGGCCGTGGGCGAACAATTCCTCCTCGGCCGGCGCGCGTTCGGCGCGGTCGAGGTTGAGGCTCAGGCGCCAGGCGTCGCTGAATTTCCACAGCGCGCCGGCGGACAGGCTGACCGGGGTGAAATCGCGCTTGGCCGCGCCGAACGGCGAGCTTTCGATCTTGTCCACGCGCGCGCCGAGTTCCAGCTGCAGCGGGTCCCAGGTGCGCTGCTCGGTGACGAACAGGCCGGCGGCGCGGGTCTTGGTCTTCGGCACGAAGGCCTCTTCGCCGATCGCCTGGAACTTGCGCTCGTAGCCCTGCACGCCGACCGCGCCGACCCAGCCGGCGAACGGCTTATGGGTCAGTTCGAGACGGCCTTCGGTGGCATCGCTGAGGAAGCGGGTGCCGACTTCGTCGCCTTCGAATTCGATGTGTTCGTATTCGGTGTTGGCCACGCTCGCGCGCAGGCCGCTGAAGATGCCGAAGGCCTGGTTGACGCCGCCTTTCAGCTCGAAGCGGTTCTGCTTCATGTCGATGTGCACCGGCGCTTCGCCTTCGAGCGCGTCGCCGGGTTCGCCGGGATTGCCGTAGCGGTCTTCGTAACGTGCGGCGGAGAAGCCGAGGAAGCCCAGGTCGCCGACCAGCGAGGCGCCGAGTGCGCCGGTCTTGGTGTCGACGAAGCTGTTGCGCTGGCGGCCGAGCGGGGTCTCGTAGTCTTTGTTGTTGCGGTACACGCCGTCGGCATGCAGCACCAGCGCGCCGTCGGCGCCCATCGCATCGACGCGGGCCATGCCGGTGACGCCGTCGTTGACGGTGTCGTGGCGGATTTCGGCGCGGCCGGACACGGTCTCGTCGAGCGGGCGCTCGGCGATGCGGCCGTCGACCACGTTGACCACGCCGCCGATCGCGCCGCTGCCGTAGAGCAGGGTGGCCGGGCCCTTGAGCACTTCGATCTGGTCGGCGAGGAAGGGCTCGACGGTGACGTTATGGTCCTGGCTGACGGTGGACACGTCCTGGCTGGCGAGGCCGCCGGTCAGCACGCCGACGCGCGGGCCTTCCAAACCGCGAATGATCGGGCGGCCGACGCCGGCGCCGAAGTTTGAGCTCTGCACGCCGGGCAGCTTGCCGATGGTCTCGCCGAGGGTGGCGCCGCGCGCTTCGTCGAGCTTTTCGCCGGCCAGCACCTCGACCGGCTGGGCCAGTTCCTCGGCGCTGGACTGCAATGGGGTGGCCGTGACGACGACGGCGTCGAGGCTGGTAGCCTTGTCGTGGCGGGTGTCGCTGGCGGTGCCGGCGGGCGGCTCCTGGGCACCAGCCTGGGCCGTGGCCAATACGGCCGGCAGGGCCAGGGTCAGGGCGAGAGTGAGCGCGCTGCGACGTGCGCCGAGGAATGAACGGATGGGCTTGGGCATGATGAACCGGCTGACGATGAACTGGCGGGGGATGGTGAAATGTTATAAAGTAACGTTTACCAATTGACAACCATCCCAGAAGTCATCCCCCCATGTCTTCATTGCTACGCGGCTTAATCGACCGGATCGGCGCCTTCGGCTCGCTGGCCTGCGCCATTCATTGCGCAGCGCTGCCGCTGCTGATCGCGGTGCTGCCCTCGCTGGGCTTTGCCGGTTGGTTCGACGACGGCTTCGAACTGGCCTTCGTCATCTTCGCCAGCATGCTCGGCACGGCCAGCCTGATCTCCGGCTATCGCCGCCACCACGCCGTGCGCGCGCTGTCGCTGTTGGTTCCGGGCCTGAGCGTGCTGTGGATCGGCGTGCTGTACCCGCCGCTGCACGGCTCGACTCTGCCGCACGCCATCGCCATGACCTTCGGCGGCACCTTGGTCGGCCTGGCCCATCTGGCCAACCTGCGCCTGAACCACAGCCACGTCCACGACGCCAGCTGCGCCCACTGAGCGCCCGCGAGAGCGGGTGCGAACGCCTCGGATCGACGCTTGTGCTAGGCTTCGCAGCCTCGCGCGCGGCCGCGCAGCGCCGGACACCGGGCCTCGGCCCCCGGCGAAATCGCCTGCAGCCTGCGCGGACCACCATTCGATTCAACTGTAGAACGTCTTAATTAGGAGCACGACCATGGGTAAAGGCGACCGCAAGACCGCCAAGGGCAAGCGCTACAACTCCAGCTACGGCAATGCCCGCAAGGCCGTGAGCAAGGCGACCGGCACCGCCGCCGCGCCGGCAGCGAAGAAGACCGCCGTCAAGAGCGCGACCAAGGCACCGGCCAAGAAGGTCGTGGCCAAGAAGACCGCTGCCAAGGAATAAGCCGGCCGCAACGCCGACGCTGGACGAAAAGCCCCGCATCGCGGGGCTTTTTTTTGTCTGTTTTCGGGCCTGCGCACTCGGCGTGGCGCCGCTGTGGAAGCTCGTCGCGGCGGAGTTTTCCGGGCCGTGCCTATGCCCTTGGGTACACACAGACAAGGTGTAATTTTTTCATTAAGATGCGCGCGTTCCCGAGGAAGGGAACGGTCATCACATTTCGAAGGATCAAGGGGATTTATGAAGAAGCAACTCGCGCTGGCGCTTGCGCTGGCCATGGCCTCGACTGCGGCCGCCGCTGCGGACGGCCTGAGCTACAACTACGTCGAAGGCGGTTACTCGGTGCAGAAGTTCGAACTGCCGAGCATCGATGAAGACATCAGCATCCAGGACCCGAAGGCTGCAGGCGGCTACATCGCCGGCTCGGTCGCGGTCAGCGACGCGATGCACCTGTTCGGCGGCTACCGCCAGGGCAGCGACGAGATCGACGTCAGCTACCTCGGCACCCGTCTCGGCGAAGCCGATTTCGACGCCAAGCAGTACCA
Source organism: Lysobacter sp. CA196 (assembly GCF_052078695.1). Classification (NCBI taxonomy): domain Bacteria; kingdom Pseudomonadati; phylum Pseudomonadota; class Gammaproteobacteria; order Lysobacterales; family Lysobacteraceae; genus Lysobacter; species Lysobacter sp. CA196. The sequence goes on along the minus strand of NZ_JBQJIN010000009.1, from coordinate 154,278 downwards.
CGTCGGCCTGGGTTACCACCACACCCTGTCCGACCGCGTCGACTGGACCGGCGAGCTGAGCTACCTGCGCACCGAAGTCGACGTCGAAGACGAAGAAGCCGGCGAAGGCGACGACTTCCGCGCTTCGCTCGGTCTGCGCGGCGATCTGGCGGCGAACTTCGAAGGCTGGGTCAAGGCCAACTACACCGACGGCGACGTCTACGAAAGCGAGTTCAGCGGCACGATCGGCGCACTGGTCAAGTTCAACGAGACCTGGGGCATCGTCGGCGAAGCCGAATTCGGCGACAAGGTCAGCCAGTTCAACCTGGGTGTCCGCGCCAGCTTCTAAGCGGTTGCGTACCTGCGATAGCGGAAGCCCGGCGCAAGCCGGGCTTCTTCGTTGCGGCTTTGCAAGAGTACGAGCGGCGCAAGCCGCGACCGTCCTGCATGCACAACCCGGCCGCCTTACGACTTCTGCGCCAGCTTCTCGACCGCGCTCCACACCCGCAGCAGATTGCCGCCGAGCACCTTGCGTATGGTTTCGTCGGAGTGGCCGCGCGCCTTCAGGCCTTCGATCAGATTCGGATAATCCGCGACCGACTTCAGCCCTTCCGGCAGGGCGCCGCTGACGCCGTCGAAGTCCGAACCGATGCCGACATGATCGGCGCCGAGCAATTTGATGCCGTAGTCGATCTGGTTCAGCACCGCATCGATCTTGACCGCGCGCGGCGGATGCGATGTCTCCCAGGCATGGTCGAAGGATTCCTGCGTCTGCACGGTTTCGCCGCGTGCGCGTGCGGCGGCCTGTTCCTTTTCGAACTTGGCGTTGGCGTCGAAATAGCCCTGGGTGTCGGCGGCCGAGGCCGGGTCGACGAAGGCGTTGCCGAACACGATCTGGACCACGCCGCCCTTCGCCGCGACCGCCTTGGCGAGCTCGTCGCTGAGGTTGCGCTCGAAGCCAGGAGTGAAATGGCGCAGACCGGAATGGCTCGCGATCACCGGCGCCTTGCTGCGCGCGAGCACGCCAAGCACGGCGTCGTCGGACAGATGCGAAACGTCGACCATGATGCCGAGCCGGTTCATTTCGTCGACGACTTTCTCGCCGAACGGGCTCAGGCCTTTCCACTTATGGTGCTTGTCGTAGGACGAATCGCTGATGCGGTTGTCCTGGCCATGGGCGAGGGTGATGTAGCGCACGCCGCGGCCGTGGAAGCGCGCGAGCTGGGCGAGGTCGTCGCCGATCGGCGCGCCGTTCTCCATGCCGAGCGCGAGCAGCACGCGCTGGCCGCGTTCGTGCAGGCGTTCCAGGTCGGCCGGCGAACGCAGCAGGGCGAACTTGTCCGGATGGCGGCCGATCATCGCCTCGACCGCGTCGATCTGGGTGTGCGCGGTCTGCTGCGCGGTGCCGGCGACGTCTTCGCCGGGCGAGGTATAGATCGACATGAAGGCGACATCGAGCCCGCCCTGGCGTGCGCGCGGGTAATCGAACTCGACCTTGGGCGTATCGACGCCGAGGTCGTTCCAGCGACGCAGCAGTCCGCTCGGCGCGTCGATGTGAGTGTCGACGATGATCGCGTCCTGGGCGAAGCGCTGGCCCGCGCTGAGGGGCTGGTCGGCGAGCGCGAACGGCGACGACAGCAGCAGGGCAAGAGCGAGAACGGTTCGCACGGTACCTCCAGGTTGACAGCGAAGGCGGCGCGGCGCCGCATCGGGCCGCCAGCGTACAACAGCGCGCCGCGGCTGCCTTGCGGCGGCGCAGCGTATGCGCAAGTCGTCAGTGCCTGATTGGGCTTACCTAGAGCGCTGCTTGCAAGGGTAGGGGCGGCGCAAGCCGCGACCGTTCTCTGTCGGATCGTTGCGTCGAAGGGTTCAGGCGAAAACGATCGCGCCGAGCCTAGCCGACCGTATCGACCAACAATCGCCCACCCGCGAACACCCGCTGCGCCAGATCGCCGTCGAGCCAGTAGCACAGCTCCGAGGGATGGCCGATGCGCCATTGCACGAAATCGGCGCGCGCGCCGACCCGCAGCACGCCGCGATCCGCCAGGCCGAGTGCGCGCGCCGCATGCACGGTCGCGCCGCGCAAGGCTTCCTCCGGGGTCAGGCGGAAATGCGTGCACGACAGCTGCATGGCCTGGCGCATCGACAGCAAGGGCGAGGTGCCGGGGTTGCAGTCGGTCGCCACCGCCATCGCCACGCCATGTTCGCGGAAGGCGTCCAGCGGCGGCAGCTTGGTTTCGCGCAATACATGAAACGCGCCGGGCAGCAGCACCGCGACCGTGCCGTGCGCAGCCATCGCGCGCACGCTGTCGAGCGAGGCGTGTTCGACATGATCGGCCGACAAACCATCGAAACTCGCGGCCAGGGCGGCGCCGCCGAGATCGCTGAGCTGGTCGGCGTGCAGCTTGACCGACAGGCCGAGCGAGCGCGCGGCCTCGAACACGCGGCGGGTCTGCTCGGGGCTGAAGCCGATGCCTTCGCAGAACGCGTCGACCGCGTCGATCAGGCCTTCGGCATGCAGACGCGGCATCCACGCGCAGACCGCGTCGATGTAATCGTCGGCGCGCCCGGCGTACTCCGGCGGCAGCGCATGCGCGGCCAGATAGGTCGCGCGCACTTCGACGCCGAGGGCGTCGCCGACTGCGCGCGCGACCCGCAGCATCTTGCGTTCGTTGTCGAAGTCCAGGCCGTAGCCGGACTTGATCTCCACAGTGGTGGCGCCGTCGGCGAGCAGGGCGCGGGCGCGCGGCAGCGACTGGCGCAGCAACTCGGCTTCGTCGGCGGCGCGGGTCGCGCGCACGCTGGAGACGATGCCGCCGCCGGCGCGGGCGATTTCTTCGTAGCTCGCGCCCTGCAGGCGCTGCTCGAACTCGCGCGCGCGGTCGCCGGCGAAAACCAGGTGGGTGTGGCAGTCGACCAGGCCCGGGGTGATCCAGCCGTCGGCCTCGATCACCGTGGCCGCCAGGCTCGCCGGGTCGGCGCCGAGCGCGCTGCGCGGCCCGACATGGGCGATGCGGCCGTCGCGCCAGGCCAGGGCGGCGTCGGCGATCTCGCCGTAGCCTTGGGCGGCGTCGAGGGTGGCCAGCGAGGCGCCGACGATCAGGCCGTCGTAGCGGCCGCCGCCTGCGGGGTGGGATGCGGTGCTCATGGGCCGATTCTACATGGGCGATTCTACTCGGCCGGTTCTACTTGGCCGATTCCAGCCGCTGCGCCGCGACGGTCGCATCGCGCGCCCGCGCAGGCGAGAATGCAAGCATGACGACCTCAGACCAAGCCGCTCTCTGGACCCCCGCCGGCTGGCGCCGCGACGACACCATCATCGAACGCATCGTGCCGGGCATCGCCAACCTGCATTCGCACGCCTTCCAGCGCGCGATGGCCGGCATGGCCGAGCGCCAGAGCGACCCCAAGGACAGCTTCTGGACCTGGCGCGAGACCATGTACCGCTTCGCCGGGCGCTTCACCCCGGAGTCGCTGCATGCGGTCGCCAGCCAGCTCTATGTGGAGATGCTCGAAGCCGGCTATACCACGGTCTGTGAGTTCCACTACCTGCATCACGCCCCCGACGGCCGGCCCTATGCCGACCCGGCGGCGATGTCGCGCGCCCTGATCGAGGCCGCGCGCGAGACCGGCATCCGCATGACCCTGCTGCCGGTGCTGTACATGACCGGCGGGTTCGACGAACGCCCGCTCGGCGAGCGCCAGCGCCGTTTCGGCCATGAAGTGGATGCCTACCTGCGCTTGCTCGACAGCTTGCGTACCGAGTCCGATGAGCTGCTGAAAGTCGGCTGCTGCCTGCACAGCCTGCGCGCGGTGCCGCCGGCGCCGATGCGCGAGGTGCTGGCGGCGCTGCCGGACGACAGCCGCGTGCACGTGCACATCGCCGAGCAGGTCGCCGAAGTCGAGGATTGCCTGGCGATCCGCAAGGCGCGGCCGGTGCGCTGGCTGCTCGATCATGCCGACGTCGACGAACGCTGGACCCTGGTGCACGCGACCCATCTCGATGCCGGCGAAGTGCAGGGCATCGCCGACAGCGGCGCGACCGTGGCGATCTGCACCACCACCGAGGCCAATCTCGGCGACGGCCTGTTCCCGCTGCGCGATTACCTCGACGCCGGCGGCGCCTGGGGCGTGGGGTCGGACTCGCATATCTCGGTGTCGCCGGTCGAGGAACTGCGCTGGCTCGAATACGGCCAGCGCCTGATCACGCGCCGCCGCAACATCGCGGTCGGCACCCATTCGACCAGCGTCGGCGAGACCTTGCTGCGCGGCGTGGACGCGAGCGCCGAGCGTTCGACCGGCTTTGATGCGATCAGCCTGGCCGGGGATTTCCTCACCTTGGATAGCGACGCCCCAGCTTTCGCCGGCGCGACCGACGAGGACTACATCGACCGTTGGTTGTTCAGCGGCAACCGCAACCTGGTGCGCGAGGTCCATGTCGGCGGTCGCCAGCTCGTCGCCGAAGGTCGCCATCGCGATCGCGACGCGGTTGCCGCGCGTTACGGACGGACTTTGCGGGCCTTGCTCGCGGATTGACGCGCCGCGCGTGAGTTATCGCGCGCGGCCGCGACTCGCGCTCAAGCCGGCGCGAACAGGTCGTCGATCGGCACCCGCCGCGGCAGCACGCCTTCGAGGGTGAGCAGGAATTCCTTGGTCGGCAAGCCGCCGCCGAAACCGGTCAGGCTGCCGTCGGAGCCGATCACGCGATGGCAGGGCAGCACGATCGGCAGCGGATTGCGGCCGTTGGCCGCACCGACCGCGCGCGTCGCGGTCGGCTGGCCGATATGCCGGGCCATCTGCGCATAGCTCCAGGTCTCGCCCCAGCGGATCTGCATCAAGGTGCGCCACACCTGCAACTGGAACGGCGTGCCGTGCGGCGCCAGCGGCAGATCGAACGCCTGGCGCGTGCCGGCGAAGTATTCGCCCAATTGCCTGCGCGTTTCGAGCAGCACGCCGTTGTCGCCCTCGTGCCAATCCGCGCCGCGCTTGACCGGATGCCAGGGCGCTTCGAACTCGATCACTCGCAGGCCGTCGTCGGCGCTGGCGAGCAGCAGCTGGCCGACCGGGCTGTCGATGTGTTGGAACGTAATCATGCGGCTTTCCGGGGTTTCTTCGCGGCGCGTGCGGGTGCCGCAGCGGCCTGGGGGGTGTCGCCGGCGGTTTTGCCGATCGGCACCGGCATGCTGTCGCGCCAGACGTGAATCACCGCATAGGCCCGCCACGGGCGCCAGGCTTCGGCGCGCGCGTTGAGTGCCTTCGCGGTCATTCGCACGCCGTCTTCGGGCACGGCTTTCTGCAGCACCAGGTCGTCGGCCGGAAACGCATCGGGGTGGCCGAGCGCGCGCATCGCGACGTAGTGCGCGGTCCATGGGCCGATGCCGGGCAGGGCGACCCAGCGCGCGACGAAATCGTCGAGAGTGCGCTCGGCGCGGAAATCGACCCGGCCGTCGAGCAGCGCGCGCGCGACCGTGCGCACGGTATCGGCGCGGGCGCGGGTCAGGCCGATCTGGGTGAGGTCGGCATCGGCCAGGGCTTCCGGCGTCGGGAACAGATGTTCGAGGCCGGCGGCGAAGGGCTGGGGCAAGGTCTCGCCGAAGCGCTGCGCGAGCCGCGTCGCCAAAGTGCGTGCAGCGGCGACGCTGACTTGTTGGCCGAGGATCGCGCGCACCGAAATCTCGAAACCGTCCCAACCGCTCGGCAGGCGCAGGCCCGGGCGTTTCGCGAGCAAGACCTTCAGGCGCGGATCGACCGACAGCGCCGCGGCGATCGCGTTCGGATCGGCGTCGAGATCGAACATGCGGCGCAGGCGGTTGGTGATCTCGAGCAGGCGCGCCGGTTTCGGCCCGCGCAGTTCGAGTTTCAGCGCATGCTCGCCGCCGGGCCAGGCGCTGACGCGCAGCCAGCCGGGCGCATCGATCGGGCCGATCACTCGGCTATAGCTGAGCGCATCGACCGTTTCGACGCCGGGCAGGGCGCGGCCGCGCAGGAAGTCGAGCATCGCCGCGAAATCGTAGGGCGGGCGATAGCCCAGGCGCAGGGTCAGGCAATCGCCGTCGCCGTCGGGGCTTTCGTTGGGGCGCCGGCGCAGATCGCGTGGCGCCATCCGGTAGGCCTCGCGGAAGGTGGTGTTGAAACGGCGCAGGCTGCCGAAACCGGCGGCCATCGCGACCTCGGTGATCGGCAGACGGGTTTCGGTCAACAGTTGCTTGGCGAACAACAGCCGCCGCGTGCCGTGCACGCCGATCGGCGGTGCGCCGAGGCGTTCGACGAACAAGCGCCGCAGCTGGCGTTCGCCGACGCCGACGCGTTCGGCCAGGGCCGCCAGCGGTTGATCGGCCAGCAGGCCTTCGTCGATCAGCTTGAGCGCGCGCGCCACCGCGGCATCGCCGCGCCGCCACGCGCCTTCGCCCGGCGACAGTTCCGGGCGGCAGCGCAGACAGGGCCGGAAACCGGCGGCTTCCGCGGCCGCGGCATGGCCGTAATAGACCACGTTCTCGCGCTTGGCTGCGGGCGCCGGGCAGACCGGCCGGCAATAGATGCCGGTGCTGGTCACCGCGGTGAAGAACAGGCCGTCGAAGCGCGGATCGCGGCTGAAACGAGCCTGTTCGCAGACCCGCCAATGCGGCAGCGAGGCGGTTGGGGCGGGGGTGATGGGGGCGTCCATGGAGCAAGGCTAGCACCGGCGAGGGGGCGGGACTCGCCGGATTCGGACATCAATACTGGAGGGGGTGTTCTTGCCTTGTGGGGTCGGTATGCGGGGTTGATCGGTAGTTGGCGTGGCTTGAGGGGTAGGCGCGGCGCGAGCGGCGACCGCGGGGCTTCAAGCTGATGCGGCCGGTTGTTCGATGCCGCCGTGCTGGCTCTAGCTCTAGCTCTGGCTCTGGCTCTGGCTCTGGCCTTGGTTCTGCCCTTGGCTGTTGCTATTGCTGTGCGTAGCTGAGCACTCGCGAAGGCCATCGAAGACCCGGAGGGCGGCCTGCATGGATGCAGGCCGTTTTTCATCGGGACAGGGATGTCCCGTATGAAAAAGCCCCGCGGATGCACCGAGCGTGCGGGCCCTTGACTCAAAGAGAAGCAACTTCTTTGGTTACCTTTCTTTTGTTGCTTTAGACAAAAGAAAGTAACCCGCCGCTTTAGTGGCGGAAGCTTTTAGCGTTTGATCCTGATCCTGATCTTGCTAGGTCGATCCGAAGCGAGACCGCAACAACGATGTCGCGGCTTGCGCCGCTCCTACCCTGGCTCCAGCCGGGAGTGCCGCGAGGTTGAGGCGTCGTGGTCGCCGCTTCTAGGGTAGGAGCGACGCAAGTCGCGACATCGTCCTGGCGGCCTCCGGCGCAGCTTTCGAGCAAGAGCAGAGCTTCCGTCCGCTGACGCGGCCGGGTTACTTTCTTTTGCTGGCCCAAAAGTCCCACAGGGAGTTCCTTCGGTCAAAGCTAACCAAAGAAAAGGCCTTCCCTGCAAGGGCACAAGCCCGCACGATCGAAGCCGACGCAGGGATGCTCCAGACAGGCCATCCATGGCCTGCTTACGCACGGCCCGCATCCATGCGGGCCGCCCTACGGGTCTTCAGTTGACCGGAAAAGCGGCAGAGCAAAGCGACAAGCAAAGCGGAAAAACAGATCCAAATCACGGCAACGGCAACCGTCGAAGGCTCGGCTTCGGGGTAGGAGCGGCGCGAGCCGCGACGGCGAGGCTTCGATCTCGCGGCGCTGCCGTCTGTCGCCGTTGTAGGAGCAGCGTAAGCCGCGACCCCGCAGAGGCGCTGTCGGCTCGGTGCGCTGCGGCTGCGTGTCGGTCCGCGCCGCGCTCGCGCTCAGGGATCCCGCAACGCCGGTAGCAGGGGCTCGATGTCGCCGTCGTTGTGCGCAGCGGGGATGCCGATCAGGCGGGCCAGCAGCGGGTAGACGTCGACGTTGTCGATCGCCGGAATCGTCGCGCCGGGTTTGAAGGCGGGCCCGCGGGCGACGAAGATCGCTCGCATCGAGGGCAGGGCGGGGTCGAAACCGTGCGAGCCTCGCGTTTGCCCGAGTCCGTCCTTGGGCAGTTTTTCGCGTTCGATCGCATCCCAGCCTTCGTGCATCTGGCAAACGATCGGCGGTACCCGCGGGTGAGTGCCGTAGTGCCACTGCGCCGGCAATTCGGTCTTGCGCCAGCAGTCGTAGGACACATGCGGGCCGAGCAGGCGTTGCTCGACCTCGGCTTCGTGACCGCGGTTCGGGACGATGCCGATCGATTGGCCGAGCGAAGTCACCACGGCTTGTTCCGGGGTGACCATGTCTTCGACCGCGATGCGGTGGCCGGGGGCGACTTCGGCCATGCCGTGGTCGGACACCAGGACGATGTTGGTGCGATCGAGTTGCTTGCGTGCGGCCAGACCGTCGAGCAGGCGGCCGATGGCGGCGTCGATGCGGCTCAGGGCTTCGCGCACTTGCGGCGAATCCGGGCCGTGGTCGTGGCCTTCGTGGTCGAGGGCGTCGAAGTACAGGGTCGCCACGTGCGGGCGCGTCGAAGCGGGCTCGCCGAGCCAGCCCAGCACTTCGTCGACGCGGGCGTTTTCGCCGACGGCGGCGTCGAACGGGCGCCAGCGGTCCGGGCGCAGGCCGTGAATCGGCGCTTCGCTGCCGGGCCAGAACAGGGTGGCGCTGCGCAGGCCGGCTTTCTGAGCGCCGATCCAGATCGGTTCGCCGCCGTTCCACCAGCGCATCTCGCCGACGGCGTCGCGGTCGGAGATCTTGAAGCGCCCGAGCGACTCGTCGCTCATGCTGTTGTGGACCACGCCGTGATGATCCGGACGCAGGCCGGTGACCAGGGTGTAGTGGTTCGGGAAGGTCAGCGACGGATACGACGGGGTCATCCATTGCGCGCGCACGCCGTCGCGAGCGAAGCGTTCGATGTTCGGGGTCAGGCCGAGCTCGAAGTAGCTCGCGCGGAAACCGTCGATCGAGATCAGCAGCAGAGGCGTGTCGGCCGGCGGGGCTACGCGGGTCGGCGCAGCGCAGGCGGCGAGGACGAGGATGAGCAGGGCGGACGCAGCTGCGGAAAGAATCGAACGCATCGCGACATCATAGCGGCAGCCGGTTGCCGGCCGATGTCAGGCCGGCGGCGCCGGCGACCGAGCGGCGAGCGGCCGGGGTCGGCATGGTTTTTCAGCATGATCTTGCGTCACGGCTTCTCGGCATGACTTCCGTCGCTGGCGGGTCGGCTGCGGCGGGCCGATAGTGAAGCCAGCCCGCCACCGAGTCGCCGCCATGCGCCCTGTCGTCCGCGCCGCCCGCTTGTCCCTGTCCTTGAGCTTGTCGTTGACCGCGACGGCAGCCGCCGCGCAGACGCCGCCGAAGCCGCTGCCGGTGGCGCCGCTCAGCGACGAGGAATGCGCGGTGTGGGCGCGCGAACTCAGTTTCGCCGCATCGATCGCCGGGCACGACGCCAAGGCCTTCGCCGCGCATTTGCACGAGCAGGCCGCGTTCGGTTCGGGCAGCCCGCAACCGACCCGCGGCCGCGACGAGATCGCCAAGCGCTGGGCCGGCCTGATCGAGGGCAAGGCCCTGCGCCTGCGCTGGTACCCGGCCCGGGTCACGATCGGCGGCGCGCGCGATGTCGCCTGGTCGACCGGACCGGCGCTGTACCAGAAGCTCGAACCCGGCGCCGAGCCGCGTTATTTGATCGGTGCTTATCAGTCGGTTTGGCACCGCGGCCAGGATGGGGTATGGCGGGTGCTGTTCGACGACGGCCTGACCCCACGGCCGGCCACCGAGGCCGAGGCGATGGCGTTCCAGAACGGCCGCCGCGAGGCCTGTCCGCGAGGCTGACACGCGCCTAAACGGCGGTGCCGATGCGGGTCCCGGCGCCGCGGCGGAGGCGTATCGTGGCTAGGCACATTGATCGAAGCTCGTATCGAAGCCCGTGCCCGTTCACAGGAGGCACCTCATGAAACGTTTGATGTTCGCTGCGCTGCTGAGCGCTTTCGCGTTCGCAGCGTCCGCGCAAACCACCGCCGCGCAAGTCGATGCCCAGGTCGACGCGAAGGTTGCGGTCCCCGCCGTCGCCGACGTCGATGCCCGGGCCGATGCGCGGCTCGCGACGAAGACCGAACAGCGCAAACACGATCCGAATTGCCTGCGTCACACCGGCTCGCGCCTGCAGCCGCGCAACAAGGACGGCTGCCTCGCCGGCGCCGGCCGCAGCTACAGCCGCGACGACCTCGACCGCACCGGCGAAGTCGACGTCGGCGATGCGCTGCGCAAGCTCGATCCGCGTCTGTACTGAGCGAGCCCGGCGCGTATCGGTTCCGGTCCGGGCGAGAGTCCGGGCCGTCCTGAAGCCCGGCATTCGTGCCGGGCTTTTTTGTGCGCGAAGCCGGGGCTCGCACGGCGCCTTTCCGTAGGCGCCGGTCAGGCGCCGATGCCGTCGAGCAACCGCTGCAGCGAGGCTTCGTAGAAGCGGCGGAACTCGCGTTCGTCGTAGCTGAAGCGGCCGGCGCGATACAGCGCGATCAAGCCATGGGTATGCGCCCACAAGCTCATGGCGATGTCCCAGGCGTCGCCCGCGCGCAAGCGGCCGGCCTGCTGCGCTTCGAGCACCACGTCGGCGACCACGTTCAAGGTCGGCGAGCGGCGCGCACGGAAATCTTCCGGGAAGCGCCGCGCATGTTCGCGCCGCATCGAGAACGCATGGTCGAACAGATGCGGATGGGCCAGGGCGTAGTCGAGGTAGATGCGTTGCACCGCGAGCAGGCGCGCGATCACGTCGCTGCCGTCGTTGCGCGCACTCCAGTGACGGGCGATCTCGTGGAAGCTGTCGTCGCTGATGCGCTGGAGCAGGGCCTCGCGGTTCGCGAAGTGGCGATAGATCGCCATCGGCGTGATGCCGACCGCCGTGGCGACGGCGCGCATGGTCACCGCGTCGACGCCGCCGCGCTCGAACAAGGCGCGGGCGGCGCGCAGGATGCGCTCGGCGGTGGCGGGCGTGCTCATGTATACAGCGTATACATTTTCCCGCCGATACGACAAATCGGACCGAAATAGGCGCTTGCCGGCGGCTGGCGGCGGTGGCGGCGCTGGCTGGGGCCGAGAGTGCGGCGCGATAATTCCAGTCTCCCCAGCCGATCGGAATCGCCATGTCCGCAGCCACCCGCAACGATCCCAGCCGCGTCGTCCGCGCCCCGCGCGGCAGCGAGAAGAGTTGCAAGTCCTGGCTCAGCGAAGCCGCGTTTCGCATGATCCAGAACAACCTGGACCCGGACGTGGCCGAGAACCCGGCCGAGCTGGTGGTCTACGGCGGCATCGGCCGCGCCGCGCGCGATTGGCCCTCCTTCGATGCGATCCTCAAGTCGCTGCGCGAACTCGAGGACACCGAAACCCTGCTGATCCAGTCGGGCAAGCCGGTCGGCATCTTCCGCACCCATGCCGACGCGCCGCGCGTGCTGTTGGCCAATTCCAACTTGGTGCCGCATTGGGCGACCTGGGAGCACTTCAACGAGCTCGATAAGAAAGGCCTGATCATGTACGGCCAGATGACCGCCGGCAGCTGGATCTACATCGGCTCGCAGGGCATCGTCCAGGGTACTTACGAGACCTTCGTCGAGATGGGCCGCCAGCACTACGGCGGCAGCCTGGTCGGCAAGTGGATTCTCACCGCAGGCCTCGGCGGCATGGGCGGCGCGCAGCCGCTGGCGGCCTCGCTGGCCGGTGCCTGTTCGCTCAACATCGAATGCAAGCAGAGCAGCATCGACATGCGCCTGCGTACGCGCTACGTCGACGAGCAGGCGAGCGACCTCGACGACGCGCTCGCGCGCATCGCCAAGTACACCGCGGCCGGCGAAGCCAAGTCGATCGCCTTGCTCGGCAACGCCGCCGAAGTCCTGCCCGAGCTGGTGCGGCGCGGCGTGCGCCCGGACGCGGTCACCGACCAGACCAGCGCCCACGATCCGGTGCACGGCTATCTGCCGATCGGCTGGACAGTCGAGCGTTGGCTGGCCGAACAGAAGAGCGACCCCGACGGCGTGCGCGACGCGGCCAAGAAGTCGATGCGCGTGCACGTCGAGGCGATGCTGGCGTTCCAGCAGCAGGGCATTCCGACCTTCGACTACGGCAACAACATCCGCCAGATGGCGCAGGACGAAGGCTGCAGCAACGCTTTCGATTTCCCCGGCTTCGTGCCGGCCTACGTGCGGCCGCTGTTCTGCCGCGGCGTCGGCCCGTTCCGCTGGGTCGCGCTGAGCGGCGATCCCGAAGACATCTACAAGACCGACGCCAAGGTCAAGGAATTGATTCCCGACGACGAGCACCTGCACCGCTGGCTCGACATGGCGCGCGAGCGCATCAGCTTCCAGGGCCTGCCGGCGCGCATCTGCTGGGTCGGTCTGGGCCTGCGCGACAAGCTCGGCCTGGCCTTCAACGAGATGGTGCGCAACGGCGAGCTGAAGGCGCCGGTGGTGATCGGCCGCGACCATCTCGACAGCGGCTCGGTGGCCTCGCCGAACCGCGAGACCGAGGCGATGCGCGACGGCAGCGACGCGGTCAGCGATTGGCCCCTGCTCAACGCCATGCTCAACGTCGCCGGCGGCGCGACCTGGGTCTCGCTGCATCACGGCGGCGGCGTCGGCATGGGCTATTCGCAGCACTCCGGCGTGGTCATCGTCTGCGACGGCAGCAAGGAAGCCGACCAACGCATCGCCCGCGTGCTGTGGAACGACCCCGGCACCGGCGTCATGCGCCATGCCGATGCCGGCTACGAGATCGCCCAGCAGTGCGCGAAGGAACGTGGGCTGAAGTTGCCGATGCTCTGATCGGTTTGTCGGTCAGGTTCGAAGAAAACGGCCCGGTTTGCGGGCCGTTTTCGTTGGCGGCACGAGGCTCAACCCGGAATCGTCGGCTCGACCAGCCGCTCCAACAGAGTCAGCGATTCCTGCCAGCCGAGGTAACACTGCTCGGCGGGGATCACCTCGGGGATGCCTTCCTGCACGACCTGCACATCGGTGCCGCAGGACACCGGGCGCAATGTGATCGTGGTCACCATGGTGCCGGGCAGGTTGGGGTCGTCGAAGCGGTCGTCGTGGACGATGCGTTCGTTCGGCACCAGTTCCAGATAGGTGCCGCCGAACGCGTGGCTGCCGCCGCTGGAGAAATTGGTGAAGGCCATGCGGTACTTGCCGCCGACCCGCGCATCGAGCTCGTGCACGGTGCAGGTGAAGCCGTCCGGCGGCAGCCATTTCGCCAAGGCGGCGGCATCGAGGAAAGCGCGGTAGATGCGCTCGGGCGGGGCGGTGAACACGCGGTGCAAACGGACGGTGCCGGTCATGGGTAATCTCCGTAACGAGGTGAAGCCCTCACTGTCTCCGACGAACGCGAGGGGCGCGAATCGACATCCGCATCGGATTGTCGCGCACGCGGTCGGGTGCGGCGTCGCGCGGGTTCAGGTTGTAGCGCATCGCGCGGCGGCGAGGGAAGCCTGCTGCTGTGTCGATCTGTAGTCCTGCCGTTCGTCGTATTGTTGTCACTGGCGCATCGGGCAGCTCGCCCTATCATCCGTCGGTGCGACCCAACAGGAGCACGCGATGAGTCAAGAACCCACAGCCGCCCTGGCCGAGCCCGCGCCGCACACGCTTTGGAGCGACCTGCGCGACGCCGTCCGCGGCACCGATGCGGACTACACCAAGATCCCCTTGCGGCGCGCGGTGTTCCTGCTCGCGGTGCCGATGGTGCTGGAACTGGTGCTGGAATCGACCTTCGCGGTGGTCGACATTTTCTTCGTCGCCAAGCTGGGGCCGTCGGCGGTGGCGACGGTGGGCCTGACCGAGAGTTATCTGTTCCTTCTGTATGCGCTGGCGATGGGCCTGGCGATGGCCGTCACCGCCGTGGTGGCGCGGCGCATCGGCGAGGGCAAGCGCGAGGACGCGGCGATCACCGCGGTGCAGGCGATCTTCATCGCCGTGCTGGTGTCGTTGCCGCCGTCGGTGGCCGGCATCTTCTATGCCCAGGACCTGTTGCGGCTGATGGGCGCCGACGCCTGGAGCATCGAGCACGGCTATCGCTATACCCAATGGATGCTCGGTGGCAACGCGGTGATCATGCTGTTGTTCGTGATCAACGCGATCTTCCGCGGCGCCGGCGATGCGGCCATCGCGATGCGCGTGCTGTGGCTGTCGAACGGCCTCAACATCCTGCTGTGCCCGCTGCTGATCTTCGGCCTCGGGCCGGTGCCGGCGCTCGGCATCGAGGGCGCGGCCATCGCCACCAACATCGGCCGCGGCATCGGCGTGCTGTTCCAACTGTGGGTGTTGTTCCGCGGCGGCAAGCATATCCGGGTCACGGCGGCGCAGTTCGTATGGCGCGGCGCGATGTTGTGGAACATCGTGCGCACCTCGCTCGGCGGCGTCGGCCAGATGATCGTGGCGATGACCTCGTGGATCTTCCTGATGCGCATCCTGGCCAGCATCGGCAGCGAGGCCGTGGCCGGAGCGACCATCGCCATCCGCATCATGATGTTCACGATGATGCCGGCCTGGGGCATGTCCAATGCCGCCGCCACCCTCGTCGGCCAGAACCTCGGCGCCGGCCAGCCGGAGCGCGCCGAGGCCTCGGTCTGGCATATCGGCTGGTACAACATGGCCTATCTGGTCGTGGTGTCGGTGCTGTTCTTCCTGTTCCCGCGGCCGTTGGTCGCGTTCTTCACCGACGATCCGCAGGTCGTCACGATCGGCGCCGAATGGCTGCGCATCCTGTCCTACTCGTTCTTCATTTACGGTTGGTGGATGGTGACGGTGCAGGCCTTCAACGGCGCCGGCGACACGATGACGCCGACCAAGATCAACGTCGTGTTCTTCTGGCTGATCCAGATTCCGCTGTCCTACGTGCTGGCGATCACCCTGGACTGGCAGCACTTGGGCGTGTTCTGGGGCGTGTTCGTCTCCGAGACCTCGGTCGGCGTGTTCACCCTGTGGCTGTTCACGCGCGGGCGTTGGAAATCGGCGCAGGTGTAGCGGGCGAATGCGGCCATCGGCGGAAGATCGCGCAGGCCGATGCCTGCGCGATCAAGTGCCGAGATGGAGATACCAATACGCCGCTGCGAAGGCGGCGATCAAGGCCAGCCAGACCAGGCCGCCGGCCCAGGCGAACAAGGGGTGATTCGGTGCCCGCGTGCGCAACATCGGAAACAGCAGCACCCAGCCGGTCCAGTACGACACCGTCCGCATCGCTTTCCATGCCAGCTCGAGGCCGGCTCCGAATACCTCTCGGAGGACGAATTCCCCCAGGAAATCCAAGGCCATGCACTGTTCCTTCAGCGGCGGTCCAAGTGCCGAGCATAGAGGCTGGTCGGGGCGGCGGACTGAGCGCCGGCTGAAGCGCTCGCGATTGTCCAGCCGCGACGGTCGCCCGGGCTCAGCGGTCCGACCACACCGCCAGTTCGTAGCCGTCCGGGTCGATGAAGTGGAAGCGGCGGCCGCCGGGGAATTCGTGGCTGGCGACGACCTTGGCGCCGGCGGCTTCGACCCGGTCTTGCGCCTGCGCGAGGTCGTCGGCGTACAGCACGATCAAGGCGCCGCCCGGGCGCGGCGCGCCGTGGGTGTTGAAGCCGCCTTTCATGCGGCCGTCGTCGAACTCGCAGTAGTCCGGGCCGTAGTCGGTGAAGGTCCAGCCGAAGGCCGCGCCGTAGAAGGCCTTGGACGCGGCGATGTCGGCGACGGTGAATTCGATGTAGTCCAGGCGCAGATTGCGGTCGGAAGCGGTCATGGTGGTTCCTGCAGGGATAAGAATGAGGCGTCAGCCGGCCGGGCGCGGATGGACTTGCTCGGTGAGGAATGCGTCCAGCGCGCGGCGGAACTCCGGCGAATCGGCGGCGTTCGTATGATCGCGCGCCGGAACGATCAGCAACCGCTTGCGGTCTTCGGGCGGCGGCGTCGCCCGGTACAAGGCTTCGGCGAAGCGTGGCGGCGTTGCGGTGTCGTTCTCGCCGGCGACGAACAGCACCGGCTCGTCCAGGGCGGCGACGACGTGGCGGTTGCCCTGGCCGGCCAAGGCGCCCGCCGGCGCGACGCGTCGCACCAGGATGCGCGCCCACAGCTTCTGCCGAGAGCGCATGTACGCGCCCCAGTCTTCGAAGCTGGTCACCGAGCTTTCCAGGATCAACCCGTCCAATTGGCGCGCCGCGGCGACTTGACCGGCCATGAAGCTGCCCAGCGAATGGCCGTGCACGATCAGTGGCATCGCGCCCAGTTCGGGATCCCGGCGCAGGCTGTCGTAGACCGTGGTCGCGTCGGCCAGCAGGGCTTCGAGCGAGGCGGTGCCGCTGCTGGCGCCGTAGCCGCGGTGATCGACCAGGACGAAGTTGACCGGCGCCTCGGCATAAGCCTTGGCGCTGGTCGCGGCATGCTTGGCCACGGTGTAGCCGTTGCCGCCGAAGTACAGCACCGTGGCGACCGCATCGCCGCGCAGGGCGCGCAGCGAATACAGCTGCGCCCCGTCGGCGGCGGCGATGCGGTTCTCCTCGATGCGATAGGACGGAAGCTGGGCGCGCAACGCGGCCAGGTCGGCCGAGGGCGCCGCACGCGGGATCACGATGTTGTCTTCGCGCACGTGCCAGGTGCAGGCGGACAGGCTGACGGCGAGACATAACGAACACAGACGGCGGACGAGCTGCATGGTTCCTCCCTGATGACGGTGCGTTGCCTGGCCGGCCCGCGGTGGACGATGCCGTTGCGCACCGGCCCGCATGTATCGCCGATTGTCCGGCCGAAAGAAAGTGGGCCGATCCGGAGCTGCGGTGCGGCGAGTGACGCGTCAACGAAAAAGGCCGCCGGTTTCCCGGCGGCCTTCGCGCACGCGAACGTATCGCGGCTTACTTCGACAGTTCCAGCGCCAGTGAAGAGACCCAGCCCTTGTTGCCGAGTTCGTCTTCGACTTCCCACATCGCACCCTGCTTGGTGCCGGTGGGGTAGAGCATCATGCCCGGGTCGAGCGGACGCACGACCTTGCCGCTGCCGGAGGCGTTGGCGAACAGGCGCGCGGCCTTGACCACGGTGACCGCCTGCTGCGAGTTCGATGCCGACGGGTTGCCCGACAGGCCGCCGAGTTCGGTCACCAGGTTGGTGTAGGCCTGCAGGTAGGCCATGGTGATGACCTGGCCGACTTCGGTGTTGGCATAACCGGACACGCCGGCGCCGCCGAGGCCGCTGCTGCCGAACAACGCGCCGCCGGCGCCGAAGCCGATGTCGGTCTTCTTGGCGCTGCCTTCGGCCATCGCGACTTGCTCGGACGAACGCACGTCGGTCACGGTCAGGACCACGTCGGCGGTCTTCTTGCTGAAGTTGAGGTTGCCCGCGATGGCGCCGGCCTTGCCGCCGATCAAGCCGCCGAGCAGGCCGCCGATGGCGTTGCCGCCGGCGTTGCTGTTCTTGGAGATCAGGTCGGGCACCAACACGTAGTCGGCGGCGCGCACCTGGCCCTTGCCGATGTTGGACTTGTTGCGCAACTGGCCGCTGGAGGCGAGTTCGCGTTCGCGCATGGCCATGTCCATGCCCGCACCGCGGTCGACCAGGGTGAAGCAACGCGACTTCTGCACGAACACCTTGATCAGCTTGCTCGGTGCGGGCAGCTGCTGGCCGCTCCACCAGTTGACCGCGTCTTCCGGTTCGATCACCGAGATCGCGCCCAGGTTCTTCGAGCAGGTCGGAATCTGGTTCATTTTTTCCGCACGCAGATCCTGCGCGCTCTTTCTCTGCGCCCAGGTCGGTGCGGCGCTCAGCGCCATGCCCAACCCGATCACGCATGCCACTGCTTGAATTCCCCTGCTTGCCGTCTTCATCGTTTCTTCCTTAATACTGCTTTCCTGTTTGCCGCGACACGATGATCGCGACGCCTGACGGAGTCCGTTCGTCACCCGGCCTGCGCTGTGTGCAGCGGGAGGTCGCCGGGGCCCCAGACGAAGTCGGCCGCGATGGATCGCGCCCGAGTGGAGACTCGCCCGCCAATGATAACGTGATCGCCGTCCGCTTCAGGTCACCCACCCGTCGACTTTGACAGGCGGTCGCGCCCGGCGAGACCGGGCTGGTCTACAAGGGCGGGCGCCTTGCGCCGCACCGTTTCCTCGAGCCCCATGCCCCATGTTGACTACCCTGGCCGTCGCGAATTACCGATCCCTGCGTCAGTTGGTGCTGCCGATGGGCCGTTTGAACCTGGTCACCGGCGCCAACGGCAGCGGCAAGTCCAACCTCTACCGCGCCTTGCGCCTGCTGGCCGAAACCGCCCAGGGCGGGGTGGTGCCGGCGCTGGCGCGCGAGGGCGGTCTCGGCTCGACCCTGTGGGCCGGCCCGGAGACGATCTCGCCGCGGATGAAACGCGGCGAGGTGCCGGTGCAGGGCGCGGCGCGCACCGAGCCGGTGGCGCTGCGGCTCGGTTTCGCCGGCGACGAATACGGTTATGCGATCGACCTCGGCCTGCCGGTGCCGAGCCGTTCCCTGTTCGCCCACGATCCGCAGATCAAGCGCGAGGTGATCTGGGGCGGGCCGTTTCTGCGCCCGGCCAGCGTGTTGGTGGACCGGCGCGGGGCGATGGCGCGGGTACGCGACGGTCGCGGTTGGCGTGTCGCGGCCGAGCACCTGAGTCCGTTCGAGAGCCTGTTCGGCCAGATCGCCGACCCGCAGACCGCGCCCGAGGTCTTGAGCCTGCGCGAGACCATCCGCGGCTGGCGTTTCTACGATCACTTCCGCAGCGATGCACAAGCGCCCGCGCGGCAATCGCAGTTGGGCACGCGCACGCCGGTGTTGAGCCACGACGGCCGCGACCTGGCTGCGGCCTGGCAGACGATTGTCGAGATCGGCGACCCGCAGGCGCTGAACGAAGCGGTGACCGATGCGTTCCCGGGTGCGCGCGTCGGCGTGCTCGGCGATGGCGGGCGTTTTTTGCTGGAGTTCTCCCAGCACGGCTTGTTGCGGCCGTTGTCGGCGGCGGAACTGTCCGACGGCACCTTGCGTTATCTGCTGTGGATCGCCGCCCTGCATACGCCGCGGCCGCCGCCGTTGATGGTGCTCAACGAACCCGAGACCAGCCTGCATCCGGATTTGTTGCCGGCCTTGGCGCGTTTGATCGCGCGCGCCGCGAAACGCACCCAGGTCTGGGTGGTCTCGCACGCCTCGCGTTTGATCGCTGCGCTGGAGGCGGAGACGAGCTGCAACACCATCCAACTGGAAAAACAGTTCAGCCAGACCGGTGTGGTCGGGCAGGGCATGCTGGATGCGCCGGCGTGGTATTGGCCGGAGCGGTAGGAGGTGGTGGGTTGGTCGCGGTGGTGGCTGCGACAGCAGCAGCAACAGCAACAGCAAATCCCCCCTTGGCCCCCTTTTTCAAAGGGGGGAAGCACTCGGGTTGTTGGGGGGCAATGGCTGCGTGAGTGACCGGCTCAGACTTTGCTGTTCCCCCCTTTGAAAAAGGGGGGTAGGGGGGGCTTGGCCGTTCCGCTCAAAACAGAGCAGGCGGGCCATCAACAGTGCGTTCCGACGACGCATACGTCCCTAACCGCACACCACCGCCGGGTTGGCCGGGTCCCACGCCACCAACTGCGGGATGCGCTCCACCAGCAAGTCGATCGCCGCGCGCGTGCGCAGCGGCAGGTAATGCGTATGCGGCCAGACCGCGTTGATGCGGCTGCCGATCACCCGGTCGGCGTACATCACCATCTGCAGTTCGCCGTTGCGTACGTAACGCGACAGCATCCAGCACGGCAGCAGGGCCAGACCGGCGCCGGCGACCGCGGCGTCGGCGATCGCTTCCAGGTCGTCGAAACGCAGGCGTGCCTGCACGCGCGGTTCGCGCACTTCGCCGTCGTCGTCGCGCAGGCGCCAGGCCACGTTGTGGCCGTTGCGGCCATAGACCACGGCCTGGTGGCCTTCGAATTCGTCGATGTTGCGCGGCCGTCCGCATCGCGCCAGATATTCGGGCGAGGCGCAGATGCCGAGCCGTTCTTCGGTCAACTGACGCGCCGCCAAGGTCGAGCTGTCGGGCAGACGGCCGATGCGGATCGCCAGGTCGTAGCCGTCCTCGACCAGGTCGACGACGCGGTCGCTGAAAGACAGGTCGATGTCCAGGCGCGGATGGCGCCGCGCCAGTTCCAGCATCACCGGCGCGACGCAACGGCGGCCGAACTGCACCGACGCGCTGACCCGCAGGCGCCCGCTCGGTTCGCGCCGGCCGCTGTCGAGCGCGGCTTCGGCGGCGTCGAGTTCGGCCAGGGCTTTGACGCAACGTTCGTAATAGGCCTGGCCGTCGTCGGTGAGGCTCTGGCGGCGGGTGCTGCGGTTGAACAGCCGCGCGCCGAGCTGCTGTTCGAGCCGGGCGATGCGTTTGCCGATCGCCGAGCGGGTCACGCCCAGGCGTTCGGCCGAGACCGCGAAGCTGCCGGCCTCGGCCGATTGGACGAAGGCTACGATGCCGAGCAAACGGTCGTTGACGGCCATATTGGTTCCTGATGCGCTACGGAATGTGGATAAAGAAGAGGCACTGCGGATGTGCCGGAAGCGATATCGTAGCGCCACTCGATCGTTCCGGCAGCGGTTCCCGACCGCCGGCGGTCACCTCCCCCCAACCAAGAGACAGACATGAAGGCTTATCGCATCGACAGTGGCGCCGGCATCGGCGCCCTGGAGCAGTTCGAACGCGCATCCGCGCCGCTGACGGCCGGCCAAGTCCGGGTTCGCGTTCGCGCGGTGTCGCTGAACTTCCGCGACCTGATGATCGCCAACGGCGGTTACCTGAGCGGCCCGGCCGCTCCGTTCGTGCCGGCCTCCGATGCGGTCGGCGAAATCGTCGAAGTCGGCGCCGGGGCGTCGCTGTGGAAGGTCGGCGACCGCGTCGCCACCAGCTTCTTCCCGTATTGGCTGCAGGGCGCGCCGACGCCGCATGCCACCCGCGATGCCTTCGGCGCGGTCGTCGACGGCGTGCTGGCCGAAGAGATCGTGGTCTCCGAGCAATCGTTGTTCGCGGTGCCCGCGCATCTCGACGACGCCCAAGCCGCGACCCTGACCTGCGCCGGCGTCACCGCCTGGAACGCGCTGTTCGTCGAAGCCAAGCTGCAGCCCGGCGCCAGCGTGTTGCTGCTCGGCACCGGCGGCGTCTCGATCTGGGGCCTGCAACTGGCCAAGGCCGCCGGCCTGCAGGCCATCGTCACTTCCTCGAGCGATGAGAAGCTGGTCCGCGCCAAGGCGCTCGGCGCCGATGCGACGGTCAACTACCGCAGCACCCCGGAATGGCAGGACGAAGTGCGCGCGCTGACCGGCGGCCGCGGTGTCGACGCGGTGCTCGAAGTCGGCGGCAAGGGCACCTTGCAGCGCTCGATCGATGCCGCGGCGATGGGCGGCACCATCGCCGTCATCGGGGGCGTCAGCGGCTTCGCCGGCGAGTTCGACCCGTTCGCGCTGATCACCGGTGCCAAGCGCCTGTCCGGCATCTATGTCGGCAGCCGCGGCATGGCCGAGGACTTGTCGCGCTTCGTTGGCGTCAACCGCATCGTGCCGGTGGTCGACCGCGTGTTCGCTTTCGACCAGGCCCGCGAGGCCTACACCCACCTCGAAAGCGGCGCCCACTTCGGCAAGGTCGTGATCCAGGTCGCCGGCTAAGCGTCACCCGACCCGGAAGCGAACGGCGGTTGCGCAATCCTCCGCGGCCGCCGTTCGCATGTGTGGCGCGGCGACTACTGCGCGGCTGCGACTTTTCGCCGATGTGCGCGACGCGGCCGGTGTGCGATCTTGAGCGCATCGCCGCCCGTGATCGAATGCGCATGAACACCGTCTCCACCTCCACATCGAATACCGCTGGCGATGCCGCGCGCGTCCGCCGCGCCGATGCCGACGACGCCGGCGCCCTCGCGCTGGTCGGCGCCGCCAGCTTCCTGGAAACCTTCGCCGGCATCCTGCACGGCCGCGACATCGTCGAGCATTGCCGCCAGCAGCACACGCACGCGGTGTATGCGGATTGGCTGATCGACCCGGGTGCGGCGCTGTGGCTGGCCGAAACCGCGGAGGGCGCCGCGCCGGTCGGCTATGCGCTGCTGACGCCGCCGAAGCTGCCCTTGCCCGACCTGGGCGAGGGCGACCTCGAACTCAAGCGCATCTATCTGCTCTCGCGTTTTCACGGCGGCGGCGTCGGCCGCGAGCTGATGCAGCAGGCGGTCGCCGAAGCGCGCGCACGCGGTGCGCGCCGCTTGCTGCTCGGCGTGTATGCCGGCAATGCGAAAGCCCTGGCCTTTTATGCGCGCAGCGGCTTCGAACAGGTGGGCGAACGCCGCTTCCAGGTCGGCGGCAATAGCTACGGCGACGCCATACTGGCGCTGGACCTGCGACGATGAGCGCGCTTGTCGAGCGCTTGTGCGCCGAGCGTATCGAGGCTGCGCTGAGCCTCGACGGCAGCTTCCTGGTCGATTCGCGCTTGAGTCTTCACGCCCGCGATGGCGTCATCGATTACGAGCTCGTGCCGCTGCCGCCGTACCGCAAGCGTTACCGCGACGAAGCCGACGATGACGACTTGCGCGACTATCTCGCGACCGAGGATCGCATCGCCTTCGTCGCGATCGAGCGCGGCGAAGTCATCGGTCGCGTGTTGGTATCGACGAGCTGGAACGGCTACGCGATGATCGACGACATCGCCGTCGACGCGGGCCACCGGCGCAGCGGCGCAGGCGCGGCGCTGCTGGACCGCGCGATCGCCTGGGCGCGAGAGGGCGGTTATCCGGGCCTGATGCTGGAAACCCAGGACCACAACGTCGCCGCCTGCCGTTTCTACGCGCGCCAGGGCTTCGTCCTCGGCGGCTTCGACCGATTCCATTACCGCCACGATGCGGCGGTCAGGCACGAGACCGCCTTGTTCTGGTATCTCGATCTCGCCTCGCAGGTCTGATCGGTCGACTCACGCGGCAGGCTAGCAGCGCGGCCGCAGCCAACTCAATCGCCGATGTGCTGGCTCGCCAGCCCCAGATCCAGGCGCACCAGGCGGCCGAGGCGGTCGCGGCGTTGCGCACGCAGATACCAATGCTGCGCCAGCCGTTCGAGCCGCAGCGGCGGCCGTAGCGGTTCGCCCCACAGCGTGAGTTGGTAATGGCGTTCGTGCAGCCAATAGAGCAGACGGTTGAGCTCGTCCTCGTCGTCGGGCAGGCACAGGTCGGCGTCGGCCGGCGGGCGCGGCAGGGCCTGCGGCCCGTGTTCGAGCCAGCGCGCGAAGCTGCCGTACAACGTGTACTCGAAACCGGCCGCGCGCATGGCTTCGAGTTCGCTGCGGGTGCTGTCGAGGCAGACTGTTTCGGGGATCTTCTGGAACACCAGCGCGTATTCGTGGCTGCGGTCGCTGTCGGTGGCGCCCGGCGCCAACGGCTCGGCGTCGCGCGGGTAGCACAGCAGCCGCTCCTCGCGCGCCACGAACAACTCGCCGAGCATGCGGCCCAGGTCCCAGGCCAGCGGCAGCATGCGGCCGTCGACGACCAGGTTTTCGGCCATCGCGATGCAGAAGCCGCCTTCGGGCAAGGCCTTGCGCACCGCATGGAAGACGTCGCGCAAACGCTGCAGGTACGCGGCGTAGTCGTGTTCGTCGTAGAGCTGGCCCGGGCTCGTGCCGGCCTGTGGCCAGCGGCAGCCGAAGTAGGGCACGTTGGTCAGGCACAGGTCGATCGGGCGCGGGATCTCGACCTGCGGCAGGCCGCCGACCGCGATAGGCGCCTCGACGCCGTGACGCGCCAGGCGTTCGCGTGCGAGCGCGGCGCGGCCGGGGTCGATCTCGGTGCCGCAACCGTCGCGGCCTTCGAGCGCGGCGGCGAGCAAGGTGGTGCCGAAGCCGCAGAAGGGATCGAACACGCACTGTCCGGGTCGAGAGAAATGGCGCACGAACGGGCGCATCTGATTGACCCAGCCGCAGTCTCGGCCGACCAGGGCGTCGCGTTCGCGCAGGTCCTCGGGCAGGCGATGTTCGGGCGGGTCCGGCGTCGGCACCCACCAACTACGGCTGTCCATGCGCGGGCTCCCAGAGAATGTCGCGGTCGGGCTGCCAACCCGCGCACAGGCGGCCGTTGGCGTGGAACACCAGTTTGTAGAGATCGCCGCTGGCATGGCGGCGATGCATGGCGCCGTAGTCGGAGGACTCGAACACCACCTGCAGGCCGCGGCGCTCATCGCGCAGGCGCAGATTCCAGAAGTAATAGCCTTCGGTGATCTGTTGCGGCGTCATCCGCGGCCACCACGGCGCGGCCATGCAATCGGCCAGCACCGCCTCGATCGCGACTCGCTCGCGTTCGATGTAGCGCCGGCTGGCGTTGTCGCGGTAGTCCGGGCCGAGGCGCGAGAACTCGCGGAAGATCACCGTGCCGGCGCCGCAGCGCTGGGCCCAGTCCAGATAGGCGTCGATGCCGACGGCATCGTCGATACCGCCGTGTTGCAGGATGCAGACCTGGCGCAGCGGCAGCGCGTCGGCGATGCGGCGCGCGACGCCTTCGAACACGGCGGCGTCGGCGATGGCTTCGTGCTCGCGGAAACGCATGATGGCCTGGTTGCGCAAGGGCTCGGGATGATGGCGCGACAGCTCGACCCAGGACAGCCCGAACCGTTGCAGCGCGGCGATCAGTTCGGCACCGCGTCCGCGCGCGAAGCCGGCGCCGTTGCTGTAGAGCACGCGTTCTTCGACCGCGACGCCGTCGCGTTCGGCCGCGGCGAGCGTGTCCAGCAATTGCAGGAACCAGGCTTCGTCGTCGCTGGCTTCCAGCCCCGACAGCGACCACGACAGCGGCACCCCGCGCAACTGCGCCAGCGCCTGCGACAAGCTCGCGAAGTAATCGGCGCCGGGTCGCAAGGTTTGCGCCAGCGTGCCGCCTTCGAGCGGACGCAGGGTTTCCGAACAGAAGCGGCAACGCGCCGAGCAGGCGCGCGCGGAAGCGTAAGGGGTGAAGGTGATCGGTTGGGCGAAGCGATAGTCGCGGCCGTTCAAGCGGTGCGTGTGCCAGCGAGCGGCATCGTCGCCGGGGGCGCGTCGGGCGAGTTGCGGGGTTGCCGCGCGCAGGCGCTCGAACAAGGGCGACGCGGCGCTGAGAGGCAGGCTGGCCGGATCGGCGGCGGCAAGCCCTTCGAGAGGGGCTGGCATGGGCGGGTCCTGATGGGTTGTGCGTGGCTGGGTGGTCGAGAGTGAGGGGTTTGCGGCTACGGCGTGCTTGCCCTCACCCTAACCCTCTCCCGCAGGCGGGAGAGGGAACTGTTGCGTCGCGGCTAGATACTCTGTCGCTTGCGGGTAGGGAGACCATTGCGTCGCTCTTGGCCCCTCTCCCACTTGCGGGAGAGGGGTTGGGGTGAGGGCCGCTTAGAGTGAAAGCTCGCCAGCAACGTCTCAGCGAACCCTCACCTCAAAGCCGCGCCGCGTTCGCCAGCGCGCGCACCTGGGCGAAGGTCCAGTCGTTGACGATGCGGCCGTCTTCCCACACCGTCACCATCGCATCGTCGAAGCCCATCGGCTTGACCGCTTCTTCCAGCGAGGCCGCTTCCGGCGGCACCGGCACGGTCTTGAAGTGGCCGTATTCGCGATGCCGCACCAGGGTCATGCGGCCGCGCTTGCTCGACTTGCCCTTGTCGGTGACCGGGTCCTTGTAGACGTCGATCCATTCGCCGTGGATGCGGGCGGCCGAGCACTTGAGCGCGAACTTCTGGGTATCGCGGTCGAGGCGCTGCAGCAGGGCGCCGCCCATGCCGAAGGCCAGGTTGTCGGTGGCGTAGCCGTAGCTGGTGATGCGTTCGAGGATGGCGCGGATGCTGGTCGGGTTGATGCCGTCGCCCTGGATCACCCGCACGTGGTTGAGCACCTTGTAGCCCTTGCCGTTGACGGTGTGGCCGAAGGCTTCGTCGAGCATGCTCACGCATTGCTGGACGACGTCGACCGGGTCGCCGGAGTCCGGCCGCACCACCAAGGTCGCGCCGGAGGCGATGACTTCATTGCGCAGGGTCTTGCCCCAATGCTCGCGGATCGCATGGAAGATGTCGTAGCTGTCGGAGACCACCGCGACGATCGCGCCGGGCTTGCCGAACTGGGTCAGCATGTTGCGGTAGGCGTCGACCTCGTGCTCGCGGCCCCAACTGGTGATGGTGCTGTGCTCGGCGGCCGGGATCGAATAACCCGCCATCGGCTCGTGGTAGTAGCGGCGCGCCAGCAGCAGGCCGGAGACGGTGTCGGTGCCGAGGAAATTGACCAGGTGCGCAGCGCCGCCGAACGCCGCCGATTCGGTGCTCGACACGCCGCGCGCGCCGAAGTCGTGCAGCTTGAACGGCAACTGGCCTTCGGGGTCGTCGCTGGTGCGTTCGAGGAACTGGCGGATGGTCTGCTTGGCGTGCCAGCTGATCGTCGCCACCGTCACCGGGTACCACAGGCGCAGCAACAGGGTTTCCAGGTACGACGGCACCCAGTAGGCCTGCGGGTCGGTCGATTCGATCGTCACCAGCGCTTGGTGGGTCGGCACCACCGTGCCCTCGGGCACGGCGCGGATGCGGATCGGCAACAGGCCGCCGTGGGTGTCGACGATGTAGCGCCAGCCGGCTTCGTTGAAGGGCTCGCCGTGGGCGGCGAACAGGTCGCGCGCCTCGTCGACGTCGGCGTGGGTGACCGGCTTGGCCAGGTATTCCTTGAGGATCGCCTGCAGGCCGAAGAACACGGTGCGGTCGTGCACGCCGCCGCGCGATTCGACATAGAAGAAGGTGGCGTCGGTGCCGGGCGGGTATTGCAGCCAGTGGCTGGCCTTGTAGCTGTCGGTGTTGAGCAGCAGGTTGTCGAGGCATTGCATGACGGGAAGCTCCTTCGCGTCGAGTGTGGCCGGCGGTCTGTCCACCGGCGCGGAAAGCCGGGCGGTCCGGGTGGATCAGCCGCGGCCGAGAAAGTATTCGAGGATGTGCAGGTGATCTTCGTAGAGCTGCGGGCCCATCTCCAGCGCTTCGGCCACCGCGATCCAGCGCGCCTTGTCGGCGTCGTCGCCGCCGCGCACCGGCGGCAGCTCGCCACTCGGGAAATCGAAGTGGTAGGCGTGGGTGATGGTGCGGCCGCGCGAGCTGCGTTCGGGGTGGTCGAACACCCGCTCGCCCTTGAGCGAGCCTTTCAACACCGGCAGCGGCAGCTTGAGCCGGGTTTCCTCGCGCAGTTCGCGCAGGCAGGCATCGAGCAGACTCTCGCCCTGGCCGACGAAGCCGCCGGGCAAGGCCCACAGACCCTTGCCCGGCTCGGCGCGGCGGCGCACCAGCAGCACGTGGCCGGAATGCACGACGACCGCGTCGGTGGTGACGAAGGTCGGCGGATACGGCGCATCGGCCCAGGCCGCGCGGTAGCGCTCGATGAACTGGTACTCGGCGACCAGTTGGGTGAAGGCTGGGGAGCTCTTGCGGAAGGCTTCGAGCATGTCGAACACCGGGCCGGGCACGTTGGCGCGGATCAGCATCAGGCCGCCATGGCTGTCGATCTGGTTGGCTTCGAACAGATAGCGGCGCAGCTCGGTCGCCGACAAGGTCGCGGTGTGGCTGACGTCGACCAGCGGCCACTGCGGAAACTCGCGCAGGTAATAGCTGGAGGCGTCCTTGTCCATGCCGATCAGGCCGACCCGCGATTCGCTGCCGCCGCCGTCGTGGCGGACCGCTTCTGCGACGGTGCGCTGCACGCTGGCGATCCACTGGCTCTCGTTGTAGAGATGGTCGCGCAGCGGCTGCACGATCAGGCGCTCGCCGGCGTCGGGCAGGGTGGCCTGGATCATTACCGCGCGCTCGGCGACGGTGAAGGGGTTCTTGATGGTGCGGGGAGTGTCGGCGGAACCGACCAGGAAGATGACCTTGCGGGCCTTGCCCAGCGCGTGGCGGGCGACGGCGGCATGGCCGTTGTGGAAGGGCTCGAAGCGTCCGATGAAAACGAGGTAATCGAATTCGATTGCCATGAGAATCCCTCACGGTTTGAGTCGCCGCCGGTCTGTCCGAGGGCGTGGAGAAAATGCTACGCCGATGGCGCGCGCCGTCAAGTGCCGGCGTCGCCCGCGGGCTGCGCCTACAATCGGCCGACTTTGCATGGAGGCAGCGATGGCGATGATCGTTCCGGAGTTCTGGGCCGAAGCCCGTGTCCACGAGGCGTTCGATAAACGCCACGCGAGCGGTCGGCGTTCGCTGACGGTGCGCCGCTTCGGGTGGTCCGACGCGAGCCTCGGCGAGGCGCAGGCGATGGCCGACGCGCGTGCGCGCGAAGCCTTCGACCGCATCCTTGCCGGCGAATCGCTGCTCAAGCGCGAACCGCGCGTGCCCTACGATGCCGAGGGCCTGCCGATTCGCGAGCAGATCGTCGAGCGCGACGGCGACCTGGTCGTCACTCGCAACAGCTATGGCGTGCGCTGCCTCAACACGCCCGAGGTCTTGTTCGCCGACATCGATTTCGACGAGCCGGTCTCGGCCTGGCGCAAGAGCTATTTCTGGACTTCGCTCGCGCTCGCCATCGGTGTCGGCGCGGCGACGCGCTGGGGCTTGGGCGTGCTGACGATGATCGCGATGCTGTGGCTGTTCGCCTGGATCGCCAGCCTGCACTCGCGGCGCAGGCATCGCGCCGACGGCGGGCCGGAAGGGCGCGCGACCGCGCGCATCAAGGCGTTCGTCGCCGCGCATCCGGACTGGCATCTGCGCTTGTACCGCACGCCGAAGGGCCTGCGGCTGCTGGTCATGCACCGCGTGTTCGACCCGAACGAAGCGGCGGTGATCGAATTCTTCGACGCGATCGGCGCCGATGCGTACTACGCGTTGTTATGCCGGCGCCAACACTGCTTCCGCGCCCGCGTCAGCCCGAAGCCCTGGCGCATCGGCATTCACACCTATCTGCGTCCGCGCCCCGGCGTGTGGCCGATCGCGGCCGATCGCATGCCCGAACGCGAGCGCTGGGTCGCTGAGTACGAGCGCAAGGCCGAGGGCTATGCGTCCTGCCGCTTCATCGAAGCCCTGGGCAGCAGCGATTACGTCTCGGCCACGCGCAGCGTGCAGCGCGCCCACGACGATTGGTGCAGGGCGACCACGACCTTGCCATTGGCTTGAGACGATGACGGCCGCGCCTGATGGGCGCGGTCCCGACCCGCACGGCCTGGACAGTGGCCCGAACAGCGGCGTGATAAGCGGGGGATTCGCTGAGCGGCGCTCAGGCGCCGGCGACGACCTCGATGCTCACGCCCTCGCAGGCCACCGTCTGGCCCGCGCGGATCTTGCAGGTCTTGCGCAGCTCGACCTGGCCGTCGACGCGGACCACGCCGCTGGCGACCATCGCCTTGCCGGCGCCGCCGCTGTCGCACAGGCCGACCAGCTTGAGCAATTGGTTGAGTTCGACGTGGTCGTGCTGGGCGTCGAGTTCGAAACGGATCGGTTGCATGCGGGCTGGGCGTGAACGGGTGGGGCAGGGTCGCAGTGCTGAGACCTGGGCGCAAGACGTTTGCACCGGCGCGGGCGTACTCTCGCGTATGCAGTCGGCCGCCGGCGCTGGAGCGTGTGGGTTTCCGGCCGGGCCGCAGCGCCCTCTCCGCCGCCTCGAAGGATTGCACTCCATGAAGAAAGCCCAGTACGCGCAGCGCGGCCCGGTGCCGCAGGACGTCATCGAGGCGGTCGAGTTCGAGGCGCCGCCGCTGGGCGCCGGCCAGGTGCTGATCGAGGTGCTGGCCGCGCCGATCAACCCTTCCGACGTACTGACCTTGACCGGCGAGTACGGTCTGCTGCCGCCGCTGCCCGCGGTCGGCGGCAATGAAGGCGTGGGCCGGATCGCCGCGGTCGGGCCCGACGTCGCCCATCCCCAGGTCGGGCAGACCGTGTTGCTGCCGATCCAGGGCGGCACCTGGGCTACCCATCTGGTCGTCTCGGCCAAGGGCCTGGTGCCTCTGCCCGACGGCGCCGACCCCAAGCAACTGGCGATGATCACCATCAATCCGCCGACCGCCTTGCTGATGCTCAGCGAGTTCGTCGACCTGCAGCCCGGCGATTGGGTGATCCAGAACGCGGCCAATTCGGCGGTCGGCAGCTATCTGATCCAACTGGCGAAACTGCGCGGCCTGCGCACCATCAACGTGGTGCGGCGCGAGTCGGCGGTCGAGGCGGTGCGCGCGGCCGGCGCCGAGGTGGTGCTGGTCGACGGCGACGACCTCGCCAAGCGGGCGCGCGAGGCCACCGACAAGGCGCCGATCCGGCTCGGCATCGATGCGGTCGGCGGCACCGCGACCCAGCACCTCGCCCAATCGCTCGGCGAGGGCGGCGTGTTGGTCAATTACGGCGCGATGAGCGGCGAGGCTTGTTCGATCTCGCCGGCCTCGTTCGTGTTCCGCGACGTGACCCTGCGCGGGTTCTGGCTGTCGCGCTGGTTCCAGGCGGCGACGCCGCCGCGCCGCGCCGAGGTGTTCGGCGAAATCGGGCGCCTGGTCGCGAGCGGGCAACTGACCGCGCGGGTGCAGGCGACCTACGGCCTGGACCAGATCAAGCAGGCGGTCGCCGCGGCGGCCGCGGGCGAACGCGACGGCAAGATCCTGATCCTGCCGAACGGCCCGGTCTGAGGACGCGCGCATGAGCATCGAACTGCAGATGCTGGCTTGGTCGATCGTGCTGGCGATCGCGCACTTGCTGATTGCGGCGAGCCTGATGACCCAGCAGCGCGGGGTGCGCTGGAACGCCAGCGCCCGCGACGGCACCCCGGAGCCCTTGACCGGAGTGGCTGCGCGGGTGGACCGCGCCTGGCGCAACTTCCTGGAGACCTTCCCCTTGTTCGCCGCGGCGGTGCTCGCGGTCGGGCTGGCCGGACGCGGCAACGACGACACCGCGCTCGGCGCGCAGCTCTACTTCTGGGCGCGGCTGGTCTACGTGCCGGTGTATGCGGCCGGCGTTCCTTACCTGCGTTCGGCGGTGTGGGCGGTGTCGCTGTGGGGCCTGATCAAGCTGGTCTGGGCGCTGTTCTGAGTCACGCGGTCTGAGCCGGGCTGGCCTGAGCCGGGGCTGGTCCGAGCCGGGGCTGGTCCGAGCCGGGCCGGTCCGAGCTCAGGCTGGAGCGGCCGCAGCCGGCGTGTTCGCGCAAAGTGCGCGTTTTGCGCTCGCCGTCAGCTGCTTGATGGCGTATTCCGCCCGCTGCGCCGATGAACGGTCGGGGTGCGGAAACTGCGCCAGCAGTCGCAACGGCGGGTGCGAACGGGTGTAGCGCGCGCCCTTGCCGGCGACATGCTCGGCGTAGCGGCGCTCCACATCGACGGCCACGCCCGTGTACAGGCTGCCGTCGCGGCATTCGATCAGATAGACGTACCAGGCGGACATGCCGCATAGCCTAGCCGGGGCCGGGGCGGCTTGGCCGAAACGCGGCGGGAAAACTCCGAAGCCGGATAGCGATCACGTCCATACGCCTGCGAACGTCATTGCCAGGTCAGGATGCGCTGACCACAATGGACCCTCCTCTATGGAGTTGCCGCTTGAACGCCGACGCCGAACCGCAATCCACCGTCACCAATCTGCGTCAGCTTTGCGCGCGCTTCGCCAAGCCCCATCTGGGGCGGGCCGTCTGGCAATTGATCAACACCCTGGTGCCGTTCGCCGTCCTGTGGACGCTGATGGCCTGGAGCGTGGTCGGCGACTGGGGCTACGGCTGGACCCTGCTGTTGGCGATCCCGGCGGCCGGCCTGTACGTGCGCACCTTCATCATCCAGCACGACTGCGGCCACGGTTCCTTCTTCGCCAGCAGCCGCGCCAACGACCTGGTCGGGCGCTGCCTCGGCGTGGTCACCCTGTTTCCGTACGGCTACTGGAAGAAGACCCATGCCGTCCACCACGGCACTTCGGGCAACCTCGACCGCCGCGAGATGGGCGACATCGAAACCCTGACCGTCGCCGAATACCGCTCGCGCTCCTGGTTCGGGCGCCTGTGCTACCGCCTGTACCGCAGCACCCCGGTGCTGCTGGGCGTCGGCCCGCTGTACCAGTTCGTCATCAAGCACCGTTTCCCGTTCGATCTGCCCTTCACCTGGAAGCGCGAGTGGGCGAGCGTGCTGTTCAACAACCTGGCGTTGGGCCTGATCCTGCTGTCGATGGGCTTCGCGATCGGCTGGCACACGGTGCTGATGGTGCACCTGCCGGTGGTGTTGATCGCCGGCGCGGTCGGCGTGTGGCTGTTCTACGTCCAGCACACCTTCGAAGACGCCTACTGGACCCGCAAGGACGATTGGAACTGGCACGAGGCCGCGATCGCCGGCAGCTCGTTCTACGACTTGCCGCATATCGTGCATTGGTTCACCGGCAACATCGGCTATCACCACATCCATCACCTTTCCAGCCGCATCCCGAACTACCGCCTGCGCGAGGCCTACGAGTCGAGCCCGCTGTTGCAGGCCGCACCGCGCCTGACCATCTGGTCGAGCCTGAAGTGCGCGCGCCTGAAGCTGTGGGACGAAGAACTCAAGCGCATGGTCGGTTTCCCGAAGCGCGTGCGCGTCGAGGCCGTCGGCGCCTGAGCCGAGCGGCTGTGCACCGTGCAGCGCAAGGCTGCACGGTCCGGGTCGGGGCGTAAGTGGCCTGATCCGATAGAACCCCGGCGAGTCTCGCGGCCATGCGGCGCCACGACGCTCGCCTGCATCGGCTGCGTTGCGCTACCGCGTCTGCGCCGGCTTTTCCGACCTCATGGATCGCTGCCCGGGCGCCGCCCGACCGGCGGCGCTTGACTTCGAGTGGGTCGGAATTAGTATTTTAGTTAATTAAACAAATATCCGGGGCCGCGGTTCCCGCCTGATGCAGGACAAGATCTTCGAAGCCCTGGCCTCGTCGCCGCGACGGCAGATCCTGGCCTTTCTGTCCGAGCGCGAACTCAGCGCCGGCGACATCGCCGCGCGCTTCGAGATGAGCGCGCCGGCGATCTCGCGGCACCTGTCGGTGCTGGTCAATGCCGGCCTGATCAGCAGCGAGCGCCGCGGCCAGTTCGTGGTCTACAAGCTGGTGCCCGACAACCTGGTCAACACCCTGACCCAGTTCGCCTTCGAGATCTGCCCGGTGGGCGGACCGCTCAAGCGCGAAAGCCGGCGCGCCAAGAAAGCCGCCGGCTGAGCTTCGTGTGCTCTTGATCGCTAGTTCCTAGTTGCTAGTCCCTGGCTCAGCCCGCCTGCGCGCGCTGTCGGTAGAAATCCAGGATGACCTCGCTGAAATCGCCGATCAGCCAATCGGCCAGCGGCACCGTATACCAGTTGAAGCCGGTGCTGACCCGGTAGTCCATGCGGATCGTCAACAGCGTCGCGTCGCCGCGCGGAGTCAATGTGTAAGTGGTGTCGCGCAGGTCGAAGTAATCGCCGCCGATGCGCACATGGTCGTCGAGCGCGCCGGCCGGCACCGAGTCTTCCTCGAACAGGTACTGCCAGCGCACGTAGCGCTGCGGCTGCCAATCGCTCGACATTTGGCGGAAGTGGATGCCCTTGCCCATGCGCACCTCGCGCACCAGGCCGCGCTCGCTGCGATGGGTGACGCCGGCGAGCGGGGTCGGCACGCCGATCCGATACATCCAGGCGCGATCGACTTCGGCGGCCTGGATATGGTCGGCGTCGAGCAGGTGCTTCCAGACCTCGGCCGGCGCGGCCTGGATCAGCACGCTGCGTTCGACGTGTTCGAAGCGTTGCGGCGTCTCGTTGCCGACGCCGAACGCGGCCAGCACCACCGGCAGAGCGACGAAGCTGTAGACCGTGGGCCGCGACTTCCACTTCATCCGGCAGATCACCCCCATGATCAGTCCGCCGAACGCGCCCACCAGCATGAACACCGGCAGGATAAGGATCGCGCAGATCGCGCCTTCCCACAGCATCGCCATGCTGCCGAGCACGAACAGACAGGTCGATATCATCGGCGCGAGCACGTAATAGCCCAGGCTGCGCGGCTGGACGCGTTCGGCCAGGTAGACGGTGACCGCGCCGACCGCGAGCGGGGCCAGCAGCAGGAACACCGGCAGCATCGGCGAGAACCGGCCGTCCTCTTCGCCGCTGAAGATGGCGCGCAGGATCAGGCCGATCAGGGCGCCGCCGAGCAGGGGCCACCAGTTGGAGAACGTCGGCTTGTTCGATGGGGTCGGCGGCGGTGGCGGCACGACCGCATGCGAAGCCGGCAACGGCGGCGGCTCGGATGCAGGCCGGTGCCCGTCGTCGCTGCGGTCCTGTGCGTGGGCGGCGTTGTGCTCGGGATCGCGGTTGGGATCGTGTTCGTGGTCGGGCGTGTGCGGCAGGGTCATGGCAGCGTCCGGTGCAAGGGGGCGGCAAGCAGTGCGACGGGGCGCGCCGGTGTCGGTGTCGGTTCCAGGCGATGCAGTTCCTCGCGCGGTGGCAGGTCCTCGGGCAGGCGCAAGCGCCAGACCAGGCCGATGCGTGCGCAGGCGCGCAGGAACCACCAGCCCGGGTCCCATTCGCCGGCATACAGGCCGAGCCGGGCCGAGCCGGGAAACGCATGGTGATTGTTGTGCCAGCACTCGCCCATGGTCAGCAGCGACATGAAGCGCACGTTGCGGCCTTGCACGGCGGCGCCGCGGACCTCGTGATGCATGCCGCCGTGGTTATGGGCGAAGTAGCCGACCAGCCAGTGGCCGAACACGCCGGCGGTGACGCGGGCGCAGACGCCCCAGAACACCCAGCCCCAACCGCCGATCGCATAGAAGGCCAGCGCCCACGGCAGGTGTTGCCACATCCAGGTGCGCTGCAGGAAACGGTAGTAGCGATCGTCGGCGATGCGCGCTTCGATCTCGATGCGCGGCGGCGCGCTCAGGCGCAGTTCGCAATGCAGTTGCCACCAGGCGTCGATGACGAAGGGCTGGCGATGGGCGAGGTAGTCGTGACAGTCGGGCAGGCGCTGGGCGTAGTCGCGCAGGTCGTGGCTGCGCACCAGGCCGATCGGGCCGGCCAGGCCGACCTGCACGCCGCAATACACCAGCAGGTATTCCAGCCACTTGGGGCAGGCGAAGCTGTTGTGGATCAGCTTGCGGTGCATGCCGAGCGAATGGCCCAGCAACAGCACGGTGGCGGTCGACACCACGAACAAGGCGAACGCCGGCCAGCTGAAGGTGGCGATGCCGCCGACCACCGCGCCCAGCGCCATGGCGCTGAACCACAGCGAGCGCACCGGCTCCCAGATCACGCGGCCGTCGCTGACGCTGCGGATCGAGTCGAGTCGGTCGGCCTGCGACTGGACGCGGTGCGACCTCAGGCTTTCGGGCAATGCGTTCATGACCTCTCCCTGGTGAACGTGTCGAGCGGCGGTGCCGGGCGATAGCGTCTAGCCGAGCCTGCCGAGCGACGGCCGCTGCGGCCCGGGCCTCACGCCGCTGCAGGTATTCAGCAATTAACTAATTTGCTAAATGATTCTTCCGCCATCGGGCAGCGTCAAGCGCTTGCCGACGAGCGGTCGGGGAAGAGCGCAGGGATGCGAACGCGCCGTCTTATCGTCATGCGATGCGGGCGAGCTTCTTGAGGTGCGGCGAAGGGCAGGACCGAATTTTCCCTGGCCCCTTTCCGAAGGGGATGCGGGGGAGTTGTGTCGAATTGCGATCATCCGGGAGGCAAGAGCAAATCCCCCCTGGCCCCCCTTTTCCAAAGGGGGGAAGGATATTCGGAGGTTCGAAGGCGGTCGCGATACCTCGTTTGCCGCAACGAAGGGCGCTGCGGCAGCGAAAGCCTTTGATGCGATCGCGATAGTTCGCCCCCTTTGCAGAAGGGGGCTGCGCCTTGCGTTGTCCGAGGGCCGGCGAAGTCTGCTGGCGCGGGGGATTTGCTTGCAGACCGCGATGATCCCTGAGGCGAAAGGCGCCATCGGCTCCCGACGCCGGCCGACTGCGTCGGAGCTGCCTCGTCGATGCGGGTACCGCGGCTGCGGCTCAGCCGTAATCGATCGCCAGCACTTCGATCGCGAGATCGCCGGCCGGCCGTTTCCAGACCACGCTGTCGCCGACGCGCGCGCCGTGCAGGGCGCGCGCGAGCGGCGACACCCAGCTGATCAGGCCGAGCTCCGGGTCGGCTTCGTCTTCGCCGACGATGCGGTAGCGGTATTCGCGGCCGTCGTCGTCGACCGCTTCGACCCGCGCACCGAAGGCGGCCCGGTCCGACGGTTGGCGTTCCGGCGCGATGGTGATCGCGCCGAGGATGCGCGCCTGCAGCCAGCGCATTTCGCGTTCGATGTGGGCGCTTTCGAGCCTGGCCCCGACCGCATCGGCGTCGATCGCGGCCAGGCGCTGAAGCGCATCGTCCAGGCGCGTGCGCAGCAAGGCCATGCCGCGCGGCGTGACGTAGTTGGGATGCTCGCTGATCGGCAGTTCGGGCAGATCGCCGGCGCTTTCGTCGCCGTCGCCTTCTTTCACGAAAGCGCGGCTCATGGATGCAGGCAAGACGGAATCATGCCGCCACGATAGGCGGCGCTGCGTTGTCGCCGGGTGAGCGCGCGACAGCGGACGCGTCGCACAGCGCGGCGCGCGCGCCTATTGGACGAAGTCGAACAAGCGATAGATCCACGACACCTGGTAGATCAGGCTCGCGGCGACGAAGGCGCGGTGGAAGGTTTCCGAGCGGGTGCGGATGGCGACCAGGCACAGCAGCACGTAGCTCAGGTTGCGCAGCGGATATTCGATGCCGAAGCTGTCGAAATAGGCGCGGCCCTTGATCAGGGTGTCGCCGAAATCGATCAGGTAGGACACCGCCATGATCCCGAAGAACCATTTGCGCCGCGACTGGAAATATTCCTGCCAACTGCCGTAGTCGCCGATGTCGTCGGGAAACAGCAGGGTACACAACAGGTACAGCACCACCACGTACAGGATCAGGAAGGCGTAGGCGACGAAGCTCCAGTGCACGTGGTGGACCAGGCGGAATTCCCACCACCAGAAATGCGCGAGCAGGGTGAACATCGAGATCGCCCAGGCGATGTGCACGCCATAGACGCGGTCGCGGCCTGGGTGCTGGACGAACCGGGCCAGGCCCTTGAGCAGGGTGGTGATGGCCAGGCCCAGGACGATGCCGAGCAGGACGCGGATATGCAGGAACTGCTCCATGACGGGTCTCCAGGCCGGGTCGTGCAGGGGCAGGCAGGGGGGTCAAACAGGGGCGGGCAGCGCGGCAATGCCCGCAGCATAGGCCAGACCAGACCAGACCAGCTCGCCCCCGGTCCGGGGCGCAGACGGCGCTATGACGATGGCAAACCGCGGCCCCGAGCCCATGCTCGGCCCGAAGCTGCGATCATGGCGCATGAACGATCCGATCTCGCCCACCGCGGCCCCGGCCGCTGCCGACTCCCTGGCCTTCGACTCCCTTTCCCTCTCGCCGGCCCTGCTGCAGGGTGTGGCCGCGCTCGGCTACAGCACGATGACGCCGATCCAGGCGCGCGCGCTGCCGGCGATCCTCGACGGCCGCGACCTGATCGCGCAGGCGCCGACCGGCAGCGGCAAGACCGCCGCCTTCGGCCTGGGCCTGCTGCAGCGGCTCGACCCCGCCGCGATCAAGACCCAGGCGCTGGTGCTGTGCCCGACCCGCGAACTCGCCGACCAGGTCGGCCAGCAACTGCGCAAACTCGCCTTCGCGATCCCGAATCTGAAAGTGTCGGTGCTGTGCGGCGGCATGGCGCTGGGGCCGCAGCTGGCCTCGCTGGAACACGCGCCGCACGTCGTGGTCGGTACGCCCGGCCGCTTGCAGGAACTGCTGCGCAAGAAGGCGCTCAAGCTCGACGGCGTGCGCACCCTGGTGTTCGACGAAGCCGACCGCATGCTCGACATGGGCTTCGAAGAGCCGATGCGCGAAATCGTCGCCAAGACCCCGAAGACCCGCCAGAGCCTGCTGTTTTCGGCGACCTTCCCGGATGCGATCCGCGACCTCGCGCGCGGCGCGATGCGCGAGCCGGCCGAAGTCACCGTCGAAGGCGAAGCCGCGGCGCTGCAGATCGAACAGTATTTCTACGAAGTCGAAGCGGCCAAGAAGACCCCGTTGCTGGCCGCGCTGCTGCTGGAGTACCGGCCGGACTCCTGCGTGGTGTTCTGCAATATGCGCAAGGACACCGAGGAAGTCGTGGGCTCGCTGAGCCACTACGGTTTCACCGCGTTGGCCCTGCACGGCGAGATGGAACAGCGCGACCGCGACGAAGTGCTGGTGCGTTTCGCCAACCGCAGTTGCAACGTGCTGGTCGCCAGCGACGTGGCCGCGCGTGGGCTCGACGTCGAGGAACTCGCGGCGGTGGTGAACTACGACCTGCCGACCGACCCGGACGTGTACGTGCACCGCATCGGCCGCACCGGCCGCGCCGGCCGCGGCGGCATCGCGTTGAGCCTGTGCGGGCCGCGCGAAAGCGGCCGCGCCGAACAGATCCAGGAACGCCAGGGCGCGCCGCTGGCCTGGCGCCGCGCCGTGCCGATCGCCGGCAAGGCCAAGAACGCGCCGGTCGCGCCGATGGAAACCCTGCGCATCGACGCCGGCAAGACCGACAAGCTCAGGCCCGGCGACATCCTCGGTGCCTTGACCGGCGACGCTGGGCTGAAGGCCGATGCGATCGGCAAGATCAACGTGTATGCGACGCGCTCCTACGTCGCGGTGGCGCGCGCGCAGGCCGGCGCCGCGCTCGCGCGCCTGCGCGAGGGCAAGATCAAGGGGCGCAAATTCCGGGTCAACCGGATTTGAAGGCTTCGATTCGTTCGATGCGAACCGGTCCGGTCGCTCCGGTCGACCCCACCATCCTGCGCTAGAGAGTTAGCTGCTGGCATGGCCAACGTTGCGGCAAGACCGCGATGTCGCGCCGGCGTTACAGCGTTAGATGTCGCGCCGGCGCTCCAGCGTTAAGCGTTACTTGCCGTTGAGGCTGTACTGGCCCGGGCCGAACAAGGCCAGCGCGACCGCGCTGGCCAGGAACAGCGCCTGCAGTTCCAGCGCCCAGCCGCCTTGCTCGTTGAGCTGGCCGATCTGGCCCAGATGCACCAGGCCCAGCGCGACCACCATGTTGGCGGCGATCAGGGCCGCACCGATCCGCGCGTGATAGCCGGCGATCACCAGCGCCGGTGCGAGCACCTCGCCGATCAGCACGCCGTAGCCGAGGAAACCCGGCAGGCCCTGCGATTCGACCAGGCCGACGATGCCGGCGGTGCCGCCGCGCAGCTTG
Source organism: Lysobacter sp. CA196 (assembly GCF_052078695.1). Taxonomy (NCBI): domain Bacteria; kingdom Pseudomonadati; phylum Pseudomonadota; class Gammaproteobacteria; order Lysobacterales; family Lysobacteraceae; genus Lysobacter; species Lysobacter sp. CA196. Next base: position 115,184 of record NZ_JBQJIN010000009.1, on the reverse strand, counting down.
GCGATGCCGTGCAGGAGAATCAGCAGGCCGAGCGCGAGACGAAGAATCAGCTTGCCCAGGTCCTGGTGCTTGTCGGCGTTCATGGCGTCTCCGAGGCGGCCGCCGCGAGGGCGGGTCGTCCGCATCATAGGCCAGGCCCGGACAGCGCTTGCTGCGCTGCGGCAGGGGGAAGCCGGCCGCACGTTGCAAGCGCACGGCCGGCCGGTCCGCTAAGCGAAGACGCCTGTCGTCGCGGCGGCTTGCTCAGCGCAGGGTACGCAAGGTCACCGTCAAGGTGTCCGGATCGCCCGAACGCGCCGCGCCGCTGAAGTCCTGGCCGCCGCTCGGAGAAACGTCGTCGTAGGGGAAGGCGTAACCGCGGTTGTCCGGCAGGCGCTCGTGCACCAGCCGCGCGTAGTGGTTGGTCTGGGCGTTGCGATAGAAACGGCTGGCGACTTCGCCGCTGGGCTGGTCGGCGTTGTCGAGCAGGGTGGTGCGGTTCAAGGCGGCGGCCAGGCGCGGAATGATCGCCTTGCGCACCTCGCTGGCGCCGGCGAGGCTGAAGGGCCCGCTGTCGCAGCTCAGCACGTTGGCGGTGCTGGGCCGCGCGAAGGTCTCGCCGTTGTTGAAACGCAACAGGCCGTCGCCGCCGACGCGCGCGGTCAGGCGGCCGAAGCCGGACTGGGTGTCGACGGTCAGGGTGGTCGAGGCGTATTTGCTCCAGACCGCGTTGATGTAGCCGCTCAGATAATTCTGGAAGCGGCCGGCCTGGTAGTGGGCGCTCATCGCGCGCAGGTTGAGGCCGTTGCTGCCGCGCTGGATCAGCGAATCCCAAGCCGAACCCTCGCGGCTGGCCTGTTGTTGCAGCGCGTAGCAGATCGGATCGAGCGAGCCGGCGGGCAGGCCGGGGATGGTTTCGACCCGCCCCGACAGCGAGCGCAGCGACAAGCCCAGGGGCGCGGCGACGAAATCGACGTAGCTGATGTTGGAGAACAGCTCGTACTCGTTGAAGGTGAATTCGGCGAAGGTCCAGTTCTTGTTGAAGTTCGGATCGCTGGTGTTGAGGAAGCTGGGGTGGACGATGGCCGGGCCCGGATTGACGAAGAAATCGAGCTTGCTGCCGGTGACCACGTAGATGCGCGCGCCGTACATGCGCGGGATCGAGACCCGCGTCGACGAGCCGTGGCCGCCGAGCGCGATCGCGCAGTCCTGGCCCAGCGGCGTCACCGGTGAGGACGGCGAGGGCGGGTAATAACTGCCGCCGTCGGCGCGTACGAACAGCGGACGTCCGCCCGACAGGCCGACCACATAGGCATAAGCGGTGTTCTGCCCCGAGGCATTGACCAGGTTGAGAGTGAAACGCTGCGGCGCGGCGGCAGCCTCGCGGGAGGCGAAGGGCGCGACGACGCCGGCCGCCATCGCGGCGGCGGAGGCGCTGAGGAAAGTACGGCGAGTGACCATCCGAGGGCTCCTGAGCAGGGACAAGCCTTCGGCTTCCCGTGCCCTGGCGGGCCCAGGCGGCGCAATGCCGCGGGAAAACGCGAGCTTGGCGTGGGTGGGCGTGACCGCCCGCGACGCGATCGCCCGCGCGCCTGCGCTCACGATCCGCACCTTGGTGGTAAATGACAGCGCTGTCAGTGATCGGGGGCGCAAATCCGGCGCAATCCCTAACCGCAGACAAACCATGAACGGCCGGTGGGTTCAGCGCAGCGCCCGCATCGGCGATGATCGACGCCTGATCCCGAGGATCGGCCCGATCGGACACGAATCGCAGGACCGCGATCGGCAGGGGAAGGGATGGAGCGAACGATGCGCGATGTAGCGATGAACCACGCCAGCCGGATTCGAGCGCGCAGCCGCCTGCTGCGGCGCACGATCGCGGCCGGCGTTCTCGCTTGTACCGCCTTCGCCACTCTCGCCGCTGCGAGCAAGTCCGCGAGCGAAGCAGCGCGCGCCGGCGCCGACATCGACGTGCTGCATTACACCGCGCGTATCGAGCCCGACCTGGCCGCAAAGACCTTGCGCGGCCATGTCGCGATCCGCTTCATCGTCCGCAGCCAGGGCGCGCAACGTTTCGACTTCGACGCCGGCGACCTCGACATCGTCGCGGTCAGCGAAGACAAGCAGGCGCTGAGCTTCGAGAAGCTCGACAAGCGCGTGAGCGTGCGCCTGGCCGCGCCGGCCGCGGCCGGTTCGCGCCATGAGATCGAAATCGCTTATCGCGGCGCGCCGCGTTTCGGCCTGGAATTCCATCCCGAGCGCAGCGAGCTGTACACGGTGTTCTCGACCAGCCAATGGCTGGTCTGCATCGATGCGCCGCAGGAACGGGCCACGCTCGACCTCACCGTGACCTTGCCGGAAGGCCTGAAAGCGGTCGGCAACGGCCGATTGATGTCGAAGTCGGCGCTCGGCGGCCGCCGCGAGGCCTATCGCTGGCGCCAGGATGCGGCCATGCCGAGCTATGTCTATGGCTTCGCTGCCGGACGTTATAACGAAGCCGGCGGCACCAGCGAGAACGCTGCGCTGCGTTACCTGTCGAGCGATCTGCAAGCGCCGCAACTGCGCCGCGTGTTCGCCGACACGCCCGATATGATGCGTTTCTTCGGCCGCCGAGCCGGCATCCGCTACGGCGGAACCTACAGCCAGGTGCTGGTCGCCAAGACCATCGGCCAGGAACTGGCAGGTTTGTCGTTGATGTCGGAAGCCTACGGCCGCGAAGTGCTCGACGACCCGAGCGCCCAGGCCTTGATCGCCCACGAAGCCGCGCACCAGTGGTGGGGCAATTACGTCACCTGCCGCGATTGGGGCCATTTCTGGCTCAACGAGGGCTTCGCCAATTTCATGGCCGCGGCCTATCTGCAGCACCGTTTCGGCGACGAGGCCTACCGCAAACAGGTCGACGGCTGGAAACGGCGCCTGGACAAGCTGCGCGAGACCGGCAAGGACCATGCGCTGATCTACGAACACTGGACCAAGCCGAGCGCCGACGATCGCGCCGTGGTGTACCAGAAGGGCGCCTACGTCCTGCACCTGCTGCGCGAAGAGCTCGGCGAACGCGCGTTCTGGGGCGGCATCCGCGCCTACACCCGTGCGCACTACGGTCATTCGGTGGTCACCGCGGATTTCCGCAAGGCGATGGAACGCGCGAGCGGCCGCGACCTCGGCGAGTTTTTCGCGCGTTGGGTCGAATCGGCAGAGATCGTGGCGAAGCCGGCGGCGCCTGCGAAGTGAGTGGGGCATGGCCTTCGATGCAGCCAGATGTAGGAGCGGCTTAAGCCGCGACCGCGCCGCTGCAAACGCCGGCGTTGCGTAAAAGCCAACCGGCGTTGCTCTCGTGCGAACCGCCGCATCCATCTGTTCTCGCGCCCATGGAGCTATCGTCGCGGGTCGAGGTTTCGCGGTCGCGGCTTGCGCCGCTCCTACCCAGAAGACGCGCAGCCAAGGGGTAGGAGCGGCGCAAGCCGCGACCGCGCCGTTGCAAACGCCGGCGTTGCCGACAAGCCAACCGGCGTCGTTCCCGTGCGAACCGCCGCATCCATCTGTTCTCGTGCCCATGGAGCCATCGCCGCCGATCGAAGTGTCGCGGTCGCGACTCGCGTCGCTCCTACCCAGAAGCCGCGCAGCCAAGGGGGAGGAGCGGCGCGAGCCGCGACCGCGTAGCCGCCAGATCGCGGCGCCGCACCGGCCCAGCCGGATCGTCATTCGGGTGCGAAGGGCTGGCGTCTTCAGCCTTCGATCGGCCCCGAACCCCTGTGCCGCGCCATCCATTGCGCGGCCCCTGGCACTGTTTGTTTGCATTTCCGCGTCGCCGACTGTGCACGAACTGGCGTCTTGGCTTTAGGCTAAGGGGATGCCCCGCCCGCCTAGCCAAGGATCCTCGCTATGACGCAAGCCAGCCACCGCGCTCTCCGTCCCCTCTGTCGTGCCCGCCTGTTCAGCGCCGTCCATTGCGCGCTGTGGGTCGCCGGCGGCCTCTTCGCCGGCAGCGCCGCCGCCCAGGAGACCGAGGCCGCGCCGGCCCAGGAAAGCGAGGCCCGGACCCTGGAGACGGTGTCGGTGCTCGGTTCGCGCCGCAGCCAGCGCTCCTCCGACACCACCTCGATCTCGCCGGTGGACGTATTGCCGATGGCGAAGAACACCGAGGAGGGCGCCCAGTTCGACCTCGCCCAGTCGCTGCAATACGCCGCGCCCTCGTTCAACTCGACCCGCCAGAGCGGCGCCGACGGCGCCGACCTGGTCGACTCGGCCGCGCTGCGCGGCCTGGGCTCGGACCAGACCCTGGTGCTGGTCAACGGCAAGCGCCACCACACCACCGCCTTGCTCAACCTGTTCGGCGCGCGCAATCGCGGCAACACCGGCACCGACCTCAACACCATCCCCTTGATGGCGATCGACAGCGTCGAGATCCTGCGCGACGGCGCCGCCGCCCAGTACGGTTCCGACGCCATCGCCGGGGTCATGAACATCTCGCTGAAGAAGCGCAAGGGCTGCGAAGCGGTCGCCGGCTACGGCCAGTATTCCAAGGGCGACGGCGAGAACTGGCTGGCGACCGCCTACTGCGGTTTCGGCCTCGGCAGCGACGGCACCATCGGCATCACCGGCGAATACCAGGATCGCGGCCGCTCCGATCGCTCCGAGCCCGCCGGCAGCCCGCGCATCATCGGCGACTCGAAGATCCGCAACCAGACCATCTTCGTCAACGGCGAAAAGCCCCTCGGCGAAAACCTGACCCTGTACTTCACCGGCGGCGTGCAGAACCGCGACGCCTCCTCGGCGGCGTTCGCGCGCGACGGCCTGGGTTCGGAAGACATCCCCTCGCGCAACTCCGCGGCGATGTACCCGGACGGCTTCGTGCCCTTCATCGACGGCGAGCTCAAGGACCGCTACGGCATCCTCGGTCTGCGCTGGAGCATGGGCGAGTGGAACGCCGACCTGTCCTACACCTACGGCTTCAACGAACTGCGCTACGACATCAACAACACCCTCAACGCTTCGATCGCCAACCTCGACCTGCTCAACGGCGGCCGCGGCGTCAGCGCCGACAGCTTCGACGCCGGCGGCTTCTCGTTCCAGCAGAAGACCATCAATTTCGACGTCAACCGGTTCTACGACCAGGTCTTCAACGGTCTCAACGTCGCCTTCGGCCTGGAACGCCGCGACGAGCGCTACAAGATCTTCGCCGGCGAGCCGGGTTCCTACATCGACGCCGACGGCGTCGGCGAGGGCGGCAACGCCGGCAGCCAGGGCTTCCCGGGCTTCCAGCCGGCCGATGCCGGCGCGCACAGCCGCGACAACTGGGCCGCCTACGTCGACCTCGAAGCCGACTTTACCGACCGCTTCACCGCCGGCGTGGCGGTGCGCTACGAGGACTACAGCGACTTCGGCAAGACCACCACCGGCAAGCTCGCCGCCGGCTTCCGCGCCACCGACACCTTGATGCTGCGCGCCTCGGCGAGCACCGGTTTCCGCGCGCCGTCGCTGCAGCAGAAGTTCTTTTCCTCGACCATCACCGACTTCGTCAACGGCGAGCCGGTCGACGTGGTCATCGCGCCTAACGGCGGCACCATCGCCAACGCCGCCGGCCTGCCGCTGCTGACCAAGGAAGAGTCGCGCAACTACACCCTCGGCCTGACCTGGTCGCCGAACGCCGACACCTCGGTGACCCTCGACGCCTACCGCATCGACATCGACGACCGCATCGTGCTCAGCGGCCGCTTCGACGCCACCGACCCGACCATCGGCAGCATCCTCGACGACCTCGGCGTCGGCCAGGCGCAGTTCTTCGTCAACTCGGTCGACACCCGCACCGAAGGCCTGGATTTCACCTTCAACAACGAGCGCCAGCTCGGCGAGGACTTCAAGCTCGGCACCTTCTTCGCCCTCAACCTCAACCGCACCAAGGTCAACGCCATCCACGCGCCGCCGGCGCTGATCGGCCGCGAAGACGTGCTGTTGTCGGAGCGCGAGCGCTTGTTCATCGAGCAGGGCGCACCGAAGTCGAAGGCCGTGCTCGGCTTCGATCTGTCGCGCGGCCCCTGGGCCGGCAACGTCAAGGTGATCCACTTCGGGCCGCAGACCCTGGGCACGTTCTCGGGCACCGCCGGCGGCGTGCCGAATGCGCGCTACAAGGCCAAGACCTCGGCCGACCTCAGCGCGACCTATTCGTTCACCGAGAATACGAAGCTGACGGTCGGCGGCGCCAACATCTTCAACGTCAAGCCGACCCGCCAGAACCCGGACGAAACCGACAACGGCCACATCTTCGACAGCGTCCAGTTCGGCCTCAACGGCGCGGCCTATTACGTGCGTCTGTGGCACCGCTTCTGATCCAGGCGGGCAACGCGGTGAGGGCGTTCGCGTGAGCGAGGCCCTCATCGCCCATCTGCGCGATCTGGCTTCGGGCTTCGGCGCCTTGTCGGCGCGCGGCATGTTCGGCGGCCATGGCGTTTATCACGACGGCCTGATGATCGCCCTGATCATCGACGAGGCGGTCTACCTCAAGGTCGACACGCAGACCGCGCCGCGCTTCCGCGCGGCCGGCTGCGAGCCCTTCGTCTACACCCGCCAGCGCAAACCGATCGAGCTGAGTTTCTGGTCGGTGCCGGAGTCGGCGATGGATTCACCGCAGGACATGAAACCGTGGCTGGTCCTGGCCTACCAGGCCGCATTGCGCAAAGCCAATGCCGCCCCGCCGAAAAAGGCGGGGGTGAAGAAGACGGCAGCGAAGAAGACCACGGCGAAGAAGACCATGACGAAGAAAGCCGCGGCGAAGAAAGCGTCCCGACGCGTACCCGCCGCGCACACTGAGCGCGAATAGGGTTCTCCTGTAGGAGCAACGTGAGTCGCGACAGGGACGAGTGGAGAGCCAATCCCGGCGTGAGCGGCCGAGGCGGCAACATCATCGGCGCATCGTGCTTTCGCAGCCCATCGTTTTCGCGGTCGCGGCTTGCGCCGCTCCTACCCAGGGGCCGCCAAGGGGTAGGAGCGACGCGAGTCGCGACATGGGACGGGTGGGACACCGAGCCCGGTGTGATCGATCGAGGCGGCAAGCCCATCGGTGCTTCGTGCCTTCGCAACGCCTCGTTTTTCGCGGTCGCGGCTTGCGCCGCTCCTACCCAAAAGGGGGGGCAGCGACGATGCACGCCATCCCGCACGCCTCAATCCTTCTTCACCGCCAACAACCAATCGAGAAAGCTCTGCGCCGCGGGGCGCAGGCGGCGGTGGGCGGGATAGATCGCGTAGTAGCCCCAGCGCGCCGGCATCGAGGGGCCGGGCAGACGCACCAACTGGCCGGAACGCAGATAAGGCACGGCGATCTGTTCGCGCGCCAGGGCCACGCCGATGCCGTGGGCGGCGGCCATCATGGCGTCGGTGGTGTCGCTGAAGGTGTAGCGCTCTTCGAGCTTGCGGCCGTGCACGTCGGCGGCGCGGAACCAGTCGTGCCAACCCTGGCGGGCGTGGTCGGCGATCAGCGGCAGGTCGGCGATCTGCGCCGGTTCGGTGATCCGCTCGATGCCGGGCATGCTCGGCGAAGCGACCGGAAACAGGGCGTCGTCCATCAGATGATGCGAGGTCAGCCCGGGCCAGTGGCCGGCGCCGTGGCGGATGCCGAGGTCGGGGCCGCCTTCGTCGAAGCGCGCCAGCGCGATCTCAGTGTCGAGGCTCAGCAGTATCTTCGGGTTCGCGCTGGTGAACTCGCTCAGCCGCGGCAGCAGCCAGGTGTAGGCCAGCGAGTGCAGGGTGGTGACGCGGACCCGGTCGGTCTCCTGGCGGCTGACGCGCAGGCTTCGCAGCACGCCGTCCATGTCGGCCAGGGCGGTACCGGCGGAGTCGGCGAGCTGGCGCCCCTGCGGGGTCAGGGCGACGCCGCGCGCATGGCGCTGGAACAGGCTTACGCCGAGCCGGCTTTCGAGTTTGCGCACGTGATGGCTGACCGCGCTGGCGGTCAGGTGCAGCTCTTCGGCGGCATGAGCGAAATTCTGATGCCGCGCCGCCGCTTCGAACGCCGCCAGGGCCGGTAACCAGTCTGCCCGCAACGCCATGATCAGCCTCAAATCATATTTGTGCCTGAGTGCCAAAGTATGCGCTTGTCTGGGCCAGCGGGCCAGTCAAAATAGGCATCAGGGAAGAGCCAGATTGTTGTCCCGACCGCCGCGACCCACCAGCCAGTGCCTGCGTATGAGCCTCATCGACTTGCTTGCGACCTCCGCCGAACTGCCCGCCGCGTGGCGCTCGACCGTGGTCGGGCGTTTCGGCAACGCCAATTTCAAGCTGATGCGGATGGATGCCGGCGCTTATGAGGAAGAGACGCACGATTTCGCCGAGGGCCTGCTGGTGCTCGACGGAGCGATGCGTCTGAGCATCGGCGACGCGATCGTCGAAGTCGGGGCCGGGCAGCTCTACGTGGTGCCCGCGGGCGTGGCCCACGCGGTCGCGCCGGGCAGCCGCGGCACGCTGGCGATTCTGGACGTTTGAGCGAGGTGCCGGCGGAGCCGGCGCAGAACTCGATCCGCCCTCGGTCTGTTTCTAGTTCGATCGGGCTGATTGGATCGGGCTGATCGGATCGGGCCGATCGGATCCGGATATCCGTACCTGGACCGGGTACCGATAGTGCATTCGGGCCCTGCGCTCGATAGCGCTTGGCCATGGCCGGAGTCGGTTCCCCGTATCGCGCGCAACGGCGCCCATCGCCGCTGCGCCCACCGCTTCGCCGCCGCAAGGCCGGTGCGGCTGTGTTCCCCCCGCAGGCGTCCGCATCGCGCGGCCGCCGTTTTCGAGGACTTAGCGCATGCGTTCCCCCGAACTCGCCGCCAGCGCCACTTGCAACTGCTCCGCATCGCCGGCCGTCGCCGCCGCCGTCGCCGACTCCGAGCGCGCCGCCTGGCGCACCCCGCTCGAACTGACCGTGCTCGGCGCGATCTGGGGTTCGTCGTTCCTGTTCATGCGCGTGGCGGCCAAGGACTTCGGCGCGATCCCGCTGGTGGAAATGCGGCTCGGCCTCGGTGCGCTGATCCTGTTGCCGTTCCTGTGGAAGGCGCGCGCATCGTTCAAGGGCCTGATCTGGGCCAAGCTCGCCTTGATCGGCGTGATCAATTCGGCGGTGCCGTTCGTGCTGTTCGCCTGGGCCGCGCAGCGCGCGCCGGCCGGCATCGGCGCGATCACCAATTCGATGGCGGTGCTGTTCACCGCGCTGGTCGGTTTCCTGTTCTTCGGCGAGAAGATCGGCATGCAGCGCGCGGTCGCCCTGTTCGCGGGCTTCGCCGGTGTGGTGGTGCTGGCCAGCGGCAAAACCGCCGGCGCCAGCATCGGCTGGGCGGTCGCGGCCGGTTGTACCGCCGCCTTCCTGTACGGCATCGGCGCCAACCTGGTGCGCCGCCAACTCACCGGCTTGCCGGCCGCCGCGGTCGCCGCGGCGACCCTGGGCACCTCGGCGCTGATGACCCTGCCGTTCGCGATCGCTTATTGGCCCGACCACGCGATCCCGATGAAGTCGTGGTTCTCGGCCTCGATGCTCGGCGTGCTCTGCACCGGCATCGCCTTCGTCATGTATTACCGACTCATCCAGCGCATCGGCGCCGGCCGCGCGGTCGCGGTGACCTACCTGGTGCCGCTGTTCGGCGTGGCCTGGGGCTGGATGCTGCTCGGCGAACCGCTGACCGGCAGCATGTTGGTCGCCGCGCTGTTGATCCTCGGCAGCGTTGCGTTGAGTCAAGGGGCGGCTAAGTAAGCGGCGCGGTGCCCATACTGCCGACTGCGTCGGCTATTTCGGGACATCGCTTCGGCAAGACTCCGTACCTTGCTTCACACGTCGTCCAGCGCAGTTGCAGGTTGCCGGTTTCTCCCGACACTCCAAACCGTCATCCCCGTGTAGGCGGGGATCCACCGGATTTTCGTGCGAGAACGCCTGAAGTCTTTGCAGCCCGGCCAGGGCGCACGGCGCCCTGGCGTTCATGGATGCGCGAGCCAGTGGCTCGCAAGCGCATCCCTTCACCCCCGCCTACGCGGGGATGACGAGCAAAACACGGCGTGAACCGGACACGAATTAGAGCGCCGTATCGGCCTGCTGCTTCCGAGCGTGCGCTGATACCGACCGACGACATACTCGCAACCGCACCATCCCCATCGCCTCAACCTTCCGCGGAGATTCGCTTGAATTCCATCCAGCATCGCGTCCAGTTCGATTTCGAAATCGAGTTCAGCAACGGCGGCGGCCTGCAGGGCCAGGGGTTTCGTCTCGACATCGACGGCGACGACATCGGCGACGCCGAACTGGTCGACTACATCGTGCGCGATCTGCGCCTGCTGATGGTCGGGCCGGCGCGTATCCTCAACAAGCGCATCCTGGTCGAAGCGCACAAGCGCAAGGCCGGCGCCCTCGAGCACGGCGCGACGCGCTACGTCGACCTCAGCCACACCATCGAGGACGGCCAGGTCACCTATCCGGGCATGCCGGCCGCGCATATCTGCGACTACCTCAGCCGCGAAGACTCGCGCGCGATCTATGCCGAGGGCACCGAGTTCCATATCGGCCGCATCGACATGGTCGCCAACACCGGCACCTACATCGACTGCCCCTCGCACCGTTACCAGGACGGCGCCGACCTGTCGCAGATCCATCCGGAAGACTGCGCCGACCTCGACGCGATCGTGGTGCGTGTCGATCCCTCGGTGAAAGCCATCGACGTCGTCTATTTCCGCGACCTGGAACTGCGGGGCCGCGCGGTGCTGGTGCATACCGGTTGGGACCGGCACTTCGCCACGCCGGCCTATGCCGACGGCCATCCCTTCCTGACCGAAGACGCGGCGCTGTGGCTGCGCGATTGCGCGGTGAAGCTGGTCGGCATCGATTCGATGAACATCGACGACACCCGCGGCAAGACGCGTCCGGTGCATTCGACCCTGCTCGGCGCCGGCATCCTGATCGTCGAGCACCTGCGCAACCTGGCCGCGCTGCCCGACGAGGGCTTCAGCTTCAGCGCGGTGCCGCCGAAGGTGAAGGGCATGGGCACGTTTCCGGTGCGGGCGCTGGCGAAGATCGTCGGTTAAAGCCCTCGGCTTTCGCTTTGCTTCTCCCGCTTGCGGGAGAAGCTGCCCGTAGGGCGGATCAGGGCAGGCACCCGCTTGCGGGAGAAGCTGCCCGTAGGGCGTATCAGGGCAGGCACCCGCTTGCGGGAGAAGCTGCCCGTAGGGCGGATCAGAGCAGGCACCCGCTTGCGGGAGAAGCTGCCCGTAGGGCGGATCAGGGTAGGCACCCTCATGCGGGAGAAGCTGCCCGCAGGCGGATGAGGGCAAGCGCCCGCTACCGCTCCGTTTCCAGATAAGCCTGCAAGGCCGCGATCGCCATGCGCACCTTCGCCGGCTGCGAATCGCGCTGCGCTGTCACCGCATAGACGCCGAGCGGCGCCATCGTCCATTCCGGCAGCACCTGCACGGCGCGGCCATCGGCCAACACCGGCGCCGCATCCGGCTCGGGCAGGCGGACGATGCCGAGCCCCTGCAGCATCATCTGCTTGAGAGTCTCGGCGTTGTTGCCGACGATGCGTCCGCCGATCCGCACCCGCCGCGAGGGTTCGCCGTCGCGATGCATCTCCACGTATTCGGGTTGGTTCATCACGCTGAGGATCAGCATCGAGTGGCCGGCGAGTTCTTCCGGCGTGCGCGGCAGGCCGTGCGCCTGCGCATACGCCGGCGAGGCCAGCAGCAGATGCCGCCATTCGGCCATGCGCCGCGCGATCAGGTTGGAGTCGGCAAGCCGGCCGACCCGGATCGCCAGGTCGATGCGTTCGGCGATCAGGTCGATCTGACGGTCGTCGGCGAAGATCCGCAGCGACAGTTCGGGACAGGCACGCATCAGCGGGGCCAGAGCGGGCGCCAGATGCGCGGCGAAGCCGATCGGCGCGGCGATGCGCAACTCGCCGCGCGGTTCGTCGCGCAGATCGCCGAGGCGGCCGTCGGCACTGCGCGCGGCGTGCAGCATCGCCGCGCAGTCTTCGTAATAGGCCTGACCGATCTCGGTCGTGGTCAGTTTGCGGGTCGAACGGTGCAGCAGGACCACGCCGGTCTCGGCTTCGAGCTGGCGCAGTTGCTGGCTGACCGCCGACGGGGTCATGTCGAGCTCGCGCGCGGCCGCACTCATCGAGCCCAGTTCGACCACCCGGGCGAACAAGGCCATGCGCTTGAGTCGGTCTATCGTGAAGTCCAGCTTCATGGTGATAGCGTCCTGGGCCGGATTATCGCGGGTTCTGTAAGTCTGCAAACTATATCCCGTCCAATCCACTACGGGAGTGCCCCATGAACATCGTCCTGATCGGCGCCACCGGCTACGTCGGCCGCGCCCTGCTCCAAGAAGCCCTGCAACGCGGCCATCGCGTCACCGCGGTCGCTCGCGACACCTCGTCGCTGCAGGCGCACGACGGCCTGACCGTCAAGCCGGCCAGCATCGGCGGCGACGCGGCCGCTTCGGCGACCGTTGCCGCATTGAGCCGCGACCACGACGCGGTGATCGCCTCGTACAACGCCGGCGGCTGGAAGAACCCGAACGTCGGCCGCGACACCGTCGCCGGCTATACCCGGATCGTCGAAGGCCTGAAGCAGGCCGGCGTGCCGCGTCTGCTGGTGGTCGGCGGCGCCGGCAGCCTGGAGATCGCGCCGGGCCAGCAGGTGCTCGACCAGCCCGGCTTCCCGGCCGAGTACCGCGACGGCGCCGAAGCCATGCGCACGGTCCTCACCACCTTGCGCGAGGAGAACAGCCTGGACTGGAGCTTTCTGTCGCCGGCCGCGCACCTGGTGCCGGGCGAGCGCAGCGGTCGTTACCGTGTCGGCGGCGATCAGTTGCTGGTCGACGAGCAGGGCGAGAGCAACATCTCGGTGCAGGACTATGCGGTTGCGCTGATCGACGAGTTGGAGCAGCCGGCGCACTCGCGCAAGCGCTTCACCGTCGCTTACTGATCGTTGCGTAAGACGAAAACGAAGAGCGCGGCAGCGGGGCTGTCGCGCTCTTCATCGTGCGAGCTCGTTCGAACCTATCGTCCGGCGCGAGCGTGCGGCCCCGCGGTCGCGGCTTGCGCCGCTCCTACAGGGGGCAGATCCGGTAACGACGCGCGGGCTTTTACCCGATCGCCGCGACCAGGGCCTCGCGCTGCTTCGCATCGAGCATGGGGCCGACGCCGGCCTTGAGGTTGTCGGTCTGGTTCTTGGGCTTGGACGTCGCCGGAATCACCACTGTCACCGCCGCTTCGCTCAGGGCAAACTTCAGGAACAATTGCGCCCAGGAGTCGGCGCCGACTTCGGTGGCCCACGGCGGCAGCGGTTTGCCTTTGACCTGCGAAAACAACCGTCCGTCCTCGAAGGCCCGGTTGACCATCACCGCGATGCCCAACTCGCGCGCGAGCGGGAACACCGTGCGTTCGGCCGCGCGCGAGACCGGCGAATAATTGATCTGGACGAAGTCGGGTTTGAACGCGCGCATGGCTTGCGCGAGTTGCGCCTGCGCTTGTTCGCGGTAATGGGTCAGGCCGACCAAGCGCACCTTGCCCTGCTGCTTCAGTTCGCGCGCGAGCGCGAGCTGGGTGCGGGTGTCGCCCAGGTTGTGCACCTGCAGCAGGTCGATGCGCTCGGTGCGCAGGCGCCGCAGCGAGGCCTCGAACTGGGCCAGGCCTTCGTCACGGCCGTCGACGCCGGACAGCTTGGTGGCGAGGAACAGCCGTTCGCGCAGCTTGGCTTCGGCGATGAGATCGCCAAGCACGTCCTCGGCGCTGGAATAGGTCGGCGCGGTGTCGACGACGCGGGCGCCGGCATCGACGAAGCGTTTCAACACCTCGCGCAAAGGTACGCGCGATGCCTCGTCGGTGCCGACCTCGAAGCTGCCCGAGGTGCCCATGCCGATCACCGGGATGGATTCGCCTGTCGCCGGAATCGTGCGCTTGAGCAGGGTGCCGGCGAACGGTGTTTCGGCCGGCGCTGTTGCAGCCGCGGCGGGCGGCGATTCGTCGCTGCACGCGGCCAGCGGCGCGAGCGCGAGGCCGGTGGCGGCGAGGGAAACGGTACCGAGGAAATCGCGACGACTGGCCATGGCGGAGACTCGCTGTGGGATCGGTGCGGCGGACGCCTGAGTGGCGGGCGGCCTGCGGCGATTGTGGCATTGATCCGGGGCGGCGAGAGGCGTTGCATGATGGGCGGGAAATCAGCGGGAGGTGGGTATCGGCGCGATCGGAACGAACGCGGTCGCGACTTGCGTCGCTCCTACCCTTGTGTACGGCTTTAAGGGTAGGAGCGACGCAAGTCGCGACCGCGATGTTTCGCCCGCCGACGTTACTTCGCGCAGGCCGGCGTCGCGGCGACAGCGCTCGATCGCTCAGCGCGCGCCCAGCTTCTCCAGCAAACGCATCGCCGCGGCCGGGTTGCGCTCCTTGGCGGCGCTGATGAAATAGACGAACACTTCGCGCGGCTTGCCGCTCTCGACGGGCGCGGCGACATGCGGCAGCTCGGGGCAATCTCGCCCCTGCGCCCAGGCCTGCGCGCGTTGCTTCCAATCGTCGAGCTCGGGCTCGGGATAGCCGGTCGCCACTTCGCTGCGCGAACCCATCAGGCGGGCGTAGACGAAATCGCCGGTGACGTCGGCCAGCGAGGGGTACTCGTCGGAATCGGTGAACACCGTGGCGATGCGGTGCTCGCGCGCCAGCCGCACATAGGCCTCGTCGAGGAAGCTCGGATGGCGGACTTCCAGCACGTGCTTGAGTGCGCGGCCATCGAGCGTGCGCGGCAGGCTGTCCAGGAACGCGGCGAGGTCGTCGCGGTTGAACGCGCGGTTGGGCATCAGTTGCCACAGGATCGGCCCGAGCCGCTGGCCGAATTCGCTCAAGCCGCCGTCGATGAAGGCCTTCGCGCCGTTGCCGGCTTTGGCCAGGGCGCCGCCCTGGGTGATGCGGCCCGGCGCCTTCAGCGAGAACACGAAATGCTCCGGCGTTTCCGCCGCCCATTTGGCGTAGGTGGCCGGCTTCTGCGCGCTGTAGTAGGTGCCGTTGATCTCGATGCTGCTGAGCTGGCGGCTGGCGAATTCGAGCTCGCGCCGCTGCACCAGCTTTTCCGGGTAGAAGTTGTTGCGCCAGGGCACGAAGGTCCAGCCGCCGATGCCGGCGCGGATGCCGTCGACCGGGCCGGGGCCGGCACCGAAATCGCCGGCCGAACTCGAAGCCGGAGCGGCGGGAGCGGCGAACAGGTCGCCGGGTGCGGAGTCGCTGCTGCGTTTGCGATTCATAGGTTCCACGGGTTGTAGGTGCCGAACCACCACAGTCGGCCTTCGAGGTCGCGGCAGGTGTAGGCGCGTCCACCGTAGTCCTGGTCGGCGATCTCGACCACGATCTCGGCGCCGGCCGCGCGCGCCTGCGCATAGTGGTCGTCGGCGTCGCTGACCACCACCGAGCAGGCCTGAGTCTCGCGCCCGCCGATCTCATCGGGTTGGACGATGCGTTGGCCCCATTCGCTGCTGTCGTCGACCGAGCCGAGCATGATCATGCCCAGCCCGTAGGTCAGTTGCGCATGGTGCACGGTATCGCCATCGGCATAGACGGCATGCTTCTCGAAACCGAACGCACGGCACAGCCATTCGATCGCGGCGAGTGCGTTGCGATAACGCAGGGACGGGATGATGGTACTGCCGGTGATGCGGTCCATGAGGCGCTCCGTTGGGGTGTTGGCGGCGCGGGCCGGGCAGGCGGCGAGGGGTGTCGAAGGTCAGGGCGACGAGCATAGCGCGGCGGCGTTATCCTCGCGTCTTCACGGGCGCCGCACAGCGGCGGGAGCATGCGATGACCAAGTATTCCGGCGGCTGCCATTGCGGCAAGGTCGCCTACGACGTGGAAGGCGAGATCGACCAGGCGATCGATTGCAATTGTTCGATGTGCCAGCGGCGCGGCGGCCTGTTGTGGTTCGTGCCGCGCGCCGCATTCGCGTTGAAGACCGACCCGGCCGATCTGGGCCTGTATCACTTCAACAAGAACAGCATCGACCATCATTTCTGCAAGCACTGCGGCATTTCGTCTTTCAGCCAGGGCAGCATGCCGGACGGTACGCTGATGACGGCGATCAACGTGCGCTGCCTGGAAGGTGTCGACCTGGCGTCGGTCAAGGTCGTGCCGGTGGACGGGCGCAGTTTTTGAGTCGAGGCTGGTGTTGTGTAAGTGACGCCGGCATGGAGGGGTCGCGGTCGCGGCTTGCGCCGCTCCTACCCTGAAGCCTCCGGGTAGGAGCGGCGCAAGCCGCGACCGCGTCAGGGCAGCAACGGCGCAAATCGGCCATTTCGGCTGAACTGAGTTGCCACCGCTTTACTTGCGATCACCACCTACCCGCAGCCGTTCGCGCCCACGCTCGGTCAACACCGCGACTTGGCTCTCGCCGCGCGTTTCCACCCGCACCCAACCGGGACCGATGTGGCCGCCGATGGCGTCTTCGCCGATCCAGGCCAGTTCGCGCAGCAGCACGCTCATGCGCAGGCCCAGGCGTTTGCACAGGCGCGGCAGGGACACGCCGTCGGCTGCGTCGGCCAGCATCGCCAGCAGGGCCTCAGTCGACTCGGACAAGGCCGATGTCCTTGGCCGCCTGCAGGCCTTGCGCCGCCTGCGGCAGATGCGGGTGCACCACCACCGGGATCGATTTCGAGGTCGGGGTGCGCGCCTCGTCGGCGAAGCTCGACAGCGGTACCAGCGCATTGGTCTCGGGGTAATAGGCGGCCAGGCAGCCGCGCGGGATGTTGTACTCGACCAACAGGAAGCGCCGGGCGATGCGTTCGACGCCGTCGTCGCACAGGCTTTCCAGGTCGACCCAGTCGCTAGCGTTCATGCCCAGGGCGGCGATGTCGTCGCGATGGATGAACAACACCCGGCGCTCGCCGAACACGCCGCGATAGCGGTCATTCAAGCCGTAGATGGTGGTGTTGTATTGGTCGTGCGAGCGGGTCGTCGCCAGGGTGAACACCGGTTGCTGCCGGCTGGCGCGGGCGCGGTGCACCGGCAGGTCGGTCGGCACCGCATGCGGCTTGAACAGCGCCTTGCCCTCGGGGTTGAGCCAGCGCCGTTCGGCCGCCGCATTGGGCAGATGGAAGCCGCCGGGCACGCGCACGCGCCGGTTGAAGTCGTGGAAGTCTTCGAACACCTCGGCGATCTTGTCGCGGATGCGGTCGTAGTCGCCGATCAGCCACAGCCACGGCACCTTGCTGCGCGCGCCGAGAGTGGCCGCGGCCAGGCGCGCGACGATCGCAGGTTCCGACAACAGGGTCGGCGCGGCCGGCGCGTTGATGCCGGCGGAAAGGTGCACCATGCTCATCGAATCCTCGACCGTCACGCCCTGCGCGCCGCCGTCCTGGATATCGATCTCGGTGCGGCCGAGGCAGGGCAGGATGTAGGCGTCGCGGCCGTGCACGAGGTGGCTGCGGTTGAGCTTGGTGGTGACGTGCACGGTGAGGTCGCAGCGGCGCAGCGCGCGGTGGGTGGCCTCGGTGTCGGGCGTGGCGGTGGCGAAATTGCCGCCCAGGCCGAAGAAGGTCTTGCAGCGGCCGTCGAGCATGGCTTCGATCGCGCCGACCGTGTCGTGGCCGTGTTCGCGCGGCGGTTCGAAACCGAACACCTCTTGCAGGCGGTCGAGAAAGGCCGGCGACGGCTTTTCGTAGATGCCCATGGTGCGGTCGCCCTGCACGTTGCTGTGGCCGCGCACCGGGCAGGGGCCGGCGCCGGGGCGGCCGATGTTGCCGCGCAACAGCAGCAGGTTGCCCAGCATGTGGATGGTCGCGACCGAATGCTTGTGCTGGGTGATGCCCATGCCCCAGCAGCAGATCACGCTGCCGGCCTGGATATAAATGTCGCCGGCGCGTTCGAGCTCGGCGCGGCTGAGGCCGGACTCGGCCTCGATGGTCTCCCAGGACTCGGCGGCGACGTCGGCGGCGAAACGCTCGAAGCCGCGGGTATGCTCGGCGATGAAAGCGACGTCGATGACTCGTGCGCGGCCTTCGCGTTGCGCCAGTGCGTCGGCTTCGAGGGTGCGCTTGATGATGCCCTTGACCGCGGCGAGGTCGCCGCCGATGCGCAACTGGAAATAATCCGAGGAGATCCGGGTCGAACCGTTATGCAGCATCTCCAGCTTGTCCTGGGGGTCGGCGAATTTCTCCAGCCCGCGTTCGCGCAAGGGGTTGAACGAGACGATTGCGGCGCCGCGCTTGGCCGCCTTGCGCAGCTCGCCGAGCATGCGCGGATGGTTGGTGCCCGGGTTCTGGCCGAAGATGAAGATCGCCTCGGCGATTTCGAAATCGTCGAGCAGCACCGTGCCCTTGCCGACGCCGAGTTGGGCTTTCATCGCCGTGCCGGAGGGTTCGTGGCACATGTTGGAGCAGTCGGGGAAGTTGTTGGTGCCGAACTCGCGCACGAACAACTGATACAGGAAGGCCGCTTCGTTGCTGCAACGCCCCGAGGTGTAGAACAAGGCCCGGTCGGGCGAATCCAAGGCGTTGAGATGCGCACCGATGCGGGCGAAGGCTTCGCCCCAACCGATCGGCAGGTAGCGGTCGCTGGCCGCATCCCAGCGCATCGGATGGGTCAGCCGGCCCTGGTTCTCCAGCCAGTGGTCGCTGTAGCGGGCAAGCTCGGCGACGGTGTATTGGGCGAACAGTTCCGGCGTGGCGCGATGCTTGGTCGCTTCGGCGGCCACCGCCTTGGCGCCGTTCTCGCAGAACTCGAAGGTCGAGGTGTGGTCGCGGTCGGGCCAGGCGCAACCGGGGCAGTCGAAGCCGTCGGGCTGGTTGGCCGAGAGCAGGGTGCGCGCGCCGTGCACCGGCACGTCCTGTTCGAGCAGGTGCCGGGCGACGCTGCGCAACGCGCCCCAGCCGCCGGCGGGGCCGTCGTAGGGGCGGATGGTCTTCTTGCTCATGAGTTCGCTTCCATTGCGTTGTCGTCGCCGCCCTGATCGTCTTCGCCGGCACGCGGATCGTGCGGGCCATTTTCGATCAGACGCTGTGCATGGGTGTAGACCGCGTGCCCGTCGTCGCGGGCGAAACCGATCAGGGTGAGGTGGGCCGAGTCGGCCAGCGCGATCGCCAGCGCGGTCGGCGCCGAGATCGCGGCCAACAGCGGGATGCCGGCTTGCGCGGCCTTCATCGCCATTTCGAAACTGGCGCGGCTGGTGACGACGGCGAAACCCTGCAACGGGTCGAGGCCGGCGGCGACCAAAGCGCCGATCAATTTGTCGAGGGCGTTGTGGCGGCCGACGTCTTCGCGCACCAACAGCACGCGACCGTCGCGGCCGGCCCAGCCGGCGGCATGGGTGGCGCCGGTCAGGGCGTTCAAGGGTTGGCGTTCGCGCAGTTCGCGCAAGGCGCAGTGCAAGGCCCCGACATGGATCGGCGCGCTGTCGCGCAGGCGCGGCGGCGGCCGCAGCACCGCCTCGATGCTTTCGGTGCCGCATACGCCGCAACCGCTGCGGCCTTGCAGGTTGCGTCGGCGTTGTTCGAGCGCGGCGGCGCGGGCCTCGGGAATGGCGAGTTGAAGGGTGATGCCTTCGAGCGAAGTCGCGATCTCCCCGACCCGCAGTTCGTCGGCGCGGCCGACGATGCCTTCGCTGAGCGAGAAGCCCAGGGCAAAATCGGCGAGGTCGTCGGGCGTGGCCATCATCACCGCGAACGGCGTGCCGTTGTAGATCAGCGCGACCGGCACTTCGGCGGCGATCGCATCCACGGTGTCGTCGATGCGCGCGCCGCGGCGGCGACGCACCGGGCGCGTCACCGCACCGGCGCGCTGCGCGTCGGCCAGCGCGTCGGATGGGTATTTCTGTTCGATGGTCGTCTTGCTCATCTGGTTTCGAATGCCGGACGGCGCGGGGCCGTCCGGCCATGGCCTCAATGGAACAGCACGAACGCCTTCTGCAACGTGACCCACATGCCCCAGGCCAAGGGCAGGCCGACCGCGGCCCAGGCGGCGAGCACCAGGGCCGGATGGCCGCCGTGACCGATCAGTGCCATCTGCTCGGCGCCGACCGACGCGGGCGGGGCGCCATTGTGGCCGGTCTTCTCGTGGGCGAGGCGCTTCTCGCGCGCCAGTTCCTCGGCGGTCATGAAGTGCTTCTGCGCGATCGGGCGCACCATCAGGTTGCACAACAGGCCCAGCACCAACATCCCGGCCAGGATATACATCGTGGTGTTGTAGACCTGCGAAGGCGGCCTGCCCAGTCCGAGTTGGTAGTCGCGCATATAGGTCACCACCACCGGGCCGAGGATGCCGGCGGTGGCCCAGGCGGTGAGCAGGCGGCCGTGGATCGCGCCGACCATCTGGGTGCCGAACATATCGGCCAGGTAAGCCGGGATGGTGGCGAAGCCGCCGCCGTACATCGACAGGATCACGCAGAAGATCGCCACGAACGCGGCGATGCTGCCGGCGCCGGAACCGGCCCACGGCGCGCTCGCATACAGGGCGATGCCGAGCACGAAGAACACCACGTAAGTCATCTTGCGGCCGATGTAGTCCGAGGTCGACGCCCAGAAGAACCGCCCGCCGATGTTGAACAGGCTCAGCAAACCGGTGAAGCCGGCGGCGATCGCCGCGATCAGGCCGAGTTGCGCTTCGTCGAGCGACTTGATGCCGCCGTCGACGCCGATGAGTTTGCCGCCGAACACTTCCTGCAGCATCGGCGAGGCCATGCCGATCACGCCGATGCCGGCCGAGACGTTGAGGCAGAGCACGCCCCACAACAGCCAGAACTGCGGTATGCCCCAGACCTTGCTCACATGCACGTGCTGCTGGGTGATCATGGTGTTGGCGCTCGCCTGCGGCGGCGTCCAGCCCGCGGGCGTCCAGCCGCTCGGCGGAATGCGGTAGCCGAAGGCGCCGGCCATCATGAAGACGAAGTAGATCGCCGCCATGGTCAAAAAGGTTTCGAACACGCCGACCGAGGTCGCGGTGGCGTAGTGCTTCATCAGCAGATCGGCGAGCGGGCTGCCGATCATCGCGCCGCCGCCGAAGCCCATGATCGCCATGCCGGTGGCCATGCCGCGGCGGTCGGGAAACCATTTGATCAAGGTCGAGACCGGCGAGATGTAACCGAGGCCGAGGCCGATGCCGCCGATCACGCCCGAGCCCAGCCACAGCATCCAGATCTGGTGCGTCTTGACCCCGACCGCCGAGATCACCAGGCCGCCGCACCAGCACAGCGCCGAGACCACGCCGGCCTTGCGCGGGCCGGCGCGTTCGAGCCAGCCGCCCCAGATCGCCGCCGAACAGCCCAGCAGGACGAAGAACAAGGTGTACATCCAGGTCAGCGCGCTGACTTTCCAGTCGCAGCCGGTCGCGACCATGCGCGCGAAGAAGCCCATGCTGGCCGGGCACTCGATCGGCGCGCCGATGCCGACTGCCTGCGACAGCGGCAGCCAGAACACGCTGAAGCCGTAGGCCATGCCGATGCACAGATGGATCGCCAACGCCGCCGGCGGCACCAGCCAACGGTTGAAGCCCGGGCAGGCGACGATGCGTTCTTTCGCCAACCAACTTTCCGATTGCCGGCCTTCCCTGGCGGATGGCGGGGTTGCTGAGACCACCACGCTGTCACTGGACATAGGGACCCCTCCGATTACTACTGCGACTGCCTAGGATCTGCATCAATATGTACTTCAGGACATATTTGGGGGTCAGTCCGGAAGCGTAAGCGAGGCTATCCCAGGCAGAAGGTGACGTATATCACCGAGTAGTCTAATAATCGGCTGTGTAAAGCCGATTGGATCGGCTGCGAGCGAGCGGCGATGGCGGCCGCTGCGAGGGTGGCTCGGTCCGGTTCGCGGCAGCGAACGCTCACAGAGGCGCAGGCATGTTCAAGGTCCAGATCCAACCCAAGTGGACGCTGCACGCCGCCGACGGCCGGCCGCTGCCGCCGAAGCTGATCGACCTGTTGCTCGGCGTGCACGCGACCGGCTCGCTGGCCGCGGCCTGCCGCGATCTGGATCTGTCCTACCGCTACGCCTGGGGCCTGCTGCAGTCTTCGCGCGCCTTGTTCGGCACGCCGCTGTTGCGCATGACGCGCGGTCGCGGCGCGCGCCTGACCGCGCTCGGCGAACGCCTGGTCTGGGCCGAGCAGCGCATCGCTGCGCGCCTGGCGCCGACGCTCGACAGCCTGGCTTCGGAGGTCGAGGTCGAACTGCAACGCGCGCTCACCGCGCAGGCGGCGCCGCAGCGCCTGCACGCCGCGCACGGCTTCGCGGTCGAGACCCTGCGCCGTTTTCTCGACGAGGCCGGCACTCCGGTCGATCTGAAATACCGCAGTCCCGGCGAAGCGCTGAGCGCGCTGCGCGGCGGCGATTGCGACCTGGCCGGCGTGCATCTGCCGATCGGCGAGTTCGAGCGCGAGATCCTGGCGCTGTATGCCGACCGCATCGACCCGGTCAACGACCGCGTCCTGCATCTGGCCACGCGGCGCATCGGCCTGGTCGTCGCGGCCGGCAATCCCAAGCGCATCCGCGTGCTCGCCGACTTGCTGCGCGAAGACGTGCGCTTCATCCATCGCCAGCCCGGTTCCGGCGCGCGTTTGTTGCTGGAGCGCATGCTGGCGCGGCAGGGGCATTCGATCCGCGACGTGCGCGGTTGCGGCATCGACGAGCTGACCCATGCCGCGGTCGCGGCCTATGTCGCCAGCGGCATGGCCGATGCCGGTTTCGGACTGGAGACGCCGGCGCGGCGTTACGGCCTGGACTTCGTCCCGGTCGCCTCCGAGCATTACTTCTTCCTGGTGCGCGCCGACAGCCTGGCCTCGCCGGGCCTGGCCGAGATGCTGGCGATCCTGCGCAGCGAACGTTTCCGCTATGAGCTGGGTCAGTTGCCGGGCTACGACGCCGACCGCTGCGGCACGGTGCAGGATCTGTACGAGGCGTTTGCGACGGCGCGGGCGGTGTTCGGATAGGGGCTGTCGAAATTGCGTCGCGGCTGAGGCGGCGTGGTCGCGGCTTGCGCCGCTCCTACCCAAAAGCCGCGCACAAGGAGTAGGAGCGGCGCAAGCCGCGACCGCGGGCGATATGCCGCGGCGCGACTGCACCCGGTCGCATGCGCTGCGCGATAGGTCAGAACGAAGATCGCAGGTGTCGCGCGCCCACAAAAAAGCCCGCCATGCGGCGGGCTTTCGTTGTTGCGAACCGGTCTTCAGAGAATCGGTTCGTCCAGCATCAGCTCGCGCACGAACCGCACCGGCGGGGCGCCGTAGGACAGCACCTGGTCGTGATAAGTCTTGGCGTCGAACTTCGGCCCGAGCTTGGCTTCCACCGCCTTGCGCATGTCGAAGTGCTCCTGCGCGCCGACGAAATAGGTCGGCAGCTGCGCCGAGGTCAACTGGGCGCGTACCCACTTGCCGGCGGCTTCGCGTTCCTGCTGGAAGGTCTGCTGGGTCATGAACTGCATCGCCTGCTCGCGGCTCCAGTCTTCGACCTGCACGCCCTGGTCGAGGATCGCGTTGCCGATGCTGCGCAGATAGAACTTCAGCTGGACCAGGCGGAACAGCGGGTCGTTGTCGAGGTAGCCGGCGTCGGCCATCACGTCCTCGGTGTAGACCGCCCAGCCTTCGGCGAACACGCCCGAACGCAGCACCGCGCGCAGGGTCGACGGCGCCTTGGCCGAATGCGCGCCTTCCAGGTAGTGGCCGGGCATCGCTTCGTGGATCGACAGCAGATGCACCATGCGCGTGTTGTATTCGCGCAGGAAGGAATCGACCTGGGCCTCGCTCCAGTAGTCGGGAATCGGCGAGATCGCGTAATACGTGTCCAGGCCCTTGTCGAGCGGGCCCGGCGAGTCGCAATAGGCCAGCGCCACGCCGCGCTGGAACTCCGGCATCAGGATGATCTTGACCGGCGCATCGGGCACGCTGACCAGGTTCTTGGCGCGGGTGAAGGTGGTGGCTTCCTCGAGCGTCTGCTTGGCGAAGTCGACGACCTTGTCGCGCGCCGGCTTGTCGGCATAGGCCAACTCAAGCGCGGCTTCGATCGCCTTCTGCTGCTGTTCCGGCTTGGGGTTGTCGGGCAGTTCCGGCGCGCCGGGCTTGCCCTTGAGTTCCTTCCGCGCGATCGCGTACATCTCGGCGCGCACGTGGGCCAACTCGGACTGCGCGCGCTGCATGATCTCGGCGCGCGAT
Source organism: Lysobacter sp. CA196 (assembly GCF_052078695.1). NCBI lineage: Bacteria > Pseudomonadati > Pseudomonadota > Gammaproteobacteria > Lysobacterales > Lysobacteraceae > Lysobacter > Lysobacter sp. CA196. The sequence goes on along the minus strand of NZ_JBQJIN010000009.1, from coordinate 91,067 downwards.
AACGAAGAATTCAGCGAGAACTTCAGCTTCTCGTCGTACAGGGTCTGGCCGATGCGGAAGTTGCCCTTGGCGTTGGGCACCAGGGTCTTGTCCAGCCATGCCTGCTGTTCGGCGACGGCCTTGCGCAAGCCGGCGACGGCGGCGTCCAGGCGCTTGCGTTCGGCGCCCTTGAGCTGGCCGGCGTTGGGCACGATGAAGGTGTCGATCAGGCTGAGCACGCCGGCATTCTGCTTGGCGACGGTCTCGGCATGGATCTTCGGCACCCGCGCCGGGTCGAGGTTGGCGCGCGCCTGGGCGAAGATCGAGGGGATCTTCTCCATGCGCGCGATCGCCGACTTCAGGCGCTGCGGCATCGGCGCGAACTCGCGCGCCATCAGGTTGTAGATCGCGTCGCCGGCCAGACCGCTGTAGACCATCGGGTCCCAGGCCCAGTTCTGCAGGGTTTCGATCGACCACACTTCCGAACGCAGGCGGTTGCGCAGGATCGCCGCGTCGACCTGGTTCTCGCGCGACAGACGGGTGGCGTCGACGGCATCGAGTTCGGTCAGCAGCTTGCGGTTGAAGTCGAGCTGGCGCTGGCGGCCGGCGGCGCTGAGGTCGTCGACTTCGCCGTCGAAGCGATGGTCGCCGATCTGGGTGGCGCTGACCGGGTTGATCTGCATGACCCCGTCGAGCCAGCGCTTGGACAGTGCGGCGAAGGCGGCGTCGACGGCCGGATCGGAGCTCGCCGCGGGCGCGGCGGCGGTCTTGGCCACGGCGGTGGGCGCGGCGGTTTCGCGCGGCCCGCAGGCCGACAAGGCGAGGGCCAACAGGGCCGGAGTGAGGACGAAAGAGAGCTGCGAGGGACGCAACAGGCGCATATCCGATCTCGGTCGAGGGGGGCGGCCGGGCCGCAATGCGCGGAGGATATGCGAAGGCGATGGGGTGCGCATGGGTCATAGGTCCGGGCGGGGGGCCGGGGCGCGGGCCGACAGGGAATGTGTCGCGGCGTCTCGCGGCGCCGGGCGCTCGCGGCCGAACGCGACCTTGCCGATCCGGTCCTTCGCGCAACGGCCGTGCCCGGCGTCGAATTTCGTGGTTTCCGTGGGCTTGCGCGTCATAACCATCGGCCATGCGCTCATGCGGCGCGCGGCATGAGCGCGCCTGAATAATGAACAACGGGTCGCATTATCGCGACCGCGCGCAAGCCTTGGCCTGCGGGGGCTTGCGCGCGATTCGCGCGGTTCGCCTGCGCGTGGCCCAATTCAGGATCGTTCAGGATCGCAGCGGCCGACGACCCCGGAAACGAGGAATGCAGGCCAAGCGCCGATTGACCTCGTTTTATCGCGATGCAACATATGTCTCGTCGCCGGCTTCGGCGGCGCATTCTCCGCTGCCGACGACCTCACCGTGAATCCTGCAGGACCGACCAAAACTCATGCCGCATCGCGCCGCTCCATGCGCGCCTGCCGCTGTCGCGCGTGTTGCCGCTGATCGCGCATCGCTACACCCGGTCCGTCCGCTCCCACTTCACGTTCGTCCTTGCCGCCATGTCCGCTTCGACCCTGAAATCTCCGCTCGCGACCGCGCTCGCTTCGCTGCTGGCTCGCCCCATCGCACGAATGCCGGTGCGCTGTCGCTGTAGCCGGCAGGTGATGCCCGCGACGGGCTGATCCTGCCGGCACCGTTTCTCGCCCGTCCCGGAACGGAACGCGGCCGCACGGCAACGCCGTCGCGCGCCCCTCTCCCTCGTGACCGCACTGCGCTTGCGCAACGCCGGCGGCTGCATGCCGTTCCGGGCGGGCGTTCTTTCGTCTCTCGTTTTTCCCTTCGACTCGTACCCAGGAACTCCCCATGTCCTTCGCTCTTGTTTCGACCCGATCCGGCGTGCGCTACCGACGCCTCGCGCTGGCCCTGTCGATCGCCCTGGCCGCACCGTTGGCGCAAGCCGACGAAGCCGCCGCGCCCGACGCCGCGCCCGGCACGACCCTCGATGCGGTCCAGGTGACCGGCACCAACCTCAAGCGCAGCGACGAGGTCGGAGTCAACCCGGTGCTGGTGATCGATCGCGCGCAGATCGAGAAGAGCGGCAAGGTCACCGTGTCCGACCTGCTGCGCAGCCTCACCGTCAACAGCGGCAACAGCTTCAACGAGCAATACACCGGCAGCTTCGCCAATGGTTCGGCCGGCGTGTCGCTGCGCGGCCTCAGTCAGAAGAACACCCTGGTGCTGGTCAACGGCTATCGCGTGGCCTCGTACGGTTTCGCCCAGAACACCCAGGACAATTTCGTCGACCTCAACGCGCTGCCGCTGGGCGCGATCGAACGGGTGGAAATCCTCAAGGACGGCGCCTCGGCGCTGTACGGTTCCGATGCGATCGCCGGTGTGGTCAACCTGATCCTGCGCCGCAAGATCGAAGGCCTGGAAGTCGATGCGGCCTATGGCGCGGCGACCGAAGGCGGCATCGACCAGAGCAGCCTCGGCCTGCGCGCCGGCCACGGCGATTCGAGCAAGGACGGCTACAGCCTGCGTTTCAGCCTCGACGTGTTCAAGCGCGGCCGTCTCGACGCCGACGAGCGCGACCTGACCCGCGACGGCGATTACCGCGACCAGCCCGGGGGACGCCTCGCCGGTTGGTCGACCCAGGGCGGCGCCTATCTGTCGAACCCGCGCGCACCGGTGGCGTTCGCGTGCCAGCCCGGCACCCAGTCGCGGCCTTACGCCGATTTCGGCAGCCCGTTGCCGGGCAACGCCTGCGCGTTCAACACCCAGCCCTACCGCACCCTGGTGCCGGACGTCGAGCGTTACCAGGCGCTGGTCGCCGGCGACGTGTGGTTCAACGATTCGCTGCAGGGCTTCGCCGAAATCCTCTACAGCACCAGCCACAACGGCACCTATTTCAGCGCACCGATGTCGGTCGGCGCCGGCCTGCGCGCCTACGACCGCAGCACCGGCCGCCTGGTCGACATCCCGGCGGTGTTGCCGGTCGGCCATCCGAACAATCCGAATGCGGTGCCGACCCCGTTCGAGTACTCCTTCCTCGACCTAGGCGCGCGCTACAAGATCAACAAGTCGCAGTTCCAGCGCACCTTGATCGGTTTGCGCGGCCACGGCGAAACCTGGGACTGGGAAGTCGCCGGCAGCCATTCGGAAAGCCGTCAGCGCGAGTACGTGCGCAACTTCCTCGACCGTTACGCATTCGAGCAGACCCTGGCCAGCGGCAGTTACGACTTCCTCAACCCCTCGCGCACGCCGGGCGCGCTCGACGCCTTGCGCCTGTCGACGCGGCGCCCGGGTACCTATCGCCTGAGCACGGTCAGCGGCAAGATCTCCGGCTTCCCCTGGCAGTGGCGCGCCGGCGACGTCGGCGTGGCCGCGGGCGTGGAATTCCGCGACGAAGCCCAGGACGCGCGTACCAGCCCGCAGGTGTTGTCGGGCACCGAGCTGCGCCCGGCGATCAACCTGATCGACGGCAGTCGCCGCGTGTCGGCGGCGTTCTTCGAACTCAGCCTCAAGCCCTGGCAACAGGTGGAAGTGCAGTTGGCCGGTCGCGGCGACCACTACGACGACTTCGGCAGCGCGTTCTCGCCCAAGCTCGGCATCCGCTGGCAGGCCAGCGACGACTGGCTGCTGCGCTTCAACGCCTCGCGCGGCTTCCGTGCGCCGTCGTTGCCGGAGATCGCGCAGAGCACCACGATCAGCTACGGCAGCGTCATCGACCCCTTCGACCCGGTGCAGCCGGGCGCCTCGCGCGGGGTGACGATCCTGCGCGCCGGCAATCCCGAACTCGAGGCCGAGCGCTCCAGCAACATCAACCTCGGCGTGTTGTGGGCGCCCGATGCCGACACCAGCCTCGGCGTGGACCTGTACCGCATCCGCCAGGACGATCTGATCGCGCCGGACAACGTCCAGTTCGTGGTCTCCAACCCACAGACCAACCCGGGACGAGTCACCCGCGATGCGCAGGGTCGCCTGCAATTGGTCGAGAACCGCTACGCCAACCAGGGCACCCTGACCACGACCGGTTTCGACATCGAAGGCCGCAAGGTCTGGCATGCCGGCGACGCCGACTGGACCCTCGACGGCACCTGGACCCGGTTGCTGAGTTACGAGCAGCCGCAAGTGGCCGGCCAGAGCGCACTCGAAGGCGCGGGCGGCAACCGCTTCGGCGCACTGCCGAAGTGGCGCGGCATCACCTCGCTGGCTTACGGCCGTGGCGACTGGAACGCGCAGCTGTCGTGGCGTTACATCGGTGGGTACAAGCAGCAGATCGTCGATGCGCGCAGCAACCCGGGCCTGGACGCCAAGGTCGACGACCACCACCAGTTCGACCTGTACCTGGGTTACGAAGGTCTGCGCGACACCACCGTGTATTTGTCGGTGCAGAACCTGGCCGACAAGGACCCGCCGTTCGACCCGGCCGGTGGCGCGCTGCCTTACGACATCAGTCAGTACGACGCCTTGGGCCGCTTCGTCACCGTGGGGTTCAAGCACAAGTTCTGATTGGGTGCGGCATGTGCGGCGCTGAAGTCTCTGAGCCCTTTCGGGGATGACGGCTGGTGCGAGCGCGGCGCAATCCACCACCGTCGTTCCCGCGAAGGCGGCGCCGCTTTACTTCAGCGGAGCCGAACACCCAGGGCTTCACCCAGGCACGACTCCGAGGTCTCTGCCGTATCTCCGAAGTTGTTCAACCCCGATCAGGCCAGCGCGACGTTAGTCAATACGACCACGGCGCCAGCGCAAACCCGCTGCGCCCCCGGCCGCGATGGCATAGTGCGCGGGCCGAATGGATCACAACGGGCCAAGGAGAGAGATCATGGGGTATGGATTTGCGAAGCGGGTGCTGGCTGCGACGTTGGCGCTGGGCTTGCTCAGTGCGTGCAGCAAGCACAACGCCGCAACGATGGAAGAGGCGGTCGCGGTGCCGATGGCCGACCTCAGCAAGCCCGATGCGGGCGGCTCGGCGCCGTCGCCGGGCAAGGCCGATCTCGGCGTGCTGTTGGCCTACGAACACCGGCTGCGGATCCGTCTGCCGGGCGAGCGCATCGCCACCCAGGCCCAGGCCGTGCAGGCGGCCTGCAACGGCGGCAAGTTAGGCGCGTGCGCGGTGCTCGGCATGAACCAGAGCGGCGGCGACGAACCGAGCGCGACCCTGCAGGTGCGGATCGTGCCCGAGGGCGTCGAGCCTTTGATCGCACTGGCCGGCAAGGGCGATGAAATCAGCGAACGCAGCATCCAGGCCGACGACCTGGCCACCGCGGTTCGCAACAACACCATGCTGCAGGATCGCCTGCAGAAAGAACACGCGCGTCTGCTCGAGTTCCAGGGCCGCAAGGACCTCAAGGTCGCCGACGTGCTGACCTTGTCGAACCGCATCGCCGAGATCGAGGCGCAGTTGCAGGGCGCGCAGCAGGAGGCCGCGCAACAGCAGCGTCGCATCGCCACCCAGTTGGTGACCTTCAACTTCGAGACCACCCGTGCCCAGGCCAGCCGCAGCGAGATCGGCGAAGCCTTCCGCGATTTCGGCGGCATCGTCGCGGCGGTGATCGCGTTCCTGATCCGCACCTTCGCGGTGTTGTTGCCGGTGCTGGCGGTGTTGCTGCCGCTGCTGTGGCTGATCCGCCGCACGCTGCGCAAGCGCCGCAAGGCCTGAGGCGGCCCGCGGTTGCGCAGCGTCGGCTTCGGGCCGGCGCTGCGCCCGCTATCGCCGCCAGCGCCGGCTCAGCGTTCTTCGTCGGTCTCGAATTCGACCAGGATGTCGAGATCGAAGGCCAGGGCCTCGACCGCTTCGCGCACTTTGTTCGCGGTGGAGGCGTTGGGCGCGTCGACTTCGAGCTCGTGCACGCCGGGGCCGGCGTCGTCGGGCAAGCCGGCGGAACTGGAATCGGAGTCGTCCATATGCGGCATCAGGTCGGCGACTTCCTCGACGTGTTCGATGCCTTCCAGGCTCGACAACAGATTGCCGATGGCGCGCGCGTCGCCCTCGTTGCCGGTGATGCGCAGTCTGAGCAGGGGCATGGTGGGGCCTTCGCGCAGGGGGGTATCGACAGGCTAGGCAGACGCTGGCTAAGGCGATGTGAAGCGGCGCGATCCCTCTGTGCACTGCGACCGAAACGGCCGCGAAACGTCACGCCGGCTGCATGCCGGTGGAGTAGGGTAACGGCCATGACTACGACCTCCGCCGACGAGCATCCCGTGCCGAGCGTCACCCTGCGTCCGCTGGAGCGCGGCGACCTGCATTTCGTCCATGTGCTCAACAACAACCGCAGCGTGATGGGTTATTGGTTCGAGGAACCCTACGAGTCCTTCGTCGAACTCGAAGAGCTGTACCGCAAACACATCCACGACCAGTCCGAGCGTCGCTTCATCGTCCAGGACAGCGCCCAGGAACGGGTCGGGTTGGTCGAATTGGTCGAGATCGACCACCTGCACCGGCGCGCCGAATTCCTGATCATGATCTCGCCGGAGCAGCAGCGCCGCGGCTACGCGCGCGCGGCCACCGAGATGGCGATCAACTACGCCTTCCGCGTGCTCAATCTGTACAAGCTCTATCTGTTGGTCGACGTCGACAATTCGCGCGCGATCTCGATCTACGAGCAGGCCGGGTTCCAGCGCGAAGGCGTGTTGATCGACGAATTCTTCAGCGACGGCCGCTACCACGACGTGGTGCGGATGTGCCTGTTCCAGCCGCAGGCGCTGGAGCGCGGCGCCAGCGCCAAGCCGCTGTCGCGCGGGCCCGAACGGGACTGACACCGGCGCCGACTGGCGTCGAACACGACTGAGGCCGGCGCCTAACGGCGCCGGCCGTGCGAGACCCGACGCCGTCGATGCGAGCTTACTTTTTCTTGCCCTTGGCCTTCGCCCTGGACGGCTGCGCCGCGGCCTGCGCGGTCTGCTGGCGCACCGGCAGCGGCACGTTGCAGATGTTGATGTGGCCGGCCGGCTGCTTGTACCACTCGTCGCGGCGGTTGCGCCGCGATTCGACCAGTTCGGCGAACAGCGGCGTGTCGGTGCGCAGCACTTCCAGGTTGGCGCGTTCGGCCTTCGGCACGTCGGCGGCCAGGCGGATCGCGCGGATCGGCGTGCGCTCGGCCGGGGTTTCGTAGAAACCGAGGTTGCCGGTGCCGCGCGGCAGCGAGGACAACAGCTCGATGCCCTTGACCACGCGTCCGACCGTGGTGATGTTGCGGTCGAGGTGGCGCGGCGATTGCCCGGTCACCACGTACAGTTCGGTGCCGTTGCTGGAATCGGCGGCCATGTCGCGGCCGGCGCCGACGGTGCCGTAGCAATGGGCGAGCCAGCTCGAACCGGTGGCCGAATCGCGCGCGGCCGGGAAGCCGGCGACGAAACCGGCCTCGGCCGCCCAACCGTCGGCGTCGGGCAGTACGGTCATCGCCAGGCCCTGGCTCTTGCGGGCGAACTCGGCCGGCAACTTGGTCTTGACGCCGCGGCCGTAAGGCTTGCGCTGGGCCGCGTCCTCGGCATTGGCGTCGCCCCATTGCACGACGTAGTTGTCCTGCGAGCGGTTGATGCTGAGGCCGTTCCAGTACTGATTGGTGGCCAGGGTGCGGATGTTGGCGACGTGCGCCGGCGCGAACTGCGGCGCCAGCTCGATCACCACGCGGCCGCGCGGCAGTTCGACGTACAAGGTGTTCTTCGGGTCCAGGGCGCGCCAGTCGGCGGGCTGGCTGGCGTCGAGGATCTCCTGCATCGGGCGCGTCGGCGTCTGCGCCGCTGCGGTCTGCAGCACGGCGACGGTCAACAGGCTCAGCAGGGCGGTTTGCGGCATCGAACGCATCGGGCGATCTCCTGTCAGGGCTGGCGAGTGTAGTCGCCGCGCATGAATTCGGCGAAGTCGATTTCGCCCGGGCAGCGGTTCTCGATGACGAAGCGGTGCCGCTCGCCGTCGAGTTCGTAGCGATAGCGCGATTCGCCGCGTGGGGTGACCTGGTCGAAGCGCAGGCTGTCGCCGTGCCAGCGCCCGCGTGCCGGCGCGGCCGGATAGCCCAGCGAATCGAACCACCACCACAGCACCTGGTCGCTGCCGGGCTCGACCAGGAACACGCCGTGGCCGCGGAACACGGTCTGGCCGTCGCGTTCCTGGCGGTAGTCCTGGATCAGCGCGCCGCCGTCGAGGGCGATGCGGTAATGGCCGTGGCCGACCGAGGCCGCGGCGCCCGCTGCATCGGCATTGCGTTCGGGCCCGGACCAGGCGCCGGCGAGGCGGTGCAGCAGGGCGAGCTGGGCGGGGTCGGGTCGGGGCGATTCCATGGCGTGGGCAGGACCTCTTCGCTGATGTCGTGGGACCGGGCGCTGCGGCCGGATCGCCGCAGCCTACCCCGGGCCTGCCGGCGGAAAGCGGCCCTGCGGCTCGTCCTGATGACTATCGGCACATTCGCTATACCGAACTTCGCAATAGCATGAGCTCAACGATAGCGGAGAGCGACATGACCGACTTCGACACCCAGTTGCGAAAGTTCCAGAAAGAGCTCAGTGCCGGTACCGTCTCGCTGGCCCTGTTGGCGGTATTGGCCTCGGCCGCCGAGCCGATGTACGGCTACCAGATCGCCAAGCGCCTCGAACGCGAAGGCGAGGGCGTGTTGAGCGGCAAGCAGAGCGCGTTGTACCCGGTGCTGCGCAATCTCGGCGCCGGCGGCCTGCTCGACAGCCACGTCGAACCCTCGGTGACCGGCCCGCCGCGCCGTTACTACCGCATCACCGAAACCGGGCTGTCCGTGCTGCGCGAATGGGTCATGGCCTGGCGCGCCACCCGCGATTCCGTCGATTCCGTCCTTCAGGGGCTAGCACTATGAACACCACCGCCGCCACCGGCTCCTTCGCCCGCCTCGACAGCGCGCTGCCGCAGTCGATACCGGACTACCTCGATCGCCTGCGCGCGGCCCTGGCCGGTGCGGACAAGGCGTTGATCCAGGACGCGCTGTACGACGCCGAGGAGTACCTGCGCTCGGAGATGGCCGAGAACCCGGGCCAGAGCGAGGCCGAGGTGATCGCCGCGGTCGCCGGCAGCTATGGTGCGCCCGACGAGGTCGCCGAGATCTACCGCGACACCGAGGTCAAGGTGCAGACCGCGCTGCGCCCGCCGGCACCCAAGCCGCGCCCGTCGCTGCTCGGGCGTTTCTTCGGCGTCGCCGCCGAACCGCGCACCTACGCCGCGCTGTTCTACATGCTGTTCTCGCTGGCGACCGGCATCTTCTACTTCACCTGGGTCAACGTCGGCGTGTCGCTGTCGTTGGGCCTGCTGGTCCTGATCATCGGCGTGCCGCTGCTGATTCTGTTCCTGGGTTCGGTGCGGATCCTGTCGTTGGTCGAAGGCCGCCTGGTCGAGGTCATGCTCGGCGAACGCATGCCGCGCCGGCCGCTGTACCACAATCGCGAACGGCCGATCCTGGAACGCATCAAGGACATGTTCGCGGACCCGCGCACCTGGACCACGTTGATCTACATGCTGCTGATGCTGCCGCTCGGCATCGCCTACTTCACCGTCGCGGTGACCGGCCTGAGCGTCTCGCTGTCGCTGATCTTCTTCCCGCTGCTGCGGCTGTTGGACATCGGCACAGTGCAATTCGATGGCTACGATGTGTTCATGGCCTGGGAGCCGTGGTCGTGGCCGGTGGCGATGTTGATCGGTGTGGCATTGCTGTTCGCGACCCTGCACATCGCGCGCTTCGTCGGCAAGTTCCACGGCCAGATCGCCAAGCATCTGCTGGTGCGTCTGGGCTGAGGCAAGGCGAAGCAGCGGCCGTCACTGCCGCCGTCGATCATCGCGAGACTCGAACAAGACGAAGCCGGCCCGAGGGCCGGCTTCGTCGTTGTGATGTGTACCCACAACCGAGTGCGCTCAGTCGCTGGCCTACGTCGCTGCTACGCTGTTCCCCCCTTTGCAAAAGGGAGGCGGGGGGATCTGCTCTTGCTTGCCCCCCGCATCGCGCCGAACAACAAATCCCCCGCGCCGCAACCCGCATCGGGCTTCGTGCCGCGCCGGGCGCTCGCCCCCTTCTTCAAAGGGGGCGATGTGCGAGGGGCGATCCGAGAACGTTTGCGCTTTTGCTGTTCCCCCCCTTGCAAAAGGGGGGCAGGGGGGATTTGCTCTTGCCTGTCCCATGCATCGCGCCATTGCCGCGTACGAACCGCGCGGCGAATCGAAGCCAGCGATCAGGGCAGGAAGCAGCTCATCTTGACCTGCAGGAAGCTGACGTCTTCCTGCTGCATTGCGGCCCGGCAGATCGGGTCGGTCGAGGAGCCGGCCTGCTGGCATTTCATCGCGCGCTGCTGCGAAACGATGTTGTACATCTGCCGGTTGATCGAGCACTGCGACGTCGGTGCCGGGCATTGCGCATCCATCATTTGCCAATAGATGTTCTCGACCTGCTGGTGTTGTTGGCAGATGGGGCTGTTCGGACCCTGCAAAGTGCAAGCCTGGACGCGCTGGATGTGGCTGACTTCGACCTGTATCCGCGCGGACTGGCAGGCCGGCGTGGCGGCGGACGCCGCACCCGAGCACAGCAGCAGGGCGGACAGGACGGCGGAAACGGTGGCGAGTTTCATGCGGTTCTCCTTGAACCTGGGGCGGTGGAACGACGGGAGGATGAAGCACGACCCGAGGCAAGGGCGCGGACAGAGCGCCGGTGGCTTGCGACAGGAGGTAGGGGCGGGCGATCGCAGTGGGCGATCGCGCTTGCGATGCGCGCGCGGGATGGCGCCATGCGACGCGTCGGCGTTGCGGCGGGCGATGGCGAGGGAACGATGCGATGCGGCATTGGGCCTTCCTGGCGTGTCGCGAACGGCGTGGCCGGTTCGCGTGGTCCTGATCAGTGCGAGCTGATTCGCCGAGCTGATTCGATGCGGCCTCGAAGCGAGGGCGACGGCACAGGCAGCGTTCGGTGGGGCGCGGCGATCCTTCGGCGGGCCTCACCGCCGACTGTATCCGCAAAATTCGCCGGGTCCGCGCCGCTACTGGCGCGTTTGCAACCCAGTCGACAGTTTTTCCGTGCCGATCGGCCGGATTCGTGCAAAAAAAGCCCGATGCAAGGCATCGGGCTCGGGGTGCGGCGGCTATGCGCGCGGCGGCGCGAAGAACTTCAGGCCGCGTACTTGGCGATGAACTTGCGCACCTGCGGATAGACCTGATCGCGCCAGCGGCGGCCGCTGAAGATGCCGTAATGGCCGGCGCCGAGGATGGTCAGGTGCTCACGGTCGGCTTCGGCCACGCCGGTGCACAGGGTGTGCGCGGCGCGAGTCTGGCCCTGGCCGGAAATATCGTCCAGTTCGCCTTCGATGGTCAGCAGCGCGGTGTTCTTGATCGCGCCCGGATTCACCCGTTCGCCGGCGACGTCCCACAGGCCGCGCGGCAACAGGTGTTCCTGGAACACCACGCGGATGGTGTCGAGGTAGTACTCGGCCGGCATGTCGAGCACCGCGTTGTACTCGTCGTAGAAACGGCGATGCGAGTCGGCGTCTTCCAGATCGCCCTTGAGCAGGTCCTGGTAGAAATCCCAGTGCGACTGGAAATGCCGCTCCGGGTTCATCGCGACGAAACCGCCGTGCTGTAGGAAGCCCGGATAGACGCGGCGGCCGCGGCCGGGGAAGTTGGCCGGCACGTGATGGATCAGGTTGCCTTCGAACCACCACAGCGGCTTGTGCACGGCGAGGTCGTTGACCTGGGTCGGGCTTTCGCGGGTGTCGATCGGGCCGCCCATCATCACCAGCGAACGCGGCGTGGCTTCGCCGCGCGCGGCCATCAGCGAGACCGCGGCGAGCACCGGCACGGTCGGCTGGCAAACGCTGATCACGTGCAGGGTGTCGGCGCCGATCAGGCGGATGAAGTCCTGGATGTAGGCGACGTAGTCGTCGAGGGTGAAGGCGCCGTCCTCGGCCGGCACCATGCGCGCGTCGACCCAGTCGGTGATGTAGACCTTGTGGTCGCGCAGCAGGGTCTTGACCGTGTCGCGCAGCAAGGTGCTGTGGTGGCCCGACAAGGGCGCGACCACCAACACCGGCGGGTCGTCCTTGAGCTCGGCGATGTTGTCGGCGTCGTCGGCATAGCGCTTGAAGCGCAGCAACCGGCAGAACGGCTTGCGCTGCATCTCGCGTTCGATCACCGGATAGGCGTTGCCGTCGATCTGGATCGAGTGGATGCCGAATTCGGGCTTCTCGTAGTCCTTGCCGACCCGGTACAGCAGTTCGTAACCGGCGGCCAGGCGCGAGGCGCCGGGCACGGCCGAGAGCCAGCTGCCGGGCGCGGCGAACATCTTCGCGCCGGCTTCGGCCCAGTAGGTCATCGGCGCCATCCAGGCACGGCCGAGTTCATGCATCTGATAAAGCAGCATCGGATGGGACTCTCTGTGGCGTTACGACGGTGGCGGTACGGCCTGAGGCAGGAGCGTGGAAGGGCTCCTGCCCGGGTGGTTTGCTGCGCCGCAGCATAGCGGATTGGGATGGCGGTCGCGTGAATGGCCCGGGCGAATGCGACCGGCGTTCCAGGATGGGCTGAGACGCAGTGGCGCCGCGGTTGGGGGTAGGAGCGGCGCAAGCCGCGGCCGTCATGTTTCCCTCTGGCGTCGTCGTTGCGGATTCGCGGTCGCGGCTCGCGCCGCTCCTACTGCAAGCGCAGGCGGGTTACTCGGCGGTTTCCAATGCCGCGGTGCCGCCGCGCAACCCGGGCGCCAGCCACAGGTGCGAACCCAGGCTGGCGAAGCCCTGGGCGGCGAAACGCTCGCGATAGAACCTGGCCGGGCGGCGCTTGAAGCCGTCGGTGTCGCCCTCGATGCCGTCTTCGCGGCTGAAGGTTTCCAGGAAGGCGACGCCGCCGCAGAGTTCGGCCAGGCCCGACAAGCCGCGGTCGAGTTCGCGTGTGTCCAGGTAATGCAGCACGTCGCTGCAGATCAGCAGGTCGACCGGGGCGCTAGGGCGCAGAAACTCGAAGTCGCCGAAGCGCGCCAGGTGCAGGTTGCGGCTGCGGCCGTAGCGGCCGATCGCGTACTCGCTGCTGTCGAAGCCCAGGTAGCTCGCGCGCGGCCGCAGCTTCAGCAGCGGCGCCCGCCACGGCCCTTCGCCGCAGCCGATGTCGAGCACGCTGCGCAGCGGGCGTTCGAGGTGGTACTCGGCGGTGGCGACGGCCAGCGCGACCTTGCGCGCCAGGCGGGCGCTGCCGCCGATGGCCTGGTCCTTGAGGGCCGGGTCGCGGTACCAGCGCTGGAAGTAGTCGCGGTCGTACTGTTTGCTCATGGGGTCATCGGCGTTGCGTGGAGCGTGGCATCCTATCGCGCCCGGCCGGCGGACAGGGCGCGACGCGAGCTATGCGTCTGCGCTTTGCCCGATGATGGTTTCATCGGTTCCGCCCGCCGACACCGCCAGCCGACTTCAGGACGCCCGCGCATGAATGCCTATCTGTGGACCAAGACCTTCCATCTCGTGTTCGTGATGGCCTGGATGGGCTCGGTGTTCTACCTGCCGCGGATCCTGGTCAACCTCGCCGAGGCCGGCGACGAGCCGGCGGTGCGCGCGCGCCTGGTGCTGATGGGCCGGCGTCTGTACCGCTTCGGCCACATCATGTTCGGCGTCGCCGCGATCCTCGGCGGCGTGCTCTGGTTCGTGTTCCACATGAGCGGCGGCTGGTTGCACGCCAAGTTGACCGTGGTCGCGGCGATGCTGGCCTTCTACATCGTCACCGGACGCTGGCTCAAGGGCGTCGACCAGGGCCGCCCGCTGCCGTCCTCGCGCAGCCTGCGCATCTTCAACGAGATCCCGGTGTTCGCCTTGATCGCGATCGTCTGGTTGGTGTTGGCGAAGCCGTTTTGATTCGGGGTTCGGGGTTCGGGACTCGGGACTCGTAAGCGGGCCGGCGCTGACGACCGAGTAACGAAAAACGGCGACCTGCTGGCGGGTCGCCGTTTTGTTATGTGCCTGCAGGAGGGGCTGGTGGGGACTGCGCGCATCGCGCCGAACGGCAAATCCCCCGCGCCGAAACCCATATCAGGCTTCGTGCTCATGCCAGGCGCCCGCCCCCTTCTTCAAAGGGGGCGATGCGAGTGCGCGATGGCAAAGAATGTTCGATACGTGCGCCTAACGTCATGCTTTTGCTGTTCCCCCCTTTGGAAAAGGGGGGCAGGGGGGATTTGCTTCTAACGCGAAGGCTTCAACGATTCTTGAAATCGCCCGCCTTCGGCAGCGCCAGCGGAATCGCGTTCGCGTCGCAATCGCCCTTCGCGCACAGCGCGGTGCGCAGCTTCGGCATGCTCTGCAGCATGAAGTGATAGATCGTGTTCTGCTCGACGCTGCCGCGCACGGCGTCGCTGCCGGGGCCGCGTGCCCAGATGCCGACGTCGTCGCCGCCGTGGGTCTCGGCGTTGGTCGGCACCAGGGCTTCCTGCATGTAGTCCGGATGTTCGGTGTCGACCTTGCTCAGGTCCGGGCGGCCTTTCTCGGCCATCTGGGTGCCGCTGACGGTGTGCGGGTAGCGGTGCGGGCCTTCGGGCTGCTGCGCGCTGGCGCCGACGTAACCGGGGCCGTTGCTGTAGTTGAGGGTGGTGTAGGGCATGCCGAGCGCGTCGCGGGCGTAGTCGCTCGGGTCGCCTTCTTCGCCGCTGCTGCCGCGCACCTTGCCGAGCATCGGGTTGCCGCGCACCGGGTAGCCGACGAAGCTCAAAGTATGCGAGTGGTCGGCGGTGACCAGGATCAGGGTGTCGTCGGCCGAGGTCGCCTTGTTCGCAGCCTCGACCGCTTCGCTCAGGGCGATGGTGTCGGTCAGGGCGCGGTAGGCATTGCCGAGGTGGTGGGCGTGGTCGATGCGTCCGCCCTCGATCAACAGCACGAAGCCGTTGTCGCCCTTGATCCGCTTGAGGCGTTCGATCGCCGCGGTGGTCATCTCGGCGAGCGAGGGTTCGCCGGCGCCGTCCTGCGGGCGGTCGTGCGAGAACTGCATGTGGTCGGGTTCGAACAGGCCGAACAGCGGCTGGTTCTTCGGCGCCGCGGCGAATTGCTTGGCGTTCCACACATACGTACCGCCGGGGTGGCGCTGTTTCCAGGTCGCGACCAGGTCGCGGCCGTCGAGGCGCTGGCCGACCTTGTCGTCGTACTCGGGGTCGCGCTGTTCGACGGTCATGAAGTTGCCGCGGCCGCCGCCGAGCAGCACGTCCGGGCCGGTGCCGTAGGGCGATTCGATCATCTGCCGGGCGATGTCGGCGCAGCCTTCGGCCTTGGCCTTCTCCGGCAGGTCCATGTCGTTTTCCCAGTTGCGATCGGCCGAATGGCTGAAGGTCGCACCCGGGGTGGCGTGGGTGACGCGGGTGGTGGTGACCACGCCGGTCGCCAGGCCGCTGCTCGCCGCCAGCTCCCACAGGGTCAGCATCGGTGCCGCCAGCGCGCCGGCGCAATCGCCGCGCACGGCCTGCTGGCCGATGCTGAGCACGCCGGCGCGGGTCTTCACCCCGGTCGCCATCGCGCTCATGGTGCCGGCCGAATCGGGCGTCTGCGAATCGGTGTTGTAGGTCTTGCTGAGCGCAGTCGAGGGGAAGCGTTCCCAGCTCAGGCGGTTCTCTTCGCCGGGCGCGCCCTTGAGCTGGCCGGCGAGGATGCGCGCGGCGGCGACCGTGGTCAGGCTCATGCCGTCGCCGACGAACAGGATCACGTTCTTGGCCTTGCCGCCGCTGGCGCCGCGCTGCGCGGCCTGGGCGGCGCCGTCGCGGTACCACCAAGCCGGCGTCTCGCCTTGCGGGTGTTGGATCGCGGGGACGTCGATGGCGACGGCGTGCGCCGCGGACGCGTCGCTGCGCGTCGGCGCGGCGGCGCAGGCGCTGAGCAGCGCGGGAACGAGAAGGACGGAAGCGGAACGCAGCTTGGACATGGACGGCCGGCTAGGGATGACTAGCCGGCGATTATGCCCCGGGTCTGTGACGGCCATAACGAGCGCGGGCAGATGCCCTGGGGGATCGCCTTTGCCGGTCGTGGCGGTCCGCCTGGAGGCGGGGTTGGCGCGGCGGTTGCGGACGATTGCATCGTGGCTGCCGCGGCGTGGTCGCGGCTTGCGCCGCTCCTACCCTTGAGCGACGCCGGCCCAGGGTAGGAGCGGCGCGAGCCGCGACCGCGACCCTTCGGCGACGACGCTGCTGACCCGCAGGCCGCGCCGACACCGGCCCGCGAAACCGTCTCGATCAGATCGCCATGTCCAGGCGCCGGTCGGCGCGGTGCTCGAGGAAATTCACCACCAACCCCAGCCCGATCACGAACGCGGCGACCACCAGGATCTGGTTGAGCCCGACCTGGCGCAGCACCACGCCGCCGATCAGCGAACCCAGGGCGATGCCGATGTTGTAGCCCGACACGGTCAGGCTGGAAGCGATCTCGGCCGAACCCGGAATCAGCCGGCGCGACACTTCGATGCCGTAGTGCCCCAGCGACGGCGTCGCGCTCATCGCGAACAGGCCGAGCACCAGGATGCCGGCGTACGCCGCCGAGGGCAGGCCGATCAGGAAATAGATCGCCAGGAACAAGGCTGCGATCAGCGCGTAGTTGAAGCCGATCGTGCGCGACACCCCGAAGCGCGCCGCGGCGATGCCGCCGACGTGGTTGCCCAGCACCACGCCGATGCCGAACAGCAACAGCAGCAGGTTGGCGGTGTCCTGGCTGTAGCCGAGCGAATCGATGATGAGCTTGGGCAGATAGGTGTAGGCGATGAAATAACCGCCGAACAGCAACACGATCTTCATCAGCGCCGACAACACCCGCGGGTTGGAGATCACCTCGACGAAACCGACCGGCTGCGCGTCGATTTCGCGGGCGCTCGCACGCGCAGGAATCCAGCGCCACATCGCCGCCGCGGCGATGAAATAGCTGGCGCCGAGCAACCAGAACGTCGCCTGCCAGTGGTAGTGGTCGCTGACGAATCCCATGACCGGAATGCTCAACACGATGGCGATGGTCAGGCCGGACACCACCTGGGACATGCCCTCGATGGTCGAGCGCGGGCTGAGTTTTCCGGCCAGCGGCATCGCCAGCGAGAAGAACAGGCCGTGGTTGGCGCCGAGCAGCAGCCGCGCGAGCAGCAGCAGGCCGAAGTGTTCGCTGGCCGAAGCGAGCACGGTCAGCACGCCGGCCAGGGCCATCGACACCGCCAGGGTCAGGCGGGCGTCGTAACGCTGCAGCAAGCGGGTCAGCACCGGCGCGCCGATGGTCACGCCGATGGCGTAGATCGCGACCAGCCAGCCGAGTTCGTCGCTGCTGCGGTGCAGCTGATGACTCAACGACGGAATCAGCCCGACCGTGCCGAATTCGGCCGAGCCGAGCGCGAAGGCGCCGAGCAGGAGAGAGAACAGGGGTTTATTCATGGGGCGGGAATCTGGAATCGAGAATGGGAAGCGCAAGACAGGAGCGGAAGCGGGATGAGATGGCGGATGCTCGCGAAGCCGCTCCAACGATTCTCTAATCCCGATGCCCCATTCCCGGCGGCTTACAAATGGCTGCCGCCGCTGGCGTCGAGCGTGGTGCCGGTGAGCCAGCGGCCCTCGTGCGAGGCGACGAAGGCTACCGCATCGGCGATGTCCTCCGGTTGGCCGACCCGCTGGATCGCCTGGCTCTGCAAAATCGCGGTACGGCCGGCGTCTTCCTGCAGGAAGGTGTTCATGACCGTTTCGATGGCGCCGGGGGAGACGTTGTTGACGGTGATGCCGCGCGCGGCGAACTCGGGCGCGAGCTGCAGGGTCAGGGTTTCGAGCGCTCCCTTGCTGGCGGCGTAGGCGGCCAGGCCCGGGGTGGCGACGCGGGTCGACAACGAGGAGATGTTGACGATGCGGCCGCCTTCGTTGAGGCGCGGCGCGGCCTGCTGGATGGCGAAGAACACGCCTTTGACGTTGACGTCGAACAAACGGTCGAACTGCGCTTCGGTGGTGTCGGCGGGCGTGGCGACCACGGCGACGCCGGCGTTGTTGACCAGGATGTCGAGGCCGGGCCGGCCGGTGGCGTCGAGCAGGAACGCATCGAGTGCGACGTAGGCCTGGGCGATCGACCCGACCGAGCCGAGGTCGGCGCCGATGGCGACCGACTGCACGCCCACGGCGCGGATCTCGGCGGTCACCGCTTCGGCCTCGTCGCGCGAGGCGCCGTAGTTGATCGCGACGTGGGCGCCGTCGCGGGCCAGGCGCAGGGCGATGGCGCGGCCGATGCCGCGGCTGGCGCCGGTCACGAAAGCGGTCTTGCCGTGCAGGGGTTTGCTGGAAAGCGTGCTCATGTCGGGTGTCCGGAGGGGGAGGGACGGCTGGGGAGGGACGATCGGGGAAGACGATGTGTTATTCTGTTGTTCCGATATTCGGAACAATGGAAACCATAGCAGCAGGCCTCGGCTTGTTGCAAGCTGTCGCCATGAGACCCCTGCATCACCCCGCCATCGACGACATCGAGATGACCAGCGTGCTGTATGCGCTGGCCGATCCGGTGCGCCTGGGCATCGTGCGCTCGCTGAGCCGCGACCATCCGGTGTCCTGCGTCGGCGCCTGCATCGACGAAGCGCTGCCGCGCGCGACCTTGTCGCGGCACTTCGACGTGCTGCGTTCGGCCGGCCTGGTCAACACGGTCAAATCCGGAACGCAGTATCTCAACACCCTGCGCTGCGACGATCTGGAGCGACGCTTCCCCGGCTTGTTGCGGGCGATCCTGGCCGGCGCCGGCGGCGCGCAGCCGGGCAAGAAAACACCGCCCAAGGCTTCGGCCAAGCCACCCGCGAAAGCGCCTGCGCGCGTACGCCGCAACGAAGCCGCGCGCACGCCGCCGGCGAAGGCGCGTGCATGAAAGCGCGGACTGCGTCGCGGTGTTTTGCCGAAGCGGTCGCTCTTCATGAAATTTCGTTGCCGGCTTATGCGCTAGGGTTTGCCGGCGGCGTATCGAACCTGTTTATGGTGTGCCGCTCGCTCCGCGCCGGGCTGGTCCGGCCGGAGTCTTCCGACGAATCTTCTGGATAGTCCGTCATGACCGCCTTGCTCTCCGCGTGGTTCCGCATTCCGTTCTGGCAGCGCGTGGTCGGCGGCTTCGTGCTCGGCGCGCTCGCCGGCTGGGCCTTCGGGCCCGCGGCCGAAACCTGGTTCGGCCCGCTCGGCGATCTCTACGTCACCCTGATCAAGATGATCGCGGTGCCGCTGGTGTTCTTCGCGGTCATCAACGCGGTGGCCTCGCTGCACGGGCAGAAGTCGATCGCCGCGCTCGGCGGGCGCACCTTCCTGTGGTTCGCGGTCACCGCGATCCTCGCCGTCGGCATCGGCCTGGCGGTCGGCACCGTGCTCCAGCCCGGCAGCGGCGTGATGGGGCTGGCGATCGACAGCGGCTACAAGCCGCGCGACGTGCCCAGCGTGACCAAGGTGCTGCTCGACGTCGTGCCGAGCAATCCGTTCTACGCCCTGACCGGTATCGGCACGACCAAGAACGCGGCCGGCGAGACCGTGCTCGCGGCCGGCAAGGGCTCGATCCTGCCGGTGATCTTCTTCGCCGGCCTGCTCGGCTTCGCCATGGTCAAGCTCGGCGAAAAAGTCGCCGGAGTGCGCAAGCTGGTCGGCGAGACCAGCGACCTGATGATCCAGGTCACCCGCTTCGTGCTCGAAGTCACCCCGATCGGCACCTTCGGCCTGATCGCCGCCCTGGTCGGCGCCTACGGCTTCGAGAAGTTGCTGCCGCTCGGCAATTTCGTGTTCGCCCTGTACCTGGCCTGCGCCCTGCACATCGTCGTGGTCTACAGCGGCCTGCTGCTCGCGCACGGGCTGAACCCGTTGAAGTTCTTCCGCGGCGCCGCGCCCGGCATGCAGGTGGCGTTCGTGAGTTCGTCGAGCTTCGCGGCGATGCCGGTGGCGATGCGTTCGATCACCCACAACCTCGGCGTCAATAAAGACTATGCGGCGTTCGCCTCGCCGCTCGGCGCCAGCATCAAGATGGACGGCTGCGGCGCGATCTATCCGGCCCTGTGCGCGGTGTTCATCGCCCAATACACCGGCACGCCGCTGACCGCCGACCAGTACTTCATCGTCATGATCGCTTCGGTGCTCGGCAGCTTCGGCACCGCCGGCGTGCCCGGCACGGCGGTCATCATGGCCACCGTGGTGCTCAGCGCCGCCGGCCTGCCGCTGGAGACCATCGGCTATCTGTATGCGATCGACCGCGTGCTCGACATGATGCGGACCATGACCAACGTGACCGGGCAGATGCTGGTGCCGGTGCTGGTGGCCAAGGAGACCGGTCTGCTCGACAAGGCGGTCTACGACGCGGCGCCGACCAATGTCGGGATCGAGGAAGAAAGCAAAGCCTGAGCGAGGACGAAGGCCATGCAGGTTGCGAGGCGTCGATGTAAGCGAACAGGCGGAACGGCGGCGCGATGGCCGTTCCTGCTGTTGGTCCCGGGCCTGAGCCTGCTGCTGGCGGCGTGCGCGACGCGCCCGAGCCCGAGCCCGCCCGAGGCCGAAGAGGCCGGCCGCAGCGGCCAGGTCGGCGTGCGTTCGATCGACAAGCTGATGCCGGCCAGCGAGCGCATGCAGCTGGCCGACAACGAAACCTTCCAGATGCCGCTGGCCGAGTACGGCAATCCCAGCCCGCTGTATCCACCGGTGCTGCTGGCCCAGCGCCTGCCGCCGCAGACCATCTGCCTGCGCGTGGCCATCGGCGAGGACGGCAAGGTCATGGACAGCCAGCCGATCGACGATGCCGCCAGCGGTTGCCCGCGCCCGGCCCAGACCGATCCGCGCTTCGTCGAAGCTGCGCGCAATGCGGTGGCGCAATGGCGTTTCGACCCGGCGTTCCGCTGCGTCTATCCCGGTGCTCGCCCGATCGACGAGCAGGGTTGCGTCAGCGGCCGCGAAGAAGCCGTGGCGGTCAGCCTGGCCTTCAGCTTCGTGTTCGAGCAGGAAGACGGCAAAGGCTCGGTACGGGTCGGCGGATAGCCGGCGCGTTAGTCGGGCGGATCGAAGATACTGGTGCGCTTCGCCAACGCAACGCGCGCTCTGGCTTCGATCGGGTGCGGCCAACAAGGACCAAGGATGTCGGTGGAAATCGTCTCGTGCCCGATGACGGCGCGCGAGCTGCAAGTCCTGGCCAAGTTCGGCAAACGCGCGCCTGGCCCGGGTTGGGCGTCGCGCCTGCGCTCGCCCAGGGCGATCGCCGTGCTAGTCGCCGCCGCGGGCCTCGTGCTGGTGGGTCTATGGCGAGGACCGGCCTGGTGGCTGCATGCGCTGGGCGCCGGTTCCGGCTGGCGCTTTCAAGCGTGGTCGCTCGCGCTTGCGGTGCTGGCCTGCATGGCGGTCCGGCAGTCCTGGAGCAAACGCAAGGCTGCGCTCGGCAACCGCGAGCGGCTGTTCGGTGCGTACTGGGCCGACCTGGCGTTGGGGGCGGTCGACGAGGAACGTTATGAGTTCGAGGACGCGCTGTGCCTGCTCGAACCCGAGAGCAGCGGCCGAATCCATCTGCTCAAGATCGATGCCGCACGTTGCCTGGTGGTGTTCGACCGCGAATCAAGCGTCTGGCGCGAACGCGGCGGCGACCTCTCAGGCAGCGCGATGCGGCCGGCGCGTGCCGCGGTGTTGCGCCGCGCGCCGCGTTCGGGCCTGGTGCTCTCCATCGAGTTCGCCGGCCCGGCATTCGACAAAACGCCGACCGGGGCATTCGGTCGCGAGGTCCCGCCGTGGAGCCTGAGCAGCCGTGTTTGGGAGGTGCGCTGGGACGAGCTGACGCGGCGGATCGGCGACGCCTGAGCGCGCTGCGCTCAGATCCGTCCCGCTCAAGTCCGCTCGGCTTAAATCCGCCCCGCTTAAATCCGCGAAAACTTCCACGACTGCATGCGCCCGTCGCGGTACGGCATCACCCCGTGGAAGGGGCGGGGGTCGGCGTCGAACACCAGCGGCAGGAATTCGCGGTCGCCTTCCCACATCGGCAACTCGTGCAGGCGCTCGATCGGCACCCAGTCCAGCGTGCCTTCGGGGTTGCTCGCGAACGGCGTGCCGTCGAAGGCGGTGATGGTGAACACGAAGCCCAGCCAGTCTTCGCCGTGCTTGCCGAAGCCGGGCCAGCTGATGGTGCCGCGCAGGTTCATCGCGGTGCAGTCGATCCCGGCTTCTTCGAAGATCTCGCGACGCATGCCGGCGACCACGTCCTCGTCGGCTTCGAGTTTGCCGCCCAGGCCGTTGTACTTGCCCAGCTGATGGTCGTCGGGGCGCGCGTTGCGGTGGACCATCAGGACTTGGCGGCCATCGGGCGAAATCACGTAGCCCAGGGTGGCCACGATAGGCGTGTACGGCATCGGCGGGGGATCTGCAGAACAGGAGCGGGGCCGCATAGTGTCGGCGATTCGTCCCGCAACGACCAGCGCCGCCGATCCCCCTACGTGACTTTCGACCCGTATCGGCGGGCCCGTCCCGGGTTAGGGTGCCGGAGCCTCCGGCGCGTCGCATCCAGCGGTCCCGCGACGGCCGACGGACTCATTCGACAGGACAGGGAGATTCCCATGCGCAAGCGTCACCTCTGCGTGCTGCTGGCCGGTCTGACCACGATCACGACCGCCGCGTTCGCCACTGCGCACGCGGCCGAGAGCGATCGCTGGCAGTTGCCGGTCGCAGTCAAGAAACTCGACAACGGATTGACCGTGGTCGTCTCGCAGGACCACAGCTCGCCGACCGTCGGCGTCAGCGTGGTCTATCACGTCGGCATGCGGCTGGAGCCCAAGAACCGCACCGGCTTCGCCCACCTGTTCGAGCACCTGATGTTCCAGGGTACGCCGGTCGCGCCCAAGGGCGTGTTCGACCAGGTCATCAGCGGCGGCGGCGGGCGCAACAACGGTTCCACCCGCGCCGACTTCACCAACTACATCGAAGTCGCGCCGGTCTCGGCCCTCGACCGCATCCTGTGGCTCGAAGCCGACCGCATGAAGACCCTCGACTTCAATCCGACCACGCTGAAGAACCAGCAGGACGTGGTCAAGGAAGAAATCCGGGTCAACGTGAAGAACCAGCCCTACGGCGGCTTCATGTGGATCGACATCGGCCAGCACGCGTTCCAGAAGTGGGAGAACAACCACGACGGCTACGGCAGCTTCCAGGACCTGGAGAACGCCAGCCTCGAAGACGTGCGCTCTTTCCATCGCGATTACTACGGCCCCAACAACGCCGTGCTCGGCATCGCCGGCGACATCAGCCCGGAAGACGCGTTCAAGCTCGCCGACAAGTATTTCGGCGCGATCCCGGGCCGTCCGACCCCGCCGCCGCCGGATTTCGCAGAAGGCCTCAACACGAAAGAAAAGCGCATCGAACAGACCGACGCGCTGGCCCAGGTGCCGGCGATCGCTGCGGCCTGGAAGATGCCGACCCGCGGCAGCCGCGACCACGCGCCGATGGCGGTGCTCGGCAGCCTGCTCGCCGGCGACGAGGCCTCGCGTCTGTACCAGGGGCTGGTGAAGCAGCGCCAGATCGCGCTCAACATCGACGCGCTGTACGGCCTGACCGACCCCTGGACCTATAACGGCCCGACTCTGTTCACCCTGTTCGCGCTGTACAAGCCCGACACCAATGCCGATGCGGTGCTCGCCGCGATCGACGAGGAAGTGGCGAAGGTCGCCCGCGACGGCGTCGACGCGGCCACTCTGAAGCGGGTCAAGACCCATATGCTCGCCGATTGGTACAACGGCCTGGAAAGCTACATCGAACGCGCCGACACCGTCGCGCGCATGCAGACCTTGTGGGGCGATGCGAACGTGGTCAACAAGATCCCCGGCTGGATCGAAGGGGTGACCTCGGCCGACCTGCAGCGCGTCGCCAAGACCTATCTGACCCGCGCCAACCGCACCGTGATCGACCGCAAGCCGGTCGCGATGGCGACGCCGGCCGCGAAGCCCGCCGCGGCCGCGCCGTCGGCGGCGAACTGAGGAGGAGACGACATGAGAATCCACAACAATCTGCTCGCGCTGTCGACCTCGTTGGCCCTGGTCTGCGCGGTCGGTACCGCCGTCGCCGGCCCCGCCGCCAAGCTGCCCAAGCAACTGCCGCCGCTGGCCGCCGACAAGGCCCTGCCGGTGCCGCAGATCGCCCAGAAGACCCTCGCCAACGGCCTGCAAGTCTGGGTGGTGCCGCGCAAAGGGCTGCCGCGCGTCGACTATGCACTCGCCGTGCGCAGCGCCGGCTATGCCAGCGACGGCCCCGATGCCTCGGGTTTTGCTTCCCTGTATGCCGGCCTGTTGACCCAGGGCACGGCCAAGCGCGACGCCAAGGCGATCGCCGAGGCCGCGCAGGGCTACGGCGGCGCGATCGGCGCCAATGCGCTCAACGACGGCGTGCTGCTCAGCGCCAATGCCCTGCCGTCGCAGGCCGAGCCGATGATGCGGCTGTTGTCGGAAGTGGCGCAGCAGGCGACCTTCCCCGATGCCGAGGTCAAGCTCGCCCAGGCCAACGCCCTGCAAGGCCTGAAGGTGTCGCAGGCGCAGCCGAGCTTCAAGGCCACGCGCGCGCTGCTGAAGGCGACCTACGGCGATCATCCCTATGCGCGCAGCCAGCCCACCGAAGCGGCGATCGGCGCGGTCACCGCCGACAAGGTGCGGGCCGAACACCTGCGTCGTTTCCGTCCGGACCGTGCGTTGCTGATCGTCACCGGCCGGATCGGCGCGGAGGAGGGCTTCAAGCTCGCCGAAGCCGCCTTCGGCCAATGGAAGGCCAGCGGCGAAGCCATCGCCGACGCCGTTCCGGCGCGCGCCAGCGCCGACCCGCAGCGCATCTTCGTGCAGCGCGACGGCAGCGTGCAGTCGGCGGTGCGCCTGGGGCGTCCGGCGATCGCCGCGACCGATACCGACTACCTGCCGGCGCAGTTGGCCGGGATCGTGCTCGGCGGCGGTTTCAGCAGCCGTTTGATGCAGAACCTGCGCGAGGAGAAGGGCTATACCTACGGTGCGCGCGGTGGCCTCAACGCTTTGCGCGACGGCGGCAGCATCCAGGCCTCGGCCGATGTCCGCAACGAGGTCACCGGCGCGGCGATCGGCGAATTCATCTACGAATTCGGCCGCCTCAACGACTACCCGGTGCCGGCGCAGGAGCTCGAAGACACCAAGCGTTACGTCGCCGGCGGCTATTTGATCGGCAACCAGTTGCAGAGCTCGGTCGCGGCCTCGCTGGCCAGCAACTGGTTGTACGGCCTGCCGCCGGAATTCCTCGGCGAGTACGTGCCGAAGATCCGCGCGATCAGCGCCGAGCAGGTCCAGGCGATGGCGAAGAAGTACTACGCCTCCAAGGACCAGTCGATCGTCGTGGTCGGCGACTATAAGGCCGTCGAAGGCCAGCTCAAGGAATACGGCGAGTTCACGCTGGAGAAGTAAGCCCCGGCGATCGTCGCAAACACGAAGCCCCGGCCGTCGATGGCCGGGGCTTCGTCGTTTCTGCAAGGTGTCGCGCCGATGCCGATGTCGAAGCGGCGGCGCTCAGTTCTCGCCGAACCACTTCAGCACCACGCCGGCCGCGAGGCCGGCGAAGAGCAGCCCGACCACGCCGTACAACAGGCCGGTGACGAATAGGCCGTAGCCGCCTGGAAACGCGCCGACGATGGCGCCGGTCAGCAGCGAATACGCCCCGTACAGGGGAATGAAGATCAGCCGAGCCAGCCACGCACCGCGCTCGCGGCGCTGGTCGCGCTCGACCGGGCTGCCGGTGGCGGCCCAACGCACCGCCATGCGCGCCAGCACGACCGGCGCGAACAGCAGCGCGACCGCTTCCAGCGCTTTGTAGCCGAGGACCAGACCGACCGCGAGCATGCCGCCGCCGATCAGCAGGGCGGTGTCGTCGCCGGGCGCGCCGAAGCGGGCGAGGCCGGCGCCGATCAGGAACGCGACGACGAAGACGCCGAAGCCATAGAACACTTGTTTCATGCCGGGCCTGTCTGGTGGGTGCGGGCAAAAGGCGCCGAGCCGATCGGCCGGCATGGGCAGCGGTGGAACGGCGATCGCCGCCGTCGTCGTCGTGCGAAGCAGGTGCGGTCCCTCCCCGGAGCGGATGCGCGGAGCATCGCCTTGCCGGCGCCGGGTTTCAAGCTCCCGCCGCTGCGGTGCCTCGCGCATAATCGGCGCCTCGCCACGGAGCACCTCATGCCCCCCGCCAACCCTGCCGTCTCGCCGGTGCGTCTGCTCGCCTTCGCCGGCAGCCTGCGCTCGGGCTCCTACAACCGCCGCCTGATCCCGGTGCTGGTCGAAGGCGCGCGTGCCGCCGGCGCCGAAGTGACCCTGATCGAGCTGCGCGACTACCCCTTGCCGATCTACGACGGCGACATCGAAGCCGAGGCCATGCCCGAACAGGCGCGCCGCCTGCAGGCCTTGCTGGCCGAACACGACGGCCTGCTGATCAGCACGCCCGAGTACAACGGCTCGATGCCGGCGCTGGTCAAGAACACCCTCGACTGGATCTCGCGCCCGCTCGCCGACGGTCGTTCCGGCACCGCGCTGTTCGCCGACAAGGTCGCCGGCATCGTCTCGGCCTCGCCGGGCCCGCTCGGCGGATTACGCTCGCTGCTGGTGCTGCGCGACGCCCTGGCCAAGCTGGGTTTGATCGTGGTGCCGCAGCAGGTCGCGGTCGGCCAGGCCGCCGACAAGCTCAGCGATTTCGGCCAATTGAACGACGAGCGCCAGCGCGATGCCGTGCATCGCGTCGGTGCCGCCGTGGTGCGCCATCTCAAGGTTTACCAGGGAGCTCCGGCATGAAAGGCCAGCAACGCGAATTGAACCTGCGCTTCCTGGCGCAGCCGACCGACGTCAACTACGGCGGCAAGGTCCACGGCGGCATGGTGATGAAGTGGATCGACCAGGCCGGTTACGCCGCCGCGGTCGGCTGGAGCGGCAAGTACAGCGTGACCGTCGCCGTCGGCGGCATCCGTTTCGTCGCCCCGATTCGGATCAGCGACCTGGTCACCGTGCACACCAAGCTGATCCACACCGGCACCAGCAGCATGCACTTCGCAGTCGACGTGAAGGCCCGCGACCCGGGCCTGGACGACGGCGAGCCCGAAGAACGCCTGTGCACCCATTGCGTGATCGTGTTCGTCGCCATGGACCAGGTCGAAGGCAAGCCGACCCCGGTGCCCTCGTGGACCCCGGTCACCGAGGACGACAAGCGCCTGGCCGAGTACGCGCTCAAGGTGATGGAGTTGAGCAAGGGGATCGAGGCGACGGTGGAGCGGTATGTGCACGAGGGGTGAGGGTTGTTGCTTCCTTCGATATACGGTTGCTGTGTGCCCAAAGTAGGAGCGGCGTAGGCCGCGACCAAGGGACGCGCAGAGGTAACAACGCCGATGTCATTCACCGAAGCGGCGTGCGTTCGCGAGGAGTAGGAGCGGCGCAAGCCGCGACCGCGCAGCTTGCGGTTGCGGCGCTTCTTGCCGCAGGGGCAGTGAAGCAACTTCTAAAGCTTCTGTCCGCTGCGATGGCATCGCAAGTTCGGAACTGCGTCAAGCACATTACGGCAACGACAACGGTCGTCGTTGCTCTTGGGTAGGAGCGACGCAAGTCGCGACCAAGGGACGCGCAGAGGTAACAACGCCAATGTCATTCACCGAAGCGGTGTGCTTTCGCGAGGAGTAGGAGCGGCGCAAGCCGCGACCGCGTTGTGTCCCGCTGCGGCGTTGCTTGCCGTAAGGCTGTGAAGCAACATCTAAAGCTTCCGTCCGCTGACGCGGCCGGGTTACTTTCTTTTGCTGGCCCAAAAGAAAGGTAACCAAAGAAAAGGCCTTCCTTGACGAAGCTCCCCTGCGAGTTCGGTGCGTTCGCGGGGATTTTCCGATAAGACATCCTTGTCTTATCGAAAAACGGCGCACGTCCTGTGCGCCGCCCTCCGGGTCTACGATCGCATCGTGAGTTCGGTTCTGCGCCAAGCTTTCATGGCAACGGCAACGGCAACGGCAACGGCAACGGCAACGGCAACGGCAACGGTCGTCGTTGCTCTTGGGTAGGAGCGACGCAAGTCGCGACCAAGGGACGCGCAGAGGTAACAACGCCAATGTCATTCACCGAAGCGGCGTGCTTTCGCGAGGAGTAGGAGCGGCGCAAGCCGCGACCGCGTTGTGTCCCGCTGCGGCGTTGCTTGCCGTGAAGCAACATCTAAAGCTTCCGTCCGCTGACGCGGCCGGGTTACTTTCTTTTGCTAAGCCCAAAAGAAAGGTAACCAAAGAAAAGGGCTCTCCTTGACGAAGCTCCCCTGCGAGTACGTAGCTGTCGCCGGGATTTTCCGATAAGACATCCTTGTCTTATCGGAAAACGGCGCACGTCCTGTGCGCCGCCCTACGGGTCTCCAGGCGTCCTCGCGAGCTCGTCGCTGCGCCAAGCTCTCACGGCAACGGCAACGGCAACGGCAACGGCAGGTTGCCGTTGCCGTTGCCGTAAAGATTTTGCTGTTGCTTTGCGTCGCCTTGCCCTAGCGAAGGCAATCGAAGACCCGGAGGGCGGCGCGCAGGGATGCGCGCCGTTTTCATCGGGACAGGGATGTCCCGTATGTAGATCCCCGCGGAAGCACCGTTCGCGCGGGCCCATGATTCAAAAAGAAGCAACTTCTTTGGTTAGCTTTCTTTTGTTGCTTTAGACAAAAGAAAGTAACCCGCCGCTTTAGTGGCGGAAGCTTTTGGCGTTTGATTCAGATCTGGCTCTTGCTTGATGGATGCGCCGTAATACCGTCGGAACGCGGTCGCGACTCGCGTCACTCCTACCCTGGGCCTACGGCCGGCAACGACGCGAGACCGTTGCAGCGCGGTCGCGGCTTGCGCCGCTCCTACCCCCGCGGAAGTGCGCCGCTTCGAGGAGCGACCTAGGCGTTACCGCCTCTGCGCATCCTTTGATCGCGGCTTACGCCGCTCCTACATTTGGAACGGTTCGTCGCACGACAACGATCCGCCAGCCCACAACGCAACAGGCCGCCCGAAGGCGGCCTGTCGATATCGATCGGGAAGCGAGAACTCAGATGCCGTCGACGCGACGGGCTTCCATGAACTTGCCGCTCCAGTAGCCGGTGTCCAGGCTGGAGACGGTCACGTCCTTGCCGGTGCGCGGGGCGTGCACGAAGCGGCCCTCGCCCAGGTAGATGCCGACATGGTCGACGCGGCCGCGGCGGCCGAAGAACACCAGGTCGCCTTCGGTCATCGCGTCGCGGTCGATCACCGCACCGGTCTTGGCCATCTCGCGCGAGACGCGCGGCAGTTCGATGCCCAGGGCGTTGCGGAACACGTAGCCGACCAGGCCACTGCAGTCGAAGCCCTGGTCCGGGGAGCTGCCACCCCAGCGGTAGGGGGTGCCCAGCAGGCCCAGGGCGCGCTGCAGCATGCTCTTGATGCGGCTCTGCTCGGCGACCGGGATATCGGCCTTGCCGAGGTTCACGTTCGGGCCCAGCAGGCGGTTGAGGTCGGTCGCCAGGAGCAGGGCGCGATCAGACAGGGTCATGGCCTCCGGGAGCATGTTGCTGGCGGTCGGCTCCGGCGCATCGGCCGAGTCGTTGCGCAGCGAGGTGCCGCCCGGGAGGGAACTGCCGAGGCTCGAACCCAGCGCAGAGGACTGCTGGGCGAAGGCGGGCAGGGCGCAGACCGCGAGTGCGGCGGTCAGCAGGATTCGTTGGCTGGCCCGGACGACCGTGGTCGTGCGAGCGGTGGCGCAAGGTGCTTGGGGGGTGGCAGCCAGGCGGCCGTGGCGAGTCAATTGGGTCGTCACGTATTAATCACGAAGTCGTCACCGATAGGGGATGATGCCCGTCATGTGCGAGATATAGGTTCAAATTTCGTTAGGCGGTCGTTAACAAGGCTGTGATTTGATTCACAATTTTCATCTGCGCTATGCCCGATCGCGCATTCATGAAAGTCTCGTTACTTCCTGAGAACCCGTTTCGCGCCGCTGTAGTGGTCGACCCAGTAGGCGCCGTCGAGGCGGTCCAGGCGGACCGTGCCGCCGGTGCTCGGCGCATGGACGAAGCGGCCTTCGCCGACGTAGATGCCGACGTGGGAGACGTTGCCGCGGTTGCCGAAGAAGACCAGATCGCCGGCCGCGAGGCGCAGCGGCTCGATCTTGGGGCCCTGGTAGGCGGCCAGGTCGCGCGAGGTCCGGGGCAGGCTCAGCGACAGCATGTCGCGGTAGACGTAGTTGACCAGGCCGCTGCAGTCGAAGCCGCTGTCGGGGGTGTTGCCGCCGTAGCGGTACGGGGTGCCGACCAGGCTGATCGCCCGCATCAGCACGGCGTTGGCGGCGCCGGGGTTTTCCGGCTCGGTCCGCGGCCATTCGCGCACCGGCTTGCCCGGGGGCGGGCGGCGGACGACTTCGCGACCGCCGCCGCAGGCTGCCAGCAGGCCGCACAGGACAGCGGCCATGGCCAACGCCGGCCACGGCTTGCGCACCCGCGCTGGCGCGGGAGCGGTGTTGCCGGGATAATGCGCGGCCTTCGTCACGGCCGATAGCTTGGCGGCTAAGCGCCGAGACGACAAGACAGTCCACGTGTCGTTTTGTGGCGGCCCGCTCAAAGACGGTGTCGCCGTTTCCTTTCCTGATCGCCCGATGGCGGTCTCCAGTCGGGTCCTGCAATGAAAATCGAGAAAGATCGCGTCGTCCGTTTCCACTACACCGTGTCCGAGCAGGGCAACGAGCCGCTCGAGACCTCGGAAGGCCGCGACGCGCTGGCGATCCTGATCGGCCACAACAACATCATCCCGGGCCTGGAAAAGGCGATGGACGGCCGCGAAGCCGGCGACAAGTTCGAAGTAGACGTGGTCGCCGCCGAAGCCTACGGCGCCCACCAGGAAGGCCTGACCCAGCGCGTGCCGAAGAAGTACTTCAAGGACGCCAAGCTGTTCCCGGGCATGCAGGCCGTGCTGCCGACCAGCTTCGGCCCGCGCGCGGTGACGATCCTCAAGGTCGGCATGAGCGTGGTCGACGTCGACCTGAACCACCCGATGGCCGGCAAGGACCTGCACTTCGCCATCGAGATCGTCGAAGTGCGCGAAGCCAGCAAGGAAGAGATCGAGCACGGCCACGTGCACGGCGACGGCGGCCACGCGCACTGAGCGCGACGCCTCTGCGATCAGCGACGGCCCGCCTGCGCGGGCCGTTTCTTTTTGGGCGACGGGTCGAGGCCGCTGCCGGCCGAGGCGCGGACGTAGAATCGCGATAGCCGCGGGCGCGGCCCAACCAGCGCCGAGCGAGTGCCGACAGCGCCATGGCCCCCACCGACGACAGCGAGAGCATGAGCGCCAACATCGCCGCCCCCGGCCTGGCCCCGATTCCCGCCCATGAACGGCTGCTCGCACTCGATGCGCTGCGCGGCCTGGCCCTGCTCGGGATCTTCCTCAGCAACGCCGAGATGTTCACCCGCCCGCTGACGGATATTTCCGACGGCATCGATGCGCAACTGCGGGGGCTCGATCACGCCGCGTCGGCTTTCGTCTACGTGGCGATACGCAGCAAATTCTGGACCCTGTTCTCGCTGCTGTTCGGCATGGGTTTTGCGGTGATGTTCGAACGCTCGCGCCAGGCCGGGCGCGCTTTCCGCCCGCTGTATCTGCGCCGCAGCGTCGGTCTGCTGGCCATCGGCCTGGTCCATGCCTGGTTTATCTGGGCCGGCGACATCCTGGTCACCTATGCGCTGGCCGCGTTCGCGCTATTTGCGATGCGCTCGTTGTCGCCAGGCGTCTTGTGGCGGATCGGTCTGTGCCTGTATCTGAGCGTGCTCGGCTTCTTCCTGATGATCGCCGTCGTGTTGGCGATTCCCGGCGTGGCGCAATCGACGGCCGCCGACAGCGCCGCCGACCGGGCCGAGCGCGCCGCCGAAATCGCCGCCTATGCGCACGGCGACTATGCGCAGGCGACGGCGCAACGGCTCGCTTATTTCGCCGGCGAGACAGTGTCGAGCTGGTTCAGCATGGTGCCGATGGTGCTGGGCTTGTTCCTGATCGGCGCCTGGTTCGTGCGCAGCGGCACGCTCGCTGATCCGGCCGCACATCGCCATCGCCTGAAGTCGATGATCGCTTACGGCGTGCCGGCCGGCGTGGCCCTCACCGGTTTGAGCCTGCTCATCGACAGCTCGCCCACGTTCACCCCGGTCAGTGCCGCCTCGGTTGCGGCGAGCACTCTGCACATGCTCGGCGCCTTGCCGTTGGCGTTGGCGCTGATCGCCGGGGTCGTGCTGATCGTGCATGGCGGTGCGCGCTGGCCGCTGCGCTTCGCGCCGGCCGGGCGGATGGCCTTGAGCAACTATCTTGCGCAATCGTTGATCGGCACCCTGGCGTTCTACGGCTATGGCGTCGGCCTGTGGGGGCAGGTGCCGCTGGCGGCGCTGATCGCAGCGACCTTCGCGGTGTTCGCCCTGCAGATGCTGCTGAGCGCGGCATGGCTGCAGCGCTACCGCTTCGGCCCGATCGAATGGCTATGGCGTGCCTTCACCTATTGGGGCTGGCCGCCGATGCGGGTTCGGACGTCGTAGCGAGCGTTTGCGTTTGATCTTGCGGGATCGGTGCGCCAAAGATCGAAACAGTGCGGTCGCGACTTGCATTGCACCTACCCTGGGCTCTGGCCGGAGCGGCGCGAGGTTGAGGCGTGGTGCTTGCTGCTTCAGGAGTAGGAGCGACGCAAGTCGCGACCGCGTCCTGGCAACTGCGGGCGTACCCTTCAAGCGAAAGCAAAGCTTCCGTCCGCTGACGCGGCCGGGTTACTTTCTTTTGCTGGCCCAAAAGTCCCACAGGGAGTTCCTTCGGTCAAAGCTAACCAAAGAAAAGGCCTTCCTTGCAAGGGCACAAGCCCGCGCGTTCGAAGCCGACGCAGGGATGCTCCAGACAGGCCATCCATGGCCTGCTTGCGCACGGCCCGCATCCTTGCGGGCCGCCCTACGGGTCAGCTATTGACCGGCAAAGCGGCAAAGCCGATCAAAATCACGACAACGACAACGACAACGACAACTTTGGGTGCCGCGACATGCTCTTGGGTAGGAGCGGCGCAAGCCGCGACCGCGTGGCTTCAAGTTCGCGCTGCTAATTTCGATGCCGTCGCCTCGGCCGTTGCTGTTGCTGCTGCTGTGCGCCGCCGAGCACTCGCGAAGGCAACAGAAGACCCGGAGGGCGGCCCGCATGGATGCGGGCCGTTTTTCATCGGGACAGGGATGTCCCGTATGAAAAATCCGTGCGTCTGCACCGCTCGTGCGGGCCTGTGATTCAAAACAAAGCATTTTTCTTTGGTTAGCTTTCTTTTGTTGCTTTAGACAAAAGAAAGTAACCCGCCGCTTTAGTGGCGGAAGCTTTTGGCGTTTGATCTAGGTCTGATCTTGCTGAGAGAGGCGCCGCAAGGCCGTCGCAGCGATGTCGCGGCTTGCGCCGCTCCTACCCGGCGAAAGTACCCCACCTCGATCGATGACGACGGCGATGCCATCGCTGCGCGTCCCGCGGTCGCGGCTTGCGCCGTTCCTACCCGGCAAAGCGCGCCCGCTTCGATCGATGACGAGGGCGATGTCATCGCTGC
Organism: Lysobacter sp. CA196; assembly: GCF_052078695.1. Lineage (NCBI taxonomy): Bacteria > Pseudomonadati > Pseudomonadota > Gammaproteobacteria > Lysobacterales > Lysobacteraceae > Lysobacter > Lysobacter sp. CA196. The sequence goes on along the minus strand of NZ_JBQJIN010000009.1, from coordinate 57,616 downwards.
GCGTCCCGCGGTCGCGGCTCGCGCCACTGCTACAGGGAAGGTGTGGCCACCCAAGAGGGATTCGCTACCCCACAAGAAAACAGGCCGCCCGAAGGCGGCCTGTCGATACGGTCGATTCACCGGGACCGCAGGCTCAGTTCACCGAGACCGCACTCCAGGCGCGGGCGACCGCGTTGTACTGGGTCGAACCGTTGCCGTACAGATCGCTTGCGGCGTTGAGCGTGGCGGTGCGCGCCTGCGGGTAGGTGGTGCTGCTGGTCATGTACACGGTCAACGCGCGGTACCAGATGCGCTGGGCCGCATCGCGGCCGATGCCGGCGATGCTGGTGTCGCTGTTGCAGACCAATTGGCTCGGTGTGTAGCTGAAGCCGGTCGGCGACACCGCGCCCTCGGCGAGCAGGTAGTAGAAGTGATTGGCCGGGCCGGACGAGTAATGCGGATCGACGCCGGCGAAGCCCGTGGCCGGGTAGCAGTTATACGACTTGCCGCCATCGGCATCGCCCGGGCGGAACATGTAGCGCAGGGCTTTCTTGCCGTCCGGGTTGCTGCGGTAGATCTTCTCGCCGATCAGGTAGTCGCCGGCATCGGTGGCGTTGTTGGCGTAGTACTCGACCATCGTGCCCATGATGTCGGAAGCCGCCTCGTTGAGGCCGCCGGCGTCGTCGGAATACACCAGGCCGGCAGTGGCTTCGGTCACGCCATGGGTCATTTCGTGGCCGGCGACGTCGAGCGCGACCACCGGGTACCAGGTCGAGGTGCCCAGACCGTAGGCCATGAACTTGTACGGTGCGCCGTACCAGCCGGCGTTGCCGCCGGTGCGGCCGCCCTGGGTGCGGAACAGCACGTTGACGATGCTCTTCACGCCGACGCCGTCGTTGAAGATGCCGTTGCGGCCGAACACGTTCTTGTAATAGTCCCAGGTCGCGGCGACGCCGTAATGCGCGTCGGAGGCTTCGCTGGCGACGCTGGACTCGGTGTTGTTGCCCCAGTTGTTGTCGGCGTCGGTCATCACCGCGGCCGAGCTGTAGACGGTCGAGATTTCCTTGCCCACGCCGTCGCGAGTGTTGCCGCCGCCGCGGGTGGTGTCGACCATTTCATAGCCGCTGGCGGTCGAGTTGGTGGCGATCGACAGATCGCCGAGGAACAGGGTCTGGCCGGTGCCGACCGCGGCCGCGGTCTGGATGATGTTCCAACTGTCGAGCACCTTGCCGTTGCGCGCATCGACGAAGTAGCGCATGTCGGCTTCGCCCTGGCGGTCGGACACGCCGCGCAGACGGATCTCGTAGGCCAGCACCGGCTTGGCGCGGCGCGCGTACACGACCAGGCCGTTGCTGCTGACTTCGTCGATCTTGCCCTGGAAGTCGGCGCCCGCGGCGACCATCGCCTCGTCGGCCTTGATCGATGCGGCCAGGCCCGGGCGTTCGCTCGACTTCAGCGACAGGCTGGCGTGCTTGAACCGGCCGTTGCGCGAGTGCACGACGACGTCGCCGCCGATCACCGGCAGGCCTTGGTAAGTACGGTCGAAACGGACGTGTTCGCTGCCGTCGCGGTCGACGACCACATCGCGCACGGTGAACGCATCGGCGCTGGCGCGCTGGGTGGCAACGGCGGCGGCATTGTCGATCAGGCCGCGCGCGCGACCGGCGGCGGCAGAGGCATTGGGGTTGGCGGCAACAGCGGGAGCGGCGGCGAGTACCGAGACGACGGCGGCGGCGAGAAGGCGGACTTGCATGTGCATTCGTAAAGACCCTTTGGCTGTAGCGGCTAAGTGCGAGCCTTCCGTGGAAGGCGTACTGAACACATTCGCCAGGGCGTGTTCGCCCTTGGCACATTCACGATGCGTGGCACATTACCTGTGCCAAACGTCATGACGAATCCACAATGGGTTCATTTGAAACTGTTGTCATGCGGCATTGCGTCACGGTTTCTTTCGATGCTCGTCACGGGATTTTTCGCGCTGTTTTTGCGGCCTCGCTTGATTTTTCGCAGCGCAGCGCTTTAAGCACATTTCGATTCGGGTAGCTGAACGAAACCGCCGCGATGAAGCCTATGGATCGCTCACGCGGCAGGCCCCGCGATTCCGCGCTGCGCATTCGCTTGCGCATGCCGTAGCCAGGGTGACAAAAAAGAACGGCCCGCTCGCGCGGGCCGTTCCGGGTCTTGCCTGGTAATACGGGGATCAGTTGACCGAGACCGCGCTCCAGGCGCGGGCGACCGCCTTGTACTCGTTCGAGGTGCCGCCGTAGAGATCGGTGGCGGCCTGCAGGGTGGCGGTGCGCGCCTGCGGGTAGGTGGTGCTGGAGACGAAGTAACGGGTTAGCGCGCGGTACCAGATCGCGCCGGCCTTGGCGCGGCCGATGCCGGCGATCGAAGCGTCGCCGTTGCAGACCAGTTGCGCCGGGGTGTAGTTGAAGCCGGCGGGCTTCACCGCGCCTTCGGCGAGCAGATAGAAGAAGCGGTTGCCCACGCCCGAGCTCAGGTGCGGGTCGTACTTGCCGTTCTGGCCGGTCTGCGAGGCGGTGAAGCCGCCGACGGGGTAGCACGAGAACGAGCGGCCGTCGGCGTCCTGCTTGAACATCAGGCGCAGCGCCTTGGTGTCGCCGGGGTTGTTGATGTAGACCTCTTCGCCCAACAGATAATCGCCTGGGTCGTTGACGTTGCCGACGCTGAATTCGACCAGGGTGCCGAAGATGTCGGAGGTGGATTCGTTGAGGCCGCCGCTGTCCTTGATGTTGTAGTAGCCCAGGCGCGCGGTGGCGCCGGTCACGCCGTGGGCCATTTCGTGGCCGGCGACGTCGAGCGCGACCAGCGGGCGATAAGTCACGCCGTCGCCGTCGCCGTAGACCATCGCGCTGCCGGTCCAGTAGGCGTTGACCAGGTTGGCCGGGCCGTAATGCACATAGCTCTTCACGCCCTGGCCGTTGTTGAAGATGCCGCTGCGGCCGTGCACGTTCTTGAAGTAGTCGAAGGTGGCGGCGACGCCGTAGTGAGCGTCGGCCGCGGCCGAAGCGCGGTCGGAGGTGGTGTTGTTGCCCCAGACGTTGTCGCTGTCGTTGAAGGCGACCGCGCCGGAGGTACCGGACTGGTTGCGCGCATCCAGGGTCTGGCCATTGCCGCGGGTCGGGTCGGTCAGGGTGTAGCCGCCGCTGATCGAATTGCCGACCAGGCCGACGTTGCCCAAGGTCAGGGTCTTGCCGGTGCCGTTGGCGGCCGCCGAATGGACGCGGTCGTCTTCCTGCAGCAATTTGCCGGTGGCAGCATCGAGGTAATAGCTGATCAGGCCCGGCGCCGGGTCGTTGCGGCGGTCGCCGCTGACGTCGACCTGATAGGCGAGCGTCGGTTCGGTGCCGCGGGCGAAGATCACCAGGGCGGCCGGCGTCATCGCCGTGACCGTGCCGTCGAATGCCGCGCCGGCTTCGACCTTGGCTTGTTCGGCGCTGATCTTCGGTTCGATGGCGGGACGCCCGAACGTGCGCATATTGTCGCCCTGGCTGATCGACTTCAGCTCGCCGTTGCGCGAATGCACGACCAGATCGCCGCCGACCACCGGCAGGTCGCGGTAGGTGCGTTCCATGCGCACATGCTCGGTGCCGTCGCGGTCGATCATGACGTCGCGGGCGACGAAACCGTCGGCTTTTGCGCGATGCACTTCATCGGCAGCGACGGTTTCCAGCAGGCCGCGCGCGCGTTGCGCGGCCGGCGAAGCCGCGGCCTGCTCGGACGAGGTCGAGGCGGCGACGAGGTCGCTGCCCGAGCGGGCGCCGACCGCGAGTTGGCTCGGCGCCCGCGCCGGATGCTGCGCGGCGGCGCTGGCGAGGGCGCCGGCAGCGGCAGGGGCGCCGGTGGGGGTGGCCGCGGGCGCGGTGGCGGGCGCGGCGGCGAACGTGGTCGAACCCGAGCTCGACAGGGACGCGCTCGCCAACACGGCGATGGCGCCGACGATGGCGGTGCTCAATACAGCGGTCTTCAGTTGCATGGGTGGATCCCCTAATGAAGGTAACGGTCGTGTTTTGTGAGGTGCTCTGCTTGGTTTTTCGCAGCCTCCGGCGGCGCCCTTCGTCGGTTGCGACGGGGGACGTTCGGCTTGGAGGGATCGGCCTATCGGGTGTGCAGCGGTGGCGTCTGCGTGAGTCGGACGGTGGGCCTGCAGTGACGTTAGGCCTCCAGCCCGCTGTGCTTGAATGAAAAATCGGTGCGAGCGGTCACGTAACGGCGACCCGCATTTCGCGCTTGGTCACAGAACCGGCGCGATAGGCGAAAACGCGGTGGACGCGCTAGCGGATCGCGGGCTCGATGCGCGGCGACGAGGTGTCGAGATTGCCCATCGCCGCGGCCTTGCATGCGCCGCTGTACGGCGAATCGCTCGGCGAATCGCCAGTCGACGCGGTCGGCATCGATGGATCGCAGCGTTCCGTTCGCCGTGCAGCCCCTCGCGACAGCCCGCAGCGCGGCGCCGCCCGCCCCAAGCCGCAAAGCCCGCGGCGCTCGTCGCGGCCCAGTCTTAGTACTATGCGGAACGTGCCGAGCGGTTCCCGGCGGCACCCGGGGCCGCGGCGGCGACGCTGCGGCCCGGCCACGCGACAACGAACCGGACTGGCTGACAGGGCAAATGCGCGAAGCACAGGTGGGTGGGGTGGAACAGCGAACGGCCGCCGCGGGCGGCGAAGACGCGATCGTGATCGGCGCGGGCGTGATCGGCCTGACCTGCGCCCTGGCCTTGCTCGAAAGCGGGCGCTCGGTGCGGGTCATCGATGCCGGCCGCATCGGCGGCGGCAGCTCGCACGGCAATTGCGGCACCATCACCCCGAGCCATGCCACGCCGCTGGCCGCGCCGGGCGTGATCGCCCAGGCCCTGCGCTGGATGCTGACCCCGGACGCGCCGCTGTACGTGCATCCCAAGCTCGATCCGCAGTTGTGGGGCTGGCTGCTGCGCTTCGCCACGCGCTGCAACGAGCGCGACTGGCGGGCCAGCGCGCAGGCCAAGTCGGCCCTGCTCAACGATTCGCGCGAACGCCTGGAAAGTTGGGTCGGGCGCTACGGCCTGGTCTGCGAATTCGACACCGCCGGTGTCGACTATGTGTTCCGCGACGCCAAGGCTTTCGCCAGCGGCCAGCTCGAACTCGACCTGCTGCGCGAATTCGGCATCGGGGTGAGCCTGATGGACGGCGCCGCCTACGAGGCCCAGGACCCGGCCTTCAAGCCCGGCGTCGCCGGCGCGATCCGTTTCGACCACGACGCCGTGCTGCGGCCCGACCGTTACGTCGCCGAACTCGCGCGCACCGTGCGCGAGCGCGGCGGCCGCTTCACCGAGCAATGCGCGCTGCGCGACCTGCGTCGCGAGGGTGCCGAGATCGAACTCGACACCAGCCTGGGGGTGCTGCGGGCGCGCGACGTCGTGGTCGCCATCGGCGCCTGGACGCCGAAGCTGTCCGATGCGATCGGCCTGCCGTCGCTGCAGCGCGCGATGCAGCCGGGCAAGGGCTATTCGATCACCTACGACCGGCCGCCGCTGATGCCGCGCCGGCCGGTGGTGCTGCGTGAGCGCAAGGTCTGCGTGACCATGTGGGACAGCGGTTTCCGCCTCGGCAGCACCATGGAATTCTCCGGCTACGACGAGAGCCTCAACCCGCGCCGGCTCGCGGCCCTGGAACGCGGCGCCGCCGAATACCTGCACCATCCGGTCGGCCCGGTCGAGCGCGAGCGCTGGTACGGCTGGCGGCCGATGAGCGTCGACGACGTGCCGCTGATCGGCCGCGTGCCCGCCTGCGAAGGGCTCTGGCTGGCGACCGGCCACGGCATGATGGGCGTAAGCATGAGCGCGGGCACCGGCCAGCTCGTCGCCGACCTGATCGCCGGGCGAGAGACCGCGATCGATCCGCATCCTTATCGACCGGAGCGCTTCGCATGAGCACGCCCCTCGAAGCCAGCAACGGCAGCAGCCAATTCGACCTGATCGTGATCGGCGGCGGTTCCGGCGGCCTCGCCGGCGCCTTCCGCGCCGCCGAACACGGCGCACGCGTGGCCTTGCTGGAGCCCTCGCTGCTCGGCGGCACCTGCGTCAATGTCGGCTGCGTGCCGAAGAAAGCCATGTGGCTGGCCGCCGACATCGCCGGCAAGCTGCGCATGGCGCAGTCGCTGGGTTTCTCCATCGACGCCGACCCGAAACGGCCCTGCGCGCTGGACTGGCCGACCTTCATCGTCCATCGCCAGCGCTACATCGCCAACATCCACGACAGCTACCGGCGCCGTCTCGACGCTTCCGGCATCGCCGTGCTGCCGATGCGCGCGCAGTTGCTCGACGCGAATACGGTCGAATGCGAGAACGGCGCGCGCCTGAGCGCGCCGCGCATCTTGATCGCGACCGGCGGCCACGCGGTCAAGCCGGAGCTCCCGGGCGCCGAACTCGGCGCGACTTCGGACGATTTCTTCCAGTGGTGCGCCGCGCCCGAACGCGTCGCGATCATCGGTGCGGGGTATATCGCGGTCGAGCTCGCCGGGGTGCTGCAGGCGCTCGGCAGCCAGGTCGAGGTGTTCGTGCGCGGCCAGCGCCTGCTCGAAGCATTCGACGCCGAACTGACCGCGCAACTGGCCGAGGACTACCGCCAGAACGGCGTGCGCCTGCATTTCGGCCATGCGGTCGCGGCGCTCGAAGCCGACGGCTCGCGCGTGCGCCTGCGCGGCGCCGACGGTTCGCTCAGCGAGCCCTTCGACCAAGTGCTGTTCGCGACCGGGCGCCGCCCCAGCACCCAGCGCATGGGCCTGGAGCGCGTCGGCGTGACGCTCGATCCGCGCGGCCACATCGTCGTCGACGAGCTGCACGCAACCAACGTCGTCAACATTCACGCCGTCGGCGACGTCACTCCCGACGCCCAGCTGACGCCGGTGGCGATCGCCGCTGCGCGCCGGCTCATGGATCGCGTCTACGGCGGCCGCGAGGGCCGGCTCGACCAGAACGACATCCCGACGGTGGTGTTCTCGCATCCGCCGATCGGCCGGGTCGGCCTGACCGAGGAGGAGGCGCGGGCGCGACATGGTGACAATCTGCACATCTATCGCGCCGGATTTCGGCCGATGCTGTACGCCCTGGCCGAGTCGCCGCAGCGCAGCCTGTTCAAGCTGGTCTGCGTCGGCCAGGAACGCCGCGTGGTCGGCATCCATCTGCTCGGCGAGGCCGCCGACGAGATGCTGCAAGGCTTCGCGGTCGCGCTCAAGCGCGGCATCACCCTCGACGACCTGCGCGACACGGTCGCCATCCATCCGACCAGCGCCGAGGAAGTGGTGCTGATGCGCTAGCGGCGGCGATCGCCGCGCGGCGCGCGCCAGGCAGGCGATCCGAGCAGGGGCAGCGATGAATCAGCAGGGACGTCATTGGGTGCGCGCCGGCGCGATCGGCGCCGCGATTTTCTCGAGCACGGCTTTATTGGGCACGGCCTCATTCGCCGCGCTGGCCTTGGCGACGAGCGCCTCGGCCGTCGCCGCCACCGCGGCACCGGCGATGGACATCGCCGACCTGCTCAGCGTGCCGCGGCCCGACCAGATGATCGGCGCGAGCGATGCGCCGGTGCTGGCCTGGGTGTCGAACGATCAGGGCGTGCGCAACGTGTGGACGGCGCGCGCGCCCGGCTTCGCGCCGCAGAAGCTCACCGCCTACGACGAAGACGATGGCCAGGCCATCGGTCCCTTGCAGCTCAGCCGCGACGGCCGCTGGTTGGCCTATGTGCGCGGCAGCGGGCCGGACGCGGCCGGCAACAACAGCAACCCGACCAGCGACCCGGACGGCCAGGAGCAGGCGGTGTGGGTGGTCGCCAGCGACGGTTCGGGCAAGCCGCAGCGCATCGGCGCCGGCCGCGGCATGCAGTTCGCGCCGCAGGGCGACGCGCTGTTGGTGCAGGGGCGCATGCTCGGTTGTTACGCGGTGCCCGGCATCAAGGCGCCGGACTGGTGCAAGGAAGCCCTGATCAAGACCCGCGGCAGCAACAGCGCGGCGGCGTTCTCGCCGGACGGCAAGTTGCTGAGTTTCATCAGCGACCGCGGCGACCATAGCTTCATCGGCGTGCTCGACCTGGCCGCGCGCACGGTGCGCTGGATGGGCGCGGACTTCAATCGCGACAGCAACCCGGCCTGGTCGCCGGACGGCCGCCGCATCGCCTTCCTGCGCATGGCCGCGGCGCGCAACGGCGAGCAGTTCGACCTGACCCGCGCCAATCCTTTCGAGATCTGGGTCGCCGACGCCGCCACGGGTCAGGCCAAACGCGTGTTCCGTTCCAACGATCACGCTGGCGGTTACGCCCAGTTCGCCGAGCCTGACCCGCTGCAGTGGAGCCGCGACAACCGTCTGCTGTTCAGCTCCGAACAGAGCGGCTGGCTGCATTGGTACGCGCTGTCGCCCGAGGGCGGCGAGCCGGTCGCGCTGAGCCGGGGCGAATGCGAGGCCGAAACCAGCGTACTGGCCGAGGACGGCCGCTTCTTCTTCAGCGGCAACTGCGCCGAACTCGATTACCGGCAGATGTTCGCGGTCGACGCCAAAGGCGCCGCGCAGACACTGCTGACCGGCAAGCACGAAATCGCGACCGAGCCGGTCGCGGTCGCCGGCGGGCAGTGGTTGGCTTTCCGTCATGCCGATGCGCGCCGGCCGAGCGCGATCGCGGTGATGCCCCGCAGCGGCGGCGAACTGCGACGGATCTTCCCGGCGCAGTTGCCGGCGGGTTTTCCGATCGACCGCCTGGTCGAACCCAAAACGCTGAGCCTGCGCGCCAGCGACGGCGTCGTCTCGCACGCCACCGTGTTCGAGCCGCCGGCCTCGTTCAAGGGCAAGCGCCCGGCGCTGGTCTACGTGCACGGCGGCCCGGTCCGGCAGATGCTGCCGGGCTGGCACTACGGCAGCTATTACTACGCCGACTACGCCAGCAATCAGTGGCTGGCGAGCCAGGGCTTCGTGGTGCTGGCCTTGAATTTCCGCGCCGGCACCAATTACGGGCAAGCCTTCCGACGCGCCGAGAAACAGGGCCCGCGCGGCTTCAGCGAGTATCAGGACGTGTTGGCCGCACACGCCTATCTGACCAAGCGCGACGACATCGACGCGCGCCGGATCGGCATTTACGGCGGCTCTTACGGCGGCTTTCTGACCGCCTCGGCCCTGGCGCGCAATTCCGACCTGTTCGCGGCCGGGCTCGACCGCCACGGCGTCCACGATTGGCGCGAGAGCGCCAAGGGTGGCGACAACAGCGGCCTGTGGGGGCTGGGGCCGGACGAGCTGGAGCTGGCCTGGCAATCCTCGCCGATGGCGCACGTCGACAGCTGGCGTTCGCCGGTGCTGTTCGTGCACGGCGACGACGACCGCGCGGTGAAGTTCGCCCAGAGCGTCGACCTGGTCGAGCGCCTGCGCGCGCGCGGCGTGCCGGTCGAGACCCTGGTGCTGCCCGACGAGGACCATTTCTTCCTGCGCCACGCGACCTGGCTGCAGGTCCATCGCAGTACCATGGAGTTCTTCCGCCGGCAGCTGAAGCCCGGCGCCGATTGAGCCGAACGCATGACGCCGCACCCGACTGAACCCGTCTACCGCCTGCACCGCGGCACCGCGCCCTTGCTGATCAGCCTGCCGCACGATGGCGCGCTGATCCCCGACGCGCTGTCCGCGCGCATGGTCGCCTCGGCGCGGCGCGCGCCGGACACCGATTGGCACGTGTCGCGCCTGTACGCACTCGCCCGCGCGTTCGGCGCCTCGATCATCGTGCCGAGCTATTCGCGCTACGTGGTCGACTTGAACCGTCCGCCCGACGACACCTCGCTGTATCCCGGACAGAACACCACCGGCCTGTGTCCGGCGGTGCAGTTCAGCGGCGAAGCGGTGTACCTCGAAGGGCAGGCGCCGGCGCCGGACGAGGTCGCCGAACGCGTCGAACTGTATTGGCGCCCGTATCACGACACCCTCCTTGCCGAGCTCGACCGCATCCGCGGCGAGCACGGCCGCGCGGTGCTGTGGGAAGGCCATTCGATCCGCGGCGAAGTGCCGTTCCTGTTCGAAGGCCGTCTGCCGGACCTCAACCTCGGCACCGCTGCCGGCAAGAGCTGCCTGCCGGAATTGCAGGCCCGGCTCGAACGCATCCTGGCGGCGCAGAGCGACTACGAATGGGTCGCCAACGGCCGCTTCAAGGGCGGCTACATCACCCGTCACTACGGCGACCCCGAGATCGGCGTGCAGGCGGTGCAGTTGGAGATCAGCCAGCGCAACTACATGAACGAGGCCTCCTTCGCCTACGACGAAAGCAAGGCGGTGCGCCTGCAGGTGGTGATCGAGGCCTTGCTGCGCGCGACCCTCGACGCGGACGACGCATGACCCAGGCGCCGACGGCGCCGCTGCTGACCCTCGGCCAGGCGCGGGCGCTGCATTTGGCCGCGCAAGGCCTGCTGGCCCGGCCGCGCCGCCGCGCGCGCCGGCCGGATCTGCTCGCCGCCATCGTGCGCATGCAGTTACTGCAGATCGACACCATCCACGTGGTCGCGCGCAGCCCCTATCTGGTGCTGTTTTCGCGGGTCGGCGGTTATCGCGCGCGCTGGCTGGAGGAATTGCTGGCCGAGCGCGAAATCTTCGAGGTCTGGGCGCACGAAGCCTGCTTCGCGCCGATGAGCGATTACCTGCTGCATCGCAATGGTTTGCCGCAGCGCGCGCATCACTGGGCGATCCGCAGCGCCCAGCGTCATCGCCAGAGCAGCGGCGCCAAGATCGATCGCCTGCTCGGGCACATCCGCGAGCTCGGCGCGGTCAAGTCCTCGGACTTCGAACGCGAACCCGCGACTGCCGGCGGGGGCTGGTGGGGCTGGAAGGACGAGAAGCGCTGGCTCGAAGCCGGCTTCGCCCTCGGCGAGCTGATGGTCGCGCGGCGCGACAACTTCCACCGCGTCTACGACCTGGCCGAGCGAGTGGCCGGCGTGGCGGTGCCCGGCTGGGACAGCACGTCGATCGACGCCGCGGCGGTGCGGCGCGACACCCTGCTCAAGTCGGTGCGCGCGCTCGGCATCGCCCAGGCGCGCTGGATCGCCGATTACTACCGGCTGCGTCCGCGCCTGCGCGACGCCGACCTGGCCGAGCTGGTCGAGGCCGGCGACCTGCTGCGGGTCGAGGTCAAGGGCTGGGCCGCGCCGGGCTATGTCCACCGCGATCATGCCGACTCGCTCGCATCGGCCGCGGCCGGGCGCTTGCGCGCGACCCACTCGACCCTGTTGTCGCCGTTCGACCCGGTGGTCTGGGATCGCGAACGCGCCAGCGAGTTCTTCGGCTTCGACTACACCCTGGAGTGCTACACGCCGGAGCCGAAGCGCCGTTACGGCTATTTCGTCCTGCCGATCCTGGTGCGCGGCCGCCTGGTCGGGCGCCTGGATGCGAAAGCGCACCGCGCCGAGGGCGTGTTCGAAGTCAAGGCGCTGTACCTGGAGGAGGGCGTCGTCGCCGACGAGAGCCTCGCCGCCGAAATCGCCCGCGCGATCGACGACTGTGCGCGTTGGCACGAAACACCGACGGTGCGCTTGACGCGTTGCCGGCCGGCGGCCTTCGCCAAGCCGTTGAAGGCGGCGTTGGCGGCGCGGGCCTGAGTCGAAGCGTCGAAGCCAGCAGGGAGAGATCGCGCCGGCTCAGCCTGAGCGCTGCACGATCACCACGCAGGCCGCGATCAGGCCTAGCAGGGGAATCAGGTTCAGCACCAACGCCGGCACCGCGATGCTGTGGCGTTCGCGGCGGAACAGCGCGACGATCGCGAGCAGGCTGCCGAACAGCCAGCTCGCCGCGGTGAACAGGATCGCGCGGCCGGTGCACTGCAGGCTCCAGGTGCCGCATTTGTCGTCCGGGGTCAGGCCGAACACGAACAGCCAGGCCAGCACCGGGCCGAGCAACAGCGCGAACCAGGCCAGCACGCCGAACAAACGCGGCCGCGCGTACTCGACGCCGGCGTCGGGAAAGGCGTCGGCCAGCGTTTCGGCGTAGGCATCGGCATCGCGCTCGCTCAAAGCGCCTTCGGCGCGTTCAACCGGCATGGCGCGGTCCCTCCGCAGGGCGCCCGCCAAGAGCGGGCAGGGTGGCCGGGGCGTCCTTCCATATCGATCTCCTGGCCCATCGTTGCGTCCAAGCTGCCGCAAGCCGCGGCATGACGGCGTGATGCCGGAGAGAACGCCGCAAGGCGGTTGTTGCGAAAAGGAAACGCTTCGCGAAAGACCGATGCGTCGATGTCGAAGGCCGCACGCGGCGGTCGCGACGGTCTCGGCGGAAATCCCGTGCGGGCAGCGGACGGCGTCAAAAAAACAGTGTGGCAGGTTGGGATAAGTCCCAAAAAAGAAACGCCGGACAAGGCGGCGGGCATCTCAAAAGAAACGCCGCACGAGGCGGCAGACACTCTAACTAAAAGAAACGCCGCACAAGGCGGCAGACACTCTAAAAGAAACGCCGCACGAGGCGTGCGGGCATCTCAAAAGAAACGCCGCACAAGGCGGCGTTTGGTATCGCACGAGCGGAGGGCGAGGCTCAGACTTCCAGGGTCGCCAGGTCGCCCTTGGTTTCGAGCCAGGACTTGCGGTCGCTGGCGCGCTTCTTGGCCAGCAGCATGTCCATCAGCGAATGGGTCTGGGCGTTGTCGTCGATGGTCAGCTGGACCAGGCGGCGGGTGTCGGGGTGGATGGTCGACTCGCGCAGCTGCGAGGCGTTCATCTCGCCCAGGCCCTTGAAGCGGGTGACGTTGACCGGGCCGCTGAGACCCTTCTTGCGGTCGCCTCTCTCGCGCTCGATCTTTTCCAGGAGGATGCGTTTTTCCTCCTCGTCGAGGGCATAGAACACGGTCTTGCCCACGTCGACGCGGAACAGCGGCGGCATCGCCACGAAGATGTGGCCGCTGGCGACCAGTGCCGGGAAGTGGCGCAGGAACAGGGCGCTGAGCAAGGTCGCGATGTGCAAACCGTCGGAGTCGGCGTCGGCGAGGATGACCACCTTGCCGTAGCGCAGGCCGCTGATGTCTTCCTTGCCCGGATCGCAGCCGATCGCGACCGCCAGGTCGTGCACTTCCTGCGAACCGAGCACGCTGCCCGAGGCGACTTCCCAGGTGTTGAGGATCTTGCCGCGCAGCGGCAGGATCGCCTGGAAGTCCTTGTCGCGGGCCTGGCGCGCGCTGCCGCCGGCCGAATCGCCCTCGACCAGGAACAGCTCGGTGCGCGAGAGGTCCTGCGAGCTGCAGTCGGCGAGCTTGCCGGGCAGGGCCGGGCCCTGGGTGATCTTCTTGCGGGTGATCTGCTTTTCGGTCTTCAGGCGCGCGGCGGCGCGCTCGATCGCCAGCTGGGCGATGCGCTCTCCGAGTTCTGTATGTTGGTTCAGCCACAGCGAGAAGGCGTCGTGGGCGGCGCCCTCGACGAAACCGGCGGCCTGGCGCGAGGACAGGCGTTCCTTGGTCTGACCGCTGAACTGCGGATCGGTCATCTTGATGCTGAGCACGAAGGCGACCCGGTCCCAGACGTCTTCCGGGGCCAGCTTGACCCCGCGCGGCAGCAGGTTGCGGAAGTCGCAGAACTCGCGCAGTGCGTCGGTGAAGCCGGTGCGCAGGCCGTTGACGTGGGTGCCGTGCTGGGCGGTCGGGATCAGGTTGACGTAGCTTTCCTGCACCAGCTCGCCGTCGGGCACCCAGGCCACCGCCCAGTCGACCACTTCGGTGTCTTTCTTGAGCTGGCCGACGAACAGGTCCGGCGGCAGCAACTCGCGCTGCGGTTGGCTGTCGCGCAGCTCGCCCGACAGGTAGTCGCGCAGACCGTCTTCGAAGTACCACTCGATGCGCTCGCCACTGGCCTCGTCGAACAACTTGACGTTGAGGCCGGGGCACAGCACCGCCTTGGCGCGCAGCACGTGCTTGATCGAGCGCAGGTTGAACTTGGGCGTGTCGAAATACTTCGCGTCGGGCCAGAAGCGCACGCGCGTGCCGGTGTTCTTCTTGCCGACCGTGTTGACCACTTCCAGCGGGGTGGCGCGGTCGCCGTTCTGGAAGGTCATGCGGTATTCGTTGCCGTCGCGCTTGATGTGCACTTCGACCAGCTTGGACAACGCGTTGACCACGCTCACGCCGACGCCGTGCAGGCCGCCGGAAAAGGTGTAGTTCTTGTTGCTGAACTTGCCGCCCGCGTGCAGGCGGGTGAGGATCAGTTCGACGCCGGGGATGCCTTCCTCGGGGTGGATGTCGACCGGCATGCCGCGGCCGTCGTCGGAGACCTCGCAGCTGCCGTCGGCGTGCAGGACGACCTCGATGCTGCGGGCGTGGCCGGCGAGCGCCTCGTCGACCGCGTTGTCGATGACCTCCTGCGCCAGATGGTTCGGGCGGGTGGTGTCGGTGTACATGCCCGGGCGTCGTTTGACGGGGTCCAGCCCGGAAAGGACTTCGATGTCGGCGGCGTTATAGCGACTGCTCATTAACTGGAGGGCGTGGCCGTGGTGTTCGGAGCGGCGAGAATGGCGACGGCGGGCTAGGTGGTCAAGCCGCACGACGTGAAGAGTGGGTAAGAAGCTTGGCCCACTTGCGTCTCGCCTGGCGAGACCGGCTGAGACGGCGGCCCGGCCTGCTCGAACGGAGGCCGCGCCGGCGTGGCGTGGCGGGTTGATATCGGTCGATTCAGCCACCAGCATGGGGGTAGGGGTTAGGGTCCGCCGCGTCGCTCAGGGAAGCGGTGCGCCGATTGGCTCACTGCCCACGACACACGGCGCAGCCCGTCGCGCCGGTCCCCATTCCGTCAGGAGGCCACACCATGAACATCCGCAAGCTCGTGCTCCCCGCCGCCATCGCCGCCGCCCTGGCCATGTTGGCCGCGCCTGCCGCTTTCGCGCAGCAGGACCCGCAGACCGACGCCAAGAAGGCCGAAGAGGCCAAGAAAGCCGAGGATGCGAAGAAGGCCGAGGCGCAGAAGAAGGCCAAGGCCGACAAGAAGCAGTCCGGCGACCGCGGAGTCGAGCCGGAAGAGGAAGGCGACAAGTAATTCGGGTCGCATCATCCGGGTTGCGGTATGCACCCACGTTTCTACGAAACGCCCCGGCTCGCCGGGGCGTTTTCGTTGCTGAAGCCGGTAGCATCGAAGGACCGTCAGTCAGGAGACCGTCATGGCGATCCGCATCGTGAGACTCGGCAGCCCGCGCCTGAAGGGCGAGGGCACCCGCATCGGCACGGTGCGGCGGCCGCCGCGCGGGGTGCCGAAGAGCGAATTCGCGACCCGGGACTGGTACGACGTGTGGTTTCCCAACCTGGCGCCGAGCGCGGACACGATCAAGCTGGGCCAGGAAGCGCAGACCCCGGCGCAACGGACCGCCTTCGTGCGCAAGTACCGGGCCGAGATGGCCACCCCGGACAATGGCCATATCCTGCAATTGCTGGCGACCCTGTCGCAGCACAGCGATTTCTCGGTGGGCTGTTATTGCGAGGACGAGGCGCGCTGCCATCGCTCGGTGCTGCGCGAGTTGCTGGCCGATAAGGGCGCGAAGCTGGCCTGAGGTCTGTGGCGGCCCGGGGTTGGGGCGGCGTCCCACGGGGAATTCTGCGGTCACGAGCCGTAACCCGCGCCGGCGGGCGAAGTGGCGCGGTCGCGGCTTGCGCCGCTCCTACCCTTGAAAGCTGGGGTGGCGCGATCTGCGAGAACGCTCTCGGGCGGTTCCGGCCGCAATCGCCAGGGCCGGAACGGTCCGAGCCGATAGACCGCCGTTTCCGCCGCAGGCCTTGCCGCATCGGGCTTTCCGGGGCGCCTGGGCGATCGCCGGCGCTGTCAAGCAGTCGCGGGCCAAGCCGTCAGCCTGTAAACTGCGGCTTTCCAGCGGCAGCAAAATCCATGACTCCCCTGATTTTCGTCACCGGCGGCGTGGTGTCCTCCTTGGGTAAGGGCATCGCGGCAGCCTCGTTGGCGGCCATCCTCGAAGCGCGCGGGCTGCGCGTGACGATGATGAAGCTCGACCCCTACATCAACGTCGATCCGGGCACGATGAGCCCGTTTCAGCACGGCGAGGTCTACGTCACCGACGATGGCGCCGAGACCGACCTCGACCTCGGCCACTACGAGCGCTACCTGCGCACACGTCTGAGCCGCAAGAATTCGATCACCACCGGCCGGATCTACGAAAACGTGATCCGCAAGGAACGCCGCGGCGATTACCTCGGCGGCACCGTCCAGGTCATCCCGCACATCACCGATGAGATCAAGCGCTGCATCGTCGAGGCCACCGAAGGCTTCGACGTCGCCCTGGTCGAGGTCGGCGGCACGGTCGGCGACATCGAGTCGCTGCCGTTCCTCGAAGCGATCCGCCAGTTGCGCACCGAGCGCGGCCCCGAACACGCCTTGTTCATGCACCTGACCCTGGTGCCGTTCATCGCCGCCGCCGGCGAGCTGAAGACCAAGCCGACCCAGCACTCGGTCAAGGAACTGCGCTCGATCGGTATCCAGCCCGACGTGCTGCTGTGCCGCAGCGAACAGCCGCTGCCCGACAGCGACCGCCGCAAGATCGCCTTGTTCACCAACGTGCCCGAGAAAGCCGTCATCTCGGCGGTCGATCTCGACAACATCTACAAGCTGCCGCAGTGGTTCCACGAGCAGGGCCTGGACGCGATCGTCCTCGACCGCCTGCGCATCCAGGCCGGTCCGGCCGAACTGCGCGAATGGAACGAAGTGGTCGACGCCACCGAGCATCCGGTCGACGAGGTCACCATCGCCGTGGTCGGCAAGTACATCGACCACCAGGACGCCTACAAGTCGCTGTCGGAAGCGCTCAAGCACGGCGGCCTGCGCCAGCGCACCAAGGTCAAGCTGAAGTGGCTGGAATCCAGCGAGATCGAGCGCGACGGCGTGGAATCGCTGAAGGGCGTCGACGGCATCCTGGTGCCGGGCGGCTTCGGCGACCGCGGCTTCGAAGGCAAGGTCGCGACCGCGAACTACGCGCGCGAGCAGAAGATCCCGTACTTCGGCATCTGCTACGGCATGCAGGCGGCGGTAGTCGATTACGCGCGCCACGTCGCCGGCCTGGACAACGCCAACAGCACCGAGAACGACAAGAACAGCCCGCATCCGGTGATCGGCCTGATCACCGAGTGGCGCACCGCCACCGGCGAAGTCGAACGCCGCAGCGAAACCAGCGACCTCGGCGGCACCATGCGCCTGGGCCTGCAGGACCAGCGGATCAAGCCCGGCACCTTGGCGCGTGAGTTGTACGGCCGCGACGTGGTCGGCGAGCGTCACCGCCACCGCTACGAGTTCAACAACCGCTACCGCAGCCAGCTCGAGGACGCCGGCCTGGTGATCTCGGCCAAGTCGATGGACGACCTGCTGGTCGAGATGGTCGAACTGCCGCGCAGCGAGCACCCCTGGTACCTGGCCTGCCAGGCGCACCCGGAATTCCTGTCGACGCCGCGCGACGGCCACCCGTTGTTCATCGGTTTCGTGCGCGCCGCGCGCGAGGCCAAGGCCGGCGGCAAGCTGCTGCGCGAGGTCACCGGTTGAATCCGGCTCCGGCCGACCCGGACCCGGGCGCGCAAGCGCGGGCGAGCGTCGGCCGGCCTGCACGCAACGATTTTCGCGGCGCCGGCCGCTGGATGATGGGCTTGGCGCTGGGCGCGGTCGCCGCCGGATACCTCGCGTATCGGGCGATCCTCGGCGAAGGCGCCGACGGCCTCGGCCTGCTGGGCGCGAGCATGTTCACCATCACCCTGGCCGTCGCCGGACCCTTGGGCTTGATCGGGGGCGTACTGTGGCTGGTCGGCGCGGCGCGTTCGAAACGCTTAAGCGGGCCCGGGCCATGATTCGCCAGGCCACGATCCGCCAAGCCACGATCGCCGGGCTTGTCCGCGGCGAGCGCGGCATCCACCGATGAAGATTCCTTCGTACTCATGAATTCAGGAAGCAAGCGATGAAACTCTGCGGCTTTGACGTCGGCCTCGACCAGCCTTTCTTCCTGATCGCCGGCCCCTGCGTGATCGAGTCGATGCAATTGCAGCTCGACGTCGCCGGCCAGCTCAAGGAGATCACCGGCGCGCTCGGCATCCCCTTCATCTTCAAGTCGAGCTTCGACAAGGCCAACCGCACCTCGGCGACGAGCTTCCGCGGCCCGGGTATGGAGGAGGGGCTCAAGGTCCTGGCCGAGGTCAAGCGCCAGATCGGCGTGCCGGTGCTGACCGACGTGCACGAGTACACGCCGATGGACGAGGTCGCCTCGGTCGTCGACGTGCTGCAGACCCCGGCCTTCCTGTGCCGCCAGACCGATTTCATCCAGAAGGTCGCGCGCGCCGGCAAGCCGGTCAACATCAAGAAGGGCCAGTTCCTGTCGCCGTGGGAGATGAAGCACGTCACCGCCAAGGCCCAGGCCACCGGCAACCAGCACATCATGGCCTGCGAACGCGGCGCGAGCTTCGGTTACAACAACCTGGTCAGCGACATGCGTTCGCTGTCGGTGATGCGCGACACCGGTTGCCCGGTGGTGTTCGACGCGACCCACTCGGTGCAGTTGCCCGGCGGCATGGACGGCAAATCCGGCGGCCAGCGCGAATTCGTGCCGGTGCTGGCGCGCGCGGCGATCGCGGTCGGCGTGTCGGGGGTGTTCATGGAAACCCACCCGCGCCCCGAGGAAGCCTTGTCCGACGGCCCCAATGCGGTGCCGCTGCCGAAGATGCGCGCGCTGCTCGAGACCATGGTCGAACTGGACCGCATCACCAAGAAGAACGGCTTTTTGGAACAAGATTTCTGATGCGGCCCGCGTTGCGGTTCGAACCCTGCCGCAGCGCGGCCGTCGCTGGGCCGGGACATTCGTCGTCCCGTTCGTGTTCCGGCCAGCACACATCGGGCTGGCCGGTGCGGTTCCGCCGCGCCGCCCGCACCGTGTCCGCGCGGCCCCTCCGGATCGATTCGATCCGCCACCGAATGTCGCCAATTTCGACGGCGCCCACCCGGGCCGGCCGCGAACTCGGCTATCGTTCGTCCCGACCCCTTTCCCACTGAACCCCGACTCCTCCGACATGAGCACGATCACCCAGATCCACGCCCGCGAAATCCTCGACAGCCGAGGCAACCCGACCCTGGAAGCCGAGGTCACCCTGGCCGATGGCAGCTTCGGCCGCGCCATGGTCCCCTCCGGCGCCTCGACCGGCAGCAAGGAAGCGGTCGAACTGCGCGACGGCGACAAGACCCGTTACCTCGGCAAGGGCGTGCGCAAAGCCGTCGAGAACGTCAACACCACCATCGCCCAGGCGCTCAAGGGCCTGGACGCGACCGACCAGGCCGGCCTCGACCGCCGCATGATCGATCTGGACGGCACCGAGAACAAAGGCCGCCTGGGCGCGAACGCGCTGCTCGGCGTGTCCCTGGCCAACGCGCATGCGGTCGCCGCTTCGCGCAAGCTGCCGCTGTGGAAGTACCTGGCCGGCGATCGCGCCGCGGTACTGCCGGTGCCGATGATGAACATCATCAACGGCGGCGCGCATGCCGACAACAACGTCGACCTGCAGGAATTCATGATCCTGCCGGTGGGCGTGCCGACCTTCGCCGAGGCGCTGCGCGCCGGCGCCGAGGTGTTCCATGCGCTGAAGTCGGTGCTCAAGGGCCGCGGCCTCAGCACCGCGGTCGGCGACGAGGGCGGTTTCGCCCCCGACCTGCGCAGCAACGAGGAAGCGCTGGAAACCATCCTCGAAGCGATCGGCAAGGCCGGTTACAAGGCCGGCGAAGACATCCTGCTGGGCCTGGACGTCGCCTCCACCGAGTTCTACGACAACGGCAAGTACCACCTCGTCGGCGAAGGCAAGCGCCTGACCAGCGAGCAGTTCGTCGACTTCCTGGCCGGCTGGGCCGCGCAGTACCCGATCGTGACCATCGAAGACGGCATGGCCGAGGACGATTGGGCCGGCTGGAAGCTGCTGACCGAGAAGATCGGCAACAAGGTGCAACTGGTCGGCGACGACCTGTTCGTGACCAATCCGAAGATCTTCAAGGAAGGCATCGACAAGGGCGTGGCCAACTCGATCCTGATCAAGGTCAACCAGATCGGCACCCTCACCGAGACCCTGGAAGCGATCGCGATGGCCGATGCGGCCAAGTACGCGGCCGTGGTCTCCCACCGTTCGGGCGAAACCGAGGACACCACCATCGCCGACATCTCGGTGGCGACCACCGCGACCCAGATCAAGACCGGCTCGCTGTGCCGCAGCGACCGTGTCGCCAAGTACAACCAGTTGCTGCGCATCGAAGAGCAACTCGGCGCCGCGGCGAAGTACGCCGGACGCGATGCGTTCGTGTCGCTGCGTCGCTGAGCGCGGCTGAGTCGCCATGGCCGAGAACACGGGCAAGCGCTGGCTGAGCGTGCTGGTACTGGCGTTGCTGGCGCTGCTCGCGTTTTTGCAGTATCGGCTGTGGTGGGCCGGCGGCGGCAGCGGCGGCAGCGTCGCCGCGCTGCAGGCCCAGGTCGACGGCCAGACCCGCGAGAACCAGGGGCTGCAGCAACGCAACGACGCGCTCGCCGCCGAGGTCGAGGACCTCAAGTCCGGCGAGGCCGCGGTCGAGGAGCGCGCGCGCAGCGAGCTGGGCATGATCAAGCCCGGCGAGACCTTCTATCGCGTGGTCGAGGCCAAGCCGCAGGCGCCGGGTGCGAATGCGGCCGCGGCGGTCAGCGCAGTGCAGAACGGCGCGGCACCGGGCGAGCAGGCCACGCCGGACGAATCGAGTCTGGAAGAACAGGTCGACGAACCGCCGAGCGAATTGCCGCCACCGGCGCCCGAACCGGCTCCGTCCGAGCCGCCGGCACCGGTGCGCGAGCGGCCGGCGCATTGAGGCGATGAACGCGGCGACGCATTCGCGCCTGAGTTTTTTCAAGGGATACGACGCATGATCTGGGCCGTGATTCCTGCCGCCGGCCGCGGCCAGCGCTTCGGCGGGCCGACCCCGAAACAGTATCTGCAGGCGGCCGGCAAGCCGCTGATCGAACACGCCTTGAACGCCTTGCTCGCGCACCCGCGCGTGGCCGGGGCGATGGTCGCGTTGTCGCCGGGCGACAGCCTGTGGCCGGGTTGGACCGACTTGCACGGCAAGCCGGTGCTGCGTTGCATCGGCGGCGGCGAACGCGCCGACTCGGTGCTGGCGGCCTTGCGCGCGCTGCCCGCGGAGGTCGGCGATGAAGCATTGGTGCTGGTCCACGATGCGGCACGGCCGAACCTGCGCGGCCACGACCTCGACCTGTTGATCGCAGCCGCCGAAGCCAGCGCCGACGGCGCGATTCTCGGCGCGCCCTTGCGCGACACCTTGAAGCGCGCCGCCGATGGCCGCATCGCCGCCACCGAGCCGCGCGACGGTTTGTGGCGCGCGTTCACGCCGCAGGCCTTTCGTCGCGGCGCCCTGACCGCGGCGCTGGAGGCGGCCGCGCAGGCCGGCGTGATCGTCACCGACGAGGCCTCGGCGATGGAACGCATCGGCGCGAAACCGCATCTGGTCGAAGGCCGCGAGGACAATCTCAAGGTGACCACGCCAGCGGATCTGGCGTTGGCGGAATACCTACTAAACAAAATCTGAGGAGATGCAAGCGAGTGAAGAGGAGTGAGCAGTGAGCGAAAGCGCGGCATGCTGGCGCCCAGCGCTCCTGCTCCTGCTTCCGCTCACTGCTCACTCCTCTTCGCTCACTCCTTTACCGCAGGTCCACTCATGAACATTCGCATCGGCCAAGGCTACGACGTCCACGCATTCGGCGACGGCGACCACATCATGCTCGGCGGGGTGCGGGTGCCGCACGACCGCGGCGTGGTCGCGCATTCCGACGGCGACGTGGTCATCCACGCGCTGTGCGATGCGCTGCTCGGCGCGCTCGCGCTCGGCGACATCGGCCAGCATTTCCCGCCCAGCGACGAGCGTTGGCGCGATGCCGACAGCCGCCAGTTCCTGCGTCATTGCCAAGTGTTGATCGCCGAACGCGGTTACAAGCTCGGCAACGCCGACGTCACCGTGGTCTGCGAACGGCCCAAGGTCGGCCCGCATGCGCAGGCGATGCGCGAGGCGCTGGCCGCCGATCTCAGCGTCGAACTCGATGCGATCAGCGTCAAGGCCACCACCAGCGAACAGCTCGGTTTCACCGGCCGCCGCGAAGGCATCGCGGCGATGGCGGTCTGCCTGTTGGTGTCGGCATGAGCGAGGATTCGCGCGACGACCTGGCGCAGAGCGGTTCCGAGCAGGACGCAGCGTTGGCACGTGCCCATGGCGCGGCCGTGCTCGGTGCGCGCATCCGCACCTCGTCCGAGGATTTCCGGGTCGAGGAACTGCCCGGTTTCGCCGCCAGCGGCAGCGGCGAGCATCTGCTGCTGACGGTGGAAAAGCGCGGCATGAACACCGCCTTCGCGGCCAAGCGCATCGCCGCCTGGGCCGGCATCGGCGAAGTCGGGATCGGCTACGCCGGGCTCAAGGACCGGCATGCGGTCACCGTGCAGCGCTTCAGCGTGCATCTGCCCAAGCGCGTCGCGCCCGATCTGGCGAGCCTGCAGGACGACGAACTGCGCGTGCTCGACAGCCAGTGGCATGCGAAGAAACTGCCGCGCGGCGCCTTGGCCGGCAATCGTTTCGTACTGACCCTGCGCGAGATTCGAGGCGAACGCGAAGCGATCGACGCACGCCTGGCGCAGATCGTGGCGCGCGGCGTGCCGAACTATTTCGGCGAACAGCGTTTCGGACGCGACGGCGACAATGTCGCCAATGCCCTGGCGATGTTCGCCGGGCGCCGGGTGCGTCGCGAACAACGCAGTCTGTTGCTGTCGGCGGCACGCTCGGAACTGTTCAATCGAGCCCTTGCGGTGCGCGTGGCCGACGGCAGCTGGGACGGCTTGCGCAACGGCGCGTCGCTCATCGGCGAGGTCTGGGCCCTGGCCGGCAGCCGCAGCGTGTTCGGTCCGGAAGCCTGGAACGAGACGCTCGCGCAGCGCCTGGCCGCTTTCGACATCCATCCCAGCGGTCCCTTGTGGGGGCGCGGCGAGCTGCGCAGCACCGACGAGGTGCGCACGCTGGAGTTGGCCGCGCTCGAAGGCGAGCAGGCGCTGGCCTTGCGTGCGGGCCTGGAAGCGGCGGGGCTCGATCAGGAGCGTCGCGCGCTGCGCCTGCGCCCGGACGGCCTGGCCTGGCGCTGGCTCGACGACGGTGCGTTGGAGGTGTCGTTCGCCTTGCCGGCTGGCGCCTACGCCACCGTGGTCCTGGCCGAGCTCGGCGAGATCCGCTCCGGGCCTGCCTGACCCCGCGCTCGCGGAATCTGCGCCCCGCAATCCGGTATTCGTGAAGTCCGCATCCATGAAGTCCGCACCCACGAAGCCGGCGCTCGCGCAATCGCTGCGAGCGCCGCCGGCGATTAGCCCGGGATAACGAATTCGCCGGCGTTTTCGCCGCTTTCGGCCGTCGAAAGCGACCGTTCGTCGGGTGCCATGCGGTGGCACTGGTTCACGTTTCCGGCCGGCGTATAAGCCGAAGGTGACAGCCGGCACGTGCCGGTTGCCGTCCGGCCGCGCTGAACCGCCGCCGGACTCCACCGCGTCAGGGAGTCGGGTCATGAACGCTACGTTGCGTATTGCCGTCCTGTCGTTGTCGGTGCTGGGCCTGTGCGCATGCGCGGGGACCCAGACCAGAAGCAGCTATGCCGAACCCTCGGTCTCCAAGCACGCCATCGCCGGCATGAGCCGCGACGACCGTTACGTCAGCGCGGTCGAGCGCCTCGCCAAGCGTCGCGGCATCGAAGTGGTCTGGGTCAATCCGCCGGATCGCCGCACGATGGGCGGGCATCAGGAAGAGTGACGGCGCCGACGGGCCCGAGCCGAAGGGCGGGATCTAAGCTCGGACCCGGGGCTTAGCGCCGTTTGCGCGGCGCCAGCAGTACCAGCACCGCTCCGGTGCCGCCCTGCGCGGGCGGTGCGGAGTGGAAGGCCAGGGTGTCGGCGCGCTGGCGCAGCATCCGGTCGACCAGATTCTTGAGCACCGGCAGGCCGCGGCTGTCGACGAAGTCGTTGCCGCCGCCGCGCCCCTTGCCGTGGATCACCCGCACGCAACCCACGCCGTGTTCGCGGGCATCGTTGAGAAAGGCGCGCAGCAGCGCCTCGGCCTCGCGCACCGGGCTGCCGTGCAGGTCCAGCTCCTCCTGGGCCGAGATCTCGCCGCGCTTCAGCCGCGCGAACACCCGCGGCGGCAGCTCGTTGCGGCGATAGCTGAGCGCATCGCCGGCTTCGAGCAGGTTTTCCTCCAGGGCATGGCGGAACTCTTCGCGAGCCGCGGCCTCGTCGCGCTCGGCCATGCGCGCACGCGGACGCGGCTTCGGCGCGGTCGGCGGCAATGGCGCATCGGGCAGGCGGCGGACTTCGCCGATCGCGGCACGGAACAGGGCCGCGTCGTCGCTGTCGTCGCTGTCGTCGTCGGGACGGTCGGGTGGGGGCGTCATGGGCACAGCATAAAAGCCCCGGCCCATCCTTGGGACCTGCGGCCCGTCGGTATCGGGCCGGCACCGGGGAAAAACCAAGGTGCGGTGCGCGCCGCGAAGTCCCCTCGCGCCGTGCGGCGCGCATGCGTCAGCGAACACCGCGTGCATCCAGTTCAGCATGGGCGAGCGCGCATGCGCGGCCGGCCTGTAAGAACAGACAGGTGATCGGGTGGGACCGGTGCGGCCAACGACCAGCGCCCGGAGCGCGCCTCGTCGCTCGCGTTCGCGACGGTCACGACGAGGCGGTTACAGAAAGATCAGGCCCAAGGCGACCGCACGCGCGCAAGCGGCGCGGCGGCCCTTGACGCCGAGCTTGCGGGCCACCTGCTGCAAGTGGAAATTCACCGTGCGCTCGCTGATCCGCAGGATCATCGAGATCTCCCACGAGGTCTTGCCGATCGCCGACCAGCGCAGCACTTCGCGTTCGCGTTCGCTGACGGTCGGCAGCGTCTGCCGTTGCCGCATCAGCCGATCCAGCGTGGCCTGCATGCAACTGACGAAATACACCGCCGAGGCGACCGTCGGGATCATCTCGCGCGGGTCGACGATCGCGGTGTGGGTGAAGGTCATGAACGACCAGCGCATGCCCTGCGACCAGCTCGGCACGGTGATGCCGCCGCGCAGACCGTGCTCGCCGGCGATCTCCAGCGTGCGCCGTGTGCGCTGTCGCAGATAGACCCGCGCGCCGAGCTCGTAGCTGGTCTGGCCGCGGCAGTTCCAGGACGCCGCCGGCAGACCTTCGCGGGCCTGGATGATGCGTGGGTCGGAGCGCTCGGCCTGGGCCGAGGCGAGGCCGGGATAGGTCTTGGACCAGTCGCTGGCGAAGTCCTCGAAGAAAAAGAAGTCGTCCGACGCCCCGCTGCCGAGGCCGGGCTGCAGCGTCGGCTCCTGCAGTTTCATCGCATAGCCATGATGCTGAAACCCCAGCGCCCTGGTATAGGCGGACGTGGTCGATTTCACCTCGTCGAGCGACTGGGCGCGAAACACGCGATCGATATGCTCCCAATACTGCATGCCTTGCCTGCATTCAGTCGGTATGGCGCCCATCTTAACGCCCGGCGCCCGTCCGAACCCCCGGGCCAGATCGGGTATCATCCTGCCTTTGATTGCGGAATCCTCATGCGCGTATTGGTCAGCAACGACGACGGCGTCGACGCACCCGGCATTCGCATCCTCGCTCAGGGGCTGCGCGAAGCAGGTCACGAGGTGCTGGTGGTTGCTCCCGATCGCGACCGCTCCGGCGCCAGCAATTCGTTGACGCTGGACATGCCGGTACGCGTGCACAAGCTCGACGAATCGACCTGGCGCGTCTACGGCACGCCGACCGACTGCGTCCACGTGGCGATCACCGGCATGCTCGAAGTCGAGCCCGACATCGTCGTCTCCGGCATCAACAACACCGCCAATCTCGGCGACGACGTGATCTATTCCGGCACCGTCGCCGCGGCGATGGAAGGCCGCTTCCTGGGCCTGCCCGCGGTGGCGATGTCGCTGGCGACCGCCGACCACGTCGGCCGCCACTACGAAACCGCGGCGCGCGCGGCGGTGGAGATCATCGCCCGCCTGCGCACCGATCCGCTGCCGGCCGACACCATCCTCAACGTCAACGTGCCCGATCTGCCCTGGAGCGAGATCGCCGGCTTCGAAGTCACCCGCCTGGGCAACCGCCATCGCGCCGAAGCCTGCACCCCGCAACAAGACCCGCGCGGCCGCCAGTGGTGGTGGATCGGCGCGGCCGGCGCCGAGCAGGACGCCGGCCCCGGCACCGATTTCCAGGCGGTGCGCACCGGCAATATCTCGATCACCCCGATCCATGTCGACCTGACCCGCTACCAGGCGCTCGACCAGGTCGCCAGTTGGGTCGGCGGTCTGGCCGACGCGCTGGCGCAGCCGGAGCCGCGCGCGCCGGAGTCGGTCGCATGATCCAGCGCATGCGTCTGCAGCCCGAGGCGATCGGCAGCGGCCTGACCTCGCAGCGCGTGCGCGACCGCCTGGTCGAGCGCCTGCGCGAGGCCGGCATCCGCGACGAGCGCGTGCTCAACGCGATCCGCACCGTGCCGCGCCATCTGTTCGTCGACGAAGCGCTGGCGATGCGCGCCTACGAAGACACCGCCTTGCCGATCGGCCACGGCCAGACCATTTCCCAGCCCTGGGTGGTGGCCAAGATGACCGAGGCGCTGCTCGAAGACGGCATACCCGGCAAAGTGCTGGAAATCGGCACCGGCTCGGGCTATCAGGCGGCGATCCTCGCCGCACTCGGCCTGGAAGTGCATACCGTCGAACGCATCGGCGAGTTGCTGCGCACCGCGCGCAAGCGATTCCGCCAACTCGGTCTCAACGTGCGCAGCAAGCACGATGACGGCCGCATCGGTTGGCCCGAGAATGGCCCCTTCGACGCGATCATCGTCACCGCGGCCGCGCCGGCGCTGGTCGACGCGCTGACCGACCAGCTCGCCGTCGGCGGCACCCTGATCGCGCCGGTCGGCGCCTCCTCCTCGCAGTCGCTGTTGAAGCTGCGCAAGGACGCCGACGGCAACATCAGCCAACACACGCTCGCGCCGGTGGTCTTCGTGCCATTGCTGTCGGGCATGATCGACTGACACCTCACCCGACAGGGGTTCGCTTTTGAAGATCTTCGGTCCGCTCTACGAGCGCGCGCTGACCTGGGCCCGGCATCGCCACGCGCCGGCCTATCTCACCGGCTTGAGCTTCGTGGAAGCCATCATTTTCCCGATCATGCCCGAGGTGATGCTGGCGCCGATGTGCGTCGGCGCGCCGCGACGCGCGTTCTGGTTCGCGACCCTGAGCCTGATCGGCTCGATGGCCGGTGCGCTTGTCGGCTATGCCCTGGGCCATTACGCCTTCGAGGCGCTCAAGCCGGTGTTCGCGGCGATGGGCATGCTCGCCGGCATCGAGGCCGGCATCGCCACGGTCCAGGCCAAGATGGTCGAGTCGCCGTGGGCGGTATTCACCTTCCTGGTCCTCGGCGGTTTCATGCCGATCCCGATGAAGGTGTTCACCTGGGCGTCGGGTATTGTCGGCGTGCCTATGCTGCAATACGTGCTGAGCATGTTGATCGGCCGCGGCAAGCGGGTGTTCCTGCTGGCGCTGGCGATCCGCATCGGCGGCGAACGCGCCGAGGCGACGCTGCGACGCTACATCGAGCCGATCGGCTGGATTGCCACGGCCATCATCGCGGCCGCCGTAGTCTGGTTGATATGGCGCTCGCAGCAGGGCTGAGGCCGCTGCGAACCCCGCAATGACGAAACACCGGAACATGGACGCTGCAAGAGGATGCGCATGATCGAGACGACCCGGACCCCGACCCTGGCGATGGCCGCCTGCGTTCTGGCCGCGCTTGCCCTGATCGGCTGTTCGAGCACGGTGGTCCGCGAGCCTTCGCGCGGTCATTCCAGCCGCGGTCCGTCGCGCCCCTCGGCGCGTCCGGCGCCGCCGCGTCCGTCCAGGCCCAAGCCTGGCGCGACCATCGTCGTGCAGCGCGGCGAAGGCTTGTACCGCATCGCTACCAACAATGGCATCCAGGTCGCCGACCTCGCTGCCTGGAACGGCCTCTCGCCGCCGTACACCCTTTACCCCGGCCAGCGTCTGCGCCTGTACCCATCGAGCGGCGGCGGCAGTCGCCCCTCGGCGGGCACGCCGTCGAGCAGTGGCGGCAGCGCGCCGCGGCCCACGTCGCCGGCGCCGGTCGCCGCACCGATCAACAGCGGCATCCGCTGGCGTTGGCCGGCCGACGGCCCCTTGCTGAGCCGCTACGTCGCCAACGAGCCGACCAAGCAGGGCGTCGACATCGCCGGCTCCAGCGGCGCCGCGGTACGCGCGGCCGCCGACGGCGTGGTGGTCTATTCGGGCACGGGCCTGGTCGGTTACGGCGAACTGATCATCGTCAAGCACAACGAACAATGGTTGTCGGCTTACGGCCACAACCGCAAGCGCCTGGTCAACGAAGGCCAGGTGGTCAAGTCCGGCGAACAGATCGCCGAGATGGGCCGCAGCGGCGCCGCGCGCGACATGCTGCATTTCGAGGTGCGCTACAACGCCAAGCCGGTCGACCCGCTGTTGTACCTGCCGGCGAAGTAAGCGGCTTCAGCCCGGCCGGGCTGTCGCGGTAAGCCGGCACAGCGAGGTCTTGCGCGAAAAATCCTCGCCCCAGGTGCGGAAACCGCCTGCGTCGATGTGCAGATGACGGCGGTCGTAGAAGCCGAGACCGAAGCCGGTCGCGCCGCCGCGACGGCGCCAGAATGCGCACAACTCGCGGGTCGGGGCGTCGACAGCCAAGTCGAAATCGTAGGCGCCGCCGCTCATGTGCCGGCTGCGCGAACTGCCGCCTTCGCAGCGGTTGAGGGCCTCGTCGCGGTACCCCGAATTGATCTCGGCACCGGCCAGCAGCCCGGCACGGCGCAGTTCGCCGATCAGGCGCAGCGTCCGCACCGTATCCGGCCAGGCCGGTTTCGGCGGCAACGCGAACTCGGGGGCGCCGCAGACGCGCCAGCGGCGTCCGCTGCGCAGCAACTGCCTCATCGGCACGAATCCGGCGGCACCGTGGGCGTGCAGATAGCCGCGGTATTCCTCGACCGCAGCCTGATGGCCGTCGCCGAGCCAATGTTGGTAACGCTCGGCCGGCGAGGGCGGGGCGCAGGCGGCGAGCAGCATCGCCAGAATCGCCAGGCTTGGGACGATCAGAGGTGCCGGCCACCGCGAGCGGGGCGCAGCGAAGCTCATGCGCCGAGCACGAACCCCATGACGATGCGCCGGCCTTCACCGGCCAGCACGTTGAAGGTGCGTGCGGCGGCCGGGTTGGTCATGGTTTCCAGGCCGACACCGCGGCCGAGACAGGCGGCCAGGGTCGCCGCCGGCGGAAACGCCTGGGTCGCGCCGCAGCCGAGCACGATCAATTCCGGTTCCAGCGCGAACACCAGCGCCAGGTCCTCGATGGTCAGGGTCTTCACGTCGCGCACCGGCCAGTCTTCGATCAGCCGGTTCGGCGCGAGGATGAAACTGCGTTCGAGGCGGCGATCGTTGACCAGCGCGACCTGGCCGTCGGCGCCGCGCAGGAAGAACTCGTGATCGGGACGTTCCAGGGTCAGTAGCATGGCGGCAGGCGATGTGAGGCCGGGGCGGGCGCGAGCGCCGCGCGTTGCGGGCCGGTCGGGCCGGCGACGGCGGCAGACCGGATCAGGTCCGCGGCAGGACGATCTGGCGCTTTTCCTTGCTCGGGCGGTACAGCACGGCGGTATGGCCGATGCGTTGGACCAGGGCAGCGTCGGTGCGCTCGGCAATCTCAGCGATGGCTGCGTCGCGGGCATCGCGGTCTTCGGCGCCGACCTTGATCTTGATCAGCTCGTGGTGCTCGAGGGCGCTATCGACCTCGGCGACCAGCGCATCGGTGATGCCCTTGCCGCCGACCTGGAGCATGGCCTTGAGGTCGTGGGCCTGTCCGCGCAGGAAACGGGTCTGGGCGGAGGTCAGCAGGGTGGGCATTGGGTCACACGAACGGAGCGGGAGGGGCGCTCAGGGTATCATGGCGTCCCCAACCCCCACCGGGACGGCCGCCCGCACATGGCGACCCGCAGCAAAAGCAGCCAACGCTGGCTCAAGGAACACTTCTCAGACCCCTTCGTAAAGAAGGCCAAGGCCGAAGGTCTGCGTTCGCGCGCCGCCTACAAACTCGAGGAGCTGGTCGAGCGCGACCGCTTGCTCAAGCCGGGCATGGTCGTGGTCGACCTGGGCGCCGCCCCGGGTGGCTGGTCGCAATGGGTCCGCCAGGAGCTGTACCGCCTCAACGCCGCCAAGCCGGGCCGGATCATCGCCCTGGACATCCTGGAGATGCCCGGCCTGGCCGGGGTCGAGTTCATTCTCGGCGATTTCCGCGAGGACCAGGTCTTAACCCAGCTGGAGCAGGCCCTGGCCGGGCAGACGGTGGACCTTGTGCTGTCCGACATGGCCCCCAATATGAGCGGTGTGGATGCGGTGGACCTGCCGCGGGCGATGCACCTTTCCGAGCTGGCGATGGATTTCGCCGACCGGCACCTAAGGGTCGACGGTACCTTCCTGATCAAGCTGTTCCAGGGTGTGGGCTTCGACGATTACGTGCGGGAACTGCGCCG
Organism: Lysobacter sp. CA196; assembly: GCF_052078695.1. Taxonomy (NCBI): domain Bacteria; kingdom Pseudomonadati; phylum Pseudomonadota; class Gammaproteobacteria; order Lysobacterales; family Lysobacteraceae; genus Lysobacter; species Lysobacter sp. CA196. The sequence continues at coordinate 27,028 of NZ_JBQJIN010000009.1, read as the reverse complement.
TCGCTACGCCAAGGTCTCGATCCGCAAGCCGGCGGCCTCGCGCAAGCGATCCCCGGAGGTGTACGCGCTGGCGCAGGGCAAGCGGGCCACGCCGACCTGAACGCCAAGGCATCGGGCCGGCGGCCGGCCGACCCGCCTGCTTTTGGCAGGTGTCCGGCGAGCGGTGGTGTGACAATCTGAGCGGTACCGCCGGCGCAAGAGGCGTCGGAGGACACGAGGCCCCACAGGGCCGCAGGCTAGGAAATACATGAACGATTTGGCCAAGAATCTGCTGCTTTGGGTCATCGTCGCCGTCGTGCTGATGGTGGTGTTCCAGGCGTTCGGCCCGCGTACGCCGGGCACCGATGCGCTGGCCTACGACCAGTTCATCAATCAGGTCCAGACCGACGTCATCAAGGAGGTCAAGATCTCCGACGACGGCACGACGATCACCGGCACGCGCAAGGACGGGACCAAGTTCACGACCTACAGCACCCGCGATCCCTACCTGATCAACGACCTGATCAACCACAAGGTCGTGACCGAGCAGACGCCGCCGTCGAGCAGCCCGTCGCTGGTGGTGATCCTGATCAACGTATTGCCCTGGTTGCTGTTCATCGGCATCTGGGTCTATTTCATGCGCCAGATGCAGCAGGGCGGCAGCAAGGGTGCGATGAGCTTCGGCCGTTCGCGCGCCAAGCTGCAGGGCGAGGACCAGGTCAAGGTGACCCTGGCCGACGTCGCCGGCTGCGACGAGGCCAAGGAAGAAGTCGGCGAGCTGGTCGAGTTCCTGCGCGATCCGTCCAAGTTCCAGAAGCTCGGCGGCAAGATTCCGCGCGGCGTGCTGATGGTCGGCCCGCCCGGTACCGGCAAGACCTTGCTCGCGCGTGCGATCGCCGGCGAAGCCAAGGTGCCGTTCTTCAGCATTTCCGGTTCCGATTTCGTCGAGATGTTCGTCGGCGTCGGCGCCAGCCGCGTGCGCGACATGTTCGAGCAGGCCAAGAAGCACGCCCCGTGCATCATCTTCATCGACGAAATCGACGCGGTCGGCCGTCATCGCGGCGCCGGTCTCGGCGGTGGTCATGACGAGCGCGAGCAGACCCTCAACCAGTTGCTGGTCGAGATGGACGGTTTCGAAGGCGGCGAAGGCGTGATCGTGATCGCTGCGACCAACCGCCCCGACGTGCTCGATCCGGCGCTGCTGCGTCCGGGCCGTTTCGACCGCCAGGTCGTGGTCGGCCTGCCGGACGTGAAGGGCCGCGAGCAGATCCTGCGCGTGCACATGCGCAAGCTGCCGCTGCACGACGACGTCGAGCCGATGACCATCGCGCGCGGCACCCCTGGCTTCAGCGGCGCCGATTTGGCCAATCTGTGCAACGAGGCGGCATTGTTCGCCGCGCGCGAGAACGGCAAGGACGTGCGCATGGAGCACTTCGACAAGGCGCGCGACAAGATCCTGATGGGCGCCGAGCGCCGCTCGATGGCGATGAGCGAAGACGAGAAGAAGCTGACCGCCTACCACGAGGCCGGTCACGCCATCGTCGGCCGCATCGTGCCCGAGCACGACCCGGTCTACAAAGTCACCATCATTCCGCGCGGCCGCGCCCTCGGCGTGACCATGTACCTGCCGGAAGGCGACAAGTACTCGATGAACCGCGTGGCCATCGAGTCGATGCTGTGCTCGCTGTACGGCGGCCGCGTCGCCGAGGAGCTGATCTTCGGCGTCGACAAGGTCACCACCGGCGCGTCCAACGACATCGAGCGCGCCACCAAGATGGCCCGCAACATGGTCACCAAGTGGGGCCTCAGCGACGAGATGGGCCCGATCGCCTACGGCGAAGAAGAAGACGAAGTCTTCCTCGGCCGTTCGGTCACCCAGCACAAGAACGTGTCCAACGAGACTGCGCGCCGGATCGACGAAGTCGTGCGCGGCATCCTCGACAAGGCCTACGGCCGCACCTCGCAGATCCTCAAGGACAACCTCGACAAGCTGCATGCGATGGCCGAAGCCCTGCTGCAGTACGAAACCATCGATGCCGCGCAGATCGACGACATCATGGCCGGCCGCGAGCCGGGTCCGCCGGCCGATTGGGCCAAGTCGGGCCGCATCTCCAAGGACGACCCGGGTCCGGGCCGCCCCGGCAGCCAGATCGGCGGGCCTGCGGCGCAGACTTAAGGGCCGGGACTCGGGACTCGGTAAAGCACCGGGACTCGGGACTCGGGTTTCGGCAAAGCACAAAGCGAACGGCGCCTGAGCAATCGGGCGCCGTTTCTTTTTGGCCGGGATTCGTGATTCGGGATTGGTAGAGGCCAAAGCCTCGAGGGACATCCAGGTCGGGTGGATGTTTTTGCTCCCGACCGAAGTTAAGCATCCAGAATGCTTGCGTAAGCTCGAGGCAGCGCGAAAACTCTTTCCCGAGTCCCGAGTCCCGAGTCCCGAGTCCCGAGTCCCGAGTCCCGAGTCCCGAGTCCCGAGTCCCGAGTCCCGAGTCCCGAGTCCCGAGTCCCGAGTCCCGAGTCCCGAGTCCCGAGTCCCGAGTCTTCAACCCGAATCCTGAGTCCCGAATCCATGTTCGATCTCGCCACGACCCTCGACTGCAACGGCCGCCGCCTGGTTCTCGACCGCCCGCGCATCATGGGCATCGTCAACGTGACCCCCGATTCCTTTTCCGACGGCGGCGCTCATGACCGCCTCGAGGCCGCGGTCGCACACGGCCTGAAGTTGGCAGAGGAGGGCGCCGACCTGCTCGACATCGGCGGCGAATCGACCCGCCCCGGCGCGGCCGAGGTGCCGCTGGAAGAAGAACTGCGGCGCACGATCCCGGTGATCGAGCGCCTCGCCCGCGAGACCATGCTGCCGATCAGCATCGACACCTCCAAGCCGGAGGTCATGCGCGCCGCGGTCGCCGCCGGCGCCGGCCTGATCAACGATGTCTATGCCCTGCGCCGCGAGGGGGCGCTCGATGCCGCCGCCGAACTCGGCGTGCCGGTGGTGCTGATGCACATGCAGGGCGAGCCGCGCTCGATGCAGACCGACCCGGTCTACGACGACGTCGTCGCCGAAGTGCATCGCTTCCTGGTCGAGCGCCTGTTCGCCGCCGAGATGGCCGGCATCGCCAAGAAGCGGATCGTCGTCGATCCCGGCTTCGGCTTCGGCAAGACCCTCGCCCACAACCTGGCCCTGCTCGCGCAGTTGGAGCGTTTCGGCGAACTCGGTGTGCCGGTACTCGCGGGGCTGTCGCGCAAGCGCAGCATCGGCGAGCTCACCGGCCGCGACGACGCGCAGCAGCGCATCCACGGCTCGGTCGCCGCGCACCTGATCGCGGCCCAGCGCGGCGCCAAGCTGCTGCGCGTGCACGATGTCGCCGCCACTGTCGACGCGATCAAGGTCTGGGAAGCGGTGGCGGCGCAGCCGATGCCGCGGCGCGCGGCTTCGTCGGCGCCGAGCCTGAAATGGCCCGACGACGAATAAGCGTCTTCTCGGCTGCGGTGCCCGGCGCGAACAACCCGGTGACCTGAAACGAAGCGGCCGTCTGCGACCAGAGTCCGCAAAACCGCCGTCGCTGAAGTGCTCGGCCTTTGACGCTGTGGGCTGAGCGGCCGGCGTGAGAAAGCGATGCGGCACCCGATCGGCGCCTTGTCATCCTCAACAATCGCGATGATCGCGAAAGCCTTGCCGCGCAAGGCGTGAAACACGCTGCATGAAGTTTATCCGCAGCCTTGTCCACAGCCATCGTGGATGGTGCGATGCAGCCGTTTCGATGAGTCGTGTGCAGGTGGCGGCCGGTCCCGGCTTTCGAGCAGCGAGGACATCGAAGCGTGTCGCTGCCGCAATCCGGCGCTGCGTCCGCCAGCGCGAAGTCAAGCGTTTGACGAAGCGAGCGGCCTGTGGCCTTCGACCCGCGGTGCGTGGTCAAAATTTCGCCATAATTCGTGCGCCCTTGCGGCACAAGGCGTGAAACCCGATTCCACTGCGTGTGTCCGCAGCCTTGTCCACAGCGATTGTGGACATTGCACGAACTGTTTCGCGCAACGAAGCTTCCGCAACTGCGCCTCGGCTGGATATTTTGCGCGGTCTACATCGGCATCGGTCCGCATGTGCACATCGCCCGCTCAATCCGGCTCAATCCGGAAGGGATGCGTGGCCGCACGATTTCGGCCCTTTCCGTGCGTGGTCAAATTTTCGCCATAGTTGCTGCGCCCTTGCGGCGTAAGGCGTGAAACCCGATTCCATCGCCGCTGTCCGCAGCTTTGTCCACAGCCTTTGTGGACATCGCCGCACGCATGCCGCAGGCGATGCGGTTGCGTGTTTGTTGTGAGGCGACACGACACCATGCCGGTTGTGTCCATAGCGGCGACGAGCATTCGCCGGATGCCGCATCGCCTTCGATGTCAAGTCTTGGCTGGCGATTTCCCGCGAATTTCTTCGTCGCGAACGCGTGGCTAAAAATTGATCAAACTTGTCGCGGCCTTGTCACATAAGGCGTGAAACACGGTTGCACGGTGTCTGTCCGCAGGTTTGTCCACAGCGATTGTGGACAGCGCTTCGCGTCGCTTGCGCGCGTCGTCGTCGTGGGTCGAGCGGCGTCGCTCCGGGATGCCGACAATGCGATGCAAGTCAAGAAAAATAAGTGATCAATAAATGATCAAACTTATCGCGAGCGTTACGCCGCAACGGATTGCGCCCGCTCCGCGGAGACTGTCCGCAGGCTTGTCCACAGGCTGTGTGGACAAACGTCATCGCCTGGTCAAAAAAGCGACAAACAAGCGCCATGCCTTGCCAGGCCTGGGCGCGACGGGCTTGTCCACAGACTTGCCCCAGTGCTTCTCCACAGCTTCTGTGGAGCGCGCCGTCGCCGCGCGAATCGGGTCGCGGATTGGCCGCGGATCGGGCAGGGCAGCCGAGCCGCCGCTTCCTCGATGCCCGCGCCTGTGCGAGGCTGCCGGCTCGCTCCACCGCCGTGCCGCCGTCCCGCATGAACGCTTCCGCCGATCCCCGCCCGCTCGCCATCGCCTTGATGGGCCCGACCGCGTCGGGCAAGACCGCGCTTGCCCTGGAGTGGGCGCAGCGCCTCGGCGGCGAGATCGTCAGCGTCGATTCGGCCCTGGTCTATCGCGGCCTCGACATCGGCGCGGCCAAGCCGAGCGCCGCCGAACAGGCCAGCGTGCCGCATCACCTGGTCGACCTGCGCGAGCCCTGGCAGCCGTATTCGGCCGCCGAGTTCGCGGTCGACGCCCGCCGCGCGCTCGACGACATCGCCGGCCGCGGGCGCCTGCCGATCCTCGCCGGCGGCACCGGCCTGTACTTCCACGCCTTGCTGCACGGCCTGTCGGCCATGCCCGAGGCCGACCCGGCCACCCGCACGCAACTCGCCGCCGAAGCCGAAACGCTGGGCTGGGCGGCCCTGCACGCGCAACTGGCGCAGATCGACCCCGAGGCCGCGGCGCGCATCCACGCCACCGACGCCCAGCGCATCCAGCGCGCGCTGGAAGTGTTCCGCCTGTCCGGGCGCAGCATGAGCGACTGGCGCCGCGACTCGCTGGCCGTGCCGCGGCTGCCGTATCGGGTGCTCAAGCTGGTGTTGGCGCCGGCCGACCGCGCCGTGTTGCATGCCCGCATCGAGCGCCGCTTCGAGCAGATGCTCGCCCAGGGCTTTCTCGATGAAGTCCGCGGTCTGCGCGCGCTGCCGGCGCTGCAGGCGCATCCGCGGCCGCAGGATCTGCCGGCGATCCGCGCGGTCGGTTACCGCCAGGCCTGGGAGCATCTCGACGGCGAATACGGCGCCCGGGAGTTCCGCGATCGCGGCGTCTACGCCACCCGCCAGCTCGCCAAGCGCCAGTTGACCTGGTTGCGCGGCGAGCTTGACGCGCGTTGGTTCGATCCTTTGCGCGATGCGGCCGAACTGGAGCGCGCCCTGGCCCTGTTTACCGGCGTCGGCCCGCCGTAGGCACATCCCGGGCTTAGAATGGGCGCGCAAACCCGGCACCGGGTCGCAATGTTTGCTTTCACTTGCGTTAACATCGGCCGGTCGCCCTGTGGGGACAACAGCCGGCGATACGGCCGTGCTCCGCACCACACGGGTGCCGGGCGTGCCGTCCTAATAACTAGAACATGCTGGGGAATTAGAAGATGTCTAAGGGGCAATCCCTACAGGATCCTTTCCTGAATGCGCTGCGTCGCGAACGCGTACCGGTCTCGGTCTACCTGGTCAACGGCATCAAGCTGCAGGGCACGATCGAATCCTTCGACCAATTCGTGGTGCTGTTGCGCAATACCGTGAGTCAGATGGTCTACAAGCACGCCATTTCCACCGTCGTTCCCGCGCGTAATGTCCGCGTCGGTCCCGGCGGCGGCTATGTGCAGTCCGCCGATGGCAGCGACAATGGCGACGGCGGCGACGAAACTGAGTAATCCGATGACGATGGCGGCGCTCGCGCCGACGGTGCGGACCTGTGTTTGAACGTTCGCGCAAGGGTGAGCACGCGCTGTTGATCCAGCCTCATGCCGGCGGCCCGCCGGATGAGGACCTGCTGGAAGAGTTCGCCGATCTGGCCCGGTCGGCGGGCGCGAGCGTGGCCGCGGTCCTGACCGCGCGCATCGATCGCCCGAACGCGGCGACCCTGATCGGCAGCGGCAAGCTCGACGAGGTCAAGGCCGCGGCCGAGGCCAGCGGCGCCGACCTGATCCTGGTCAATCACCCCTTGTCGCCGGGCCAGGAGCGCAATCTCGAGCGTTTCCTCGAACGGCGCGTGGTCGACCGCACCGGCCTGATCCTCGACATCTTCTCGCAGCGCGCGAAGAGCTCGGAAGGCAAGCTGCAGGTCGAACTGGCCCAGCTCAAGCACATGGCGACCCGCCTGGTGCGCGGTTGGACCCACCTGGAACGCCAGCGCGGCGGCTCGATCGGCCTGCGCGGCCCCGGCGAAACCCAGCTCGAAACCGACCGGCGCCTGTTGCAGAAGCGCCTGGAGCAGCTGCAGCGTCGCCTTGACAAGGTCGAAGTGCAGCGCACCCAGATGCGTCGCGCGCGACTGCGCAGCGAATTGCCGCGGGTGGCCCTGGTCGGCTACACCAACGCCGGCAAATCCACCCTGTTCAACGCGATGACCGGTGCCGAGGCCTACGCCGCCGACCAGTTGTTCGCGACCCTCGACCCGACCGTGCGCCGGATCGAGCTCTCCGGCGGCGCCGCGGTGCTGGCCGACACGGTCGGTTTCGTCCGCGACCTGCCGCACGGACTGGTCGCCGCCTTCCGGGCGACCCTGTCGGAAGCGCGCGAGGCCGATCTGCTGCTGCACGTGATCGACGCCGCCGACCCGCTGCGCGACGAGCGCATCGCCCAGGTCGACGCGGTCCTGAACGAAATCGGCGCCGGCGACCTGCCGCAGGTGCTGGTGTTCAACAAGATCGACCGCCTCGACGGGGTCGAGCCACGCATCGACCGCCCCGGCGAAGACAGCAGCCGGGTCTGGGTGTCGGCCCGCGACAGCCGGGGCCTGGACCTGCTGCGCAGCGCGCTGGGCGAGGCCCTGCAGCTGCGTCACGTGGCCGGCAGCGTGCGGATCGCGCCGCAGGACGCGCGCCTGCGCGCACGCCTGCACGAGCTCGGCGCGGTGCGTTCGGAGCAGGCCGACGAGCACGGCTGGCTGGTCGAGGTCGACCTGGCCGTGGCCGACGCCCAGCGCCTGTTCGCCCAGGCCAACGGCGAAGCATTGCGCCCCTTGCTTGAGGCCGTTCAGGCCCCCACCTAGAATCGACGGGTTCGTGCGCGGGTGACTGCGTGCGGACTCCCGCGGCGCAACCGGCGCTGTGGACCGGTCGCGGCGCAAGCCGTGGCCGGTGCAGCGAGCTGGACAGGACGTCCCGCCCGGCGCCCACACCTTTAGGAGCAGGCATGGCCTGGAACACCCCTGGCAGTGACAATTCCGGCGACAACCCGCGTCCGCCGCGACAACGCAAACCGCAAGGTCGCGGTCTCGATGCTGTGATCGAGCCCTTGCGCGGCTTGTTCGGCAACGGAGGCGGCGGGATCCTGCGCTGGGTCGCGCTGCTGATCGGCCTGTGGCTGGTGTTCAACTGCTTCGTGCTCGTGACCGAGCAGGAGCGTGGCGTGGTCCTGCGCTTCGGCGTGTTCTCGCGCGTCCTCCAGCCCGGCCCGCACTTCAAGGCGCCGTGGCCGATCGAGCGCGTGACCAAGCTCAACGCGACCCAGAGCCAGGCCTACACCGAGACCATCCCGGTGCTGACCCGCGACGGCAACATGGTCAACGTCGAGATCAACGCCCAGTACCGGATCGAATCGCCGCGCCTGTTCCTGTTCGGCTCGCGCAAGCCCGACGACGTGCTCAAACAGGCCGCGCAGAGCGCGGTGCGCGAGCAGATCGGCCGTTCCGATCTCGACACCGTGCTCGGTGCGCGCAGCCTGCTGACCGCGCAGGTGCGCCAGCGCCTGCAGGCCTCGCTCAAGGACTACGAGACCGGCCTGATCCTGACCGAGCTCAACCTGCCCAACGCGCGCCCGCCGGACGACGTCAAGGACGCGTTCGACGAAGCCCAGCGCGCCAACGCCGACAAGACCACCTCGATCAACCAGGCCCAGGCCTACGCCAAGCAGATCGTCCCGGAAGCGCGAGGCGAGGCCCAGCGCGTGCGCACCACGGCCGAGGGCTACAAGACCTCGACCATCGCCCGCGCCCAGGGCGACGCGACCCGCTTCTCGCTGCTGGTCGACCAGTACAAGAGCGCGCCCGACGTCACCCGCAAGCGCCTGTGGCTCGACACCGTGCAGGAAGTGCTGAGCCAGAACCGCAAGATCGTCGGCGGCGATTCGCGCCAGGTGCTGTACGTGCCGATGGACCGCGGCGTGCCGACCACGCCGGGCCCGGTCAGCGTGCCGCTGGTGACCCAGCCGGAAATGCTGAGCCCGGTCACCGCGACCGAATCGCAGTCCACCGTGCCCTATATCGGCCGCCCCGCGCGTCCGAAGTCCCGCGATGAGGTGATCCGATGAGAGTTCCCGCCCTGATTGCCGCGGGCATCGCGCTGCTGCTCGCCTTGTTGGGTTCGGTGTTCGTGGTCAGCGAAGGCCACAGCGCGATCGTGTTCCGCCTCGGCACCGTGGTACGCGAAGACATCGGCCCCGGCCTGCGCTTCAAGTGGCCGCTGGTCGAAACCGCGCGCGTGTTCGATCGCCGCCTGCAGATTCTCGAATCGCCGCCGGAGCGTTACCTGACCGCCGACAAGCTCGACGTCAGCGTCGATTTCTTCGCCCTCGGCCAGATCGACGACATGCGCCGCTTCTTCCAGGCCACCGGCGGCGACGAGACGGTCGCGGTCGAGCGCCTGGCGCCGATCATCCGCGATTCGCTGCGCAACGAGATCAACTCGCTGAACCTGCTCGACGTGGTCAAGGGCGATCGCGAAGCGGTGATCGGCAAGCAGCTCGAAACGATCAACAAGGGCGCCGCGACCCTGGGTATCCGCATCAAGGACATCCGCATCAAGCGCATCGACCTGCCGCAGGACAGCAACGTGTTGGCCTCGGTCTACAACCAGATGCGTTCGCAGCGCCTGCAGGTCGCCAGCCAGCTGCGCGCCGAAGGCGTGGAACAGTCGCAGGCGATCCGCGCCACCGCCGACCGCGACAAGACCGTGATCCTGGCCGAAGCCGAACGCGACGCCCAGCGGCTGCGCGGCGAAGGCGATGCCGAAGCCACCCGCATGTACGGCGAGGCCGCCAGCAAGGACCCGGCGTTCTTCACTTTCCAGCGCAGCCTGGAGAGCTACCGCAAGTCCTTCGCCGACGGCCAGAGCGTGATCGTGCTCGACCGCGACGACCCGTTCCTGCAATACCTCAAGTCCGACCGCTGATCGCGCATGGTCGGTGAGTTGATCCGGGCGCTGTGCTTGGTCGCAGTGCTCGAAGGCCTGTTCCTGTTCGTCGCCCCGAACGGCTGGAAACGCGCAGCCGAACAACTGCAGGCCTTGCCCGACCGCCACCTGCGCATCGTGGGCGGCATCGTGGTGGCGATCGGGGTGGTTTCGCTGTGGGTGGTGCGGGGCGGGTGAGGGTTTGTTGCGGCCGTATCCGCGGTGAGCACGGCCTGTGTCGCGCGAGCCCAGTTACTCGCTAACCGGCATCAAGCCCGCTATCTTCGCCCGCCGTGCGGACACGGTGCGGTTGCGCACACTCGCAGGCCGCTGCCGTGGTCGACGCCAACATGGCGATAACGAAGACGATCATCTTGCGCATCGGTGGGGTCTACTCGGTGGGTGCAGCGAACGGCGTGGGGGACGGGTAAGTCGTCAACTGACCTTGCCGCCCGCCGCGCCGACACGCTCAAGAATGTACGCCTGAGCGTCGGACGGTATGTCGGCCAGAGGCAACGTGACGAACTGGGCCTTCGAGAACAGCAATAGCCAGCAGCTTTCGAACTTCCATATCTCGGCGACCGCCGTCCACGGCAAAGTGGCCGAACCGGAGTCGGCGCAGAGGCTGAAAGCGGTCTGGGAAAGCTCGAACTTGGCCTGCGGGTTGCGCATCGCCCTGAACTTGCGCAACGAGTTGCGGTAATGGAAGAGATAAAGCGTCACGACGAAGCACAGGCCCAAGGCGAATGTGGTCGCCATCAGGCCGGTCAGCCAGGAGCCGTTTCTTTGCGCCAGCAATACGCCGAGAGCGACACCATTGAGCGCCATCGCGATCAGGAAGCGCAGCCCGACGACCCGCCACCAGAACCCGAGCACGGCCCGGCGCAGCAGCGGTTCGCTATAGGTGAGGGTCAAAAGATGCATGGGCGCTCGAAGCGGGAGGATCGCGATGCGTGCATGGTTTGCGCCAGCCTGGCAGAGACGATGATGCCAACGCGCCGCGCCCGAGTCACTGTCGTGTGGCGGTGCCATCGCGATAGTGAGCGCCCGGCGCCCAATACTCCTCGAGTGCGACGATGGCCTCGTCTTTCCAGGCCGAAGCTTCCTCGAAGGCGAGGGCGTCCAGCACCGCGACGACCGCTTGCGCTTGCGCCTGGGACAGCGAGGCGAAGCGGGGCGGGTCGCGGTCGGGCGGACGCAACGAGCTCAATAGTGCGTCGATCGCCATCGAATCCGGGTGCTCCAGTTTGAGCAAGGCGTGGCGCAGGAGCGCGGGCAGATAGTAACGCCACGAGATCGGGTCGAGATGCGCGACGCCCCAATGATGGGTTTCCAGGTACTTGGCGACGGGGCGGTCCAGGTGCGCATCGAACGGCGGCGGCGCATCGTAGCTGTCGAGGGCATTGCCGGCGCGCAGCGACATCGTCGGCATGGCGATGCCGTCCTGAAACGCACGGTCGACGATGTCCCGAATGCTGTCCATAACGCAGGTTCATGAGTCGGCGCTGAAGTGGGCCGACAAGGGATGGAGGTGGCCCATGCCAGCTAATCGTCGCCGACATCTGCAGCAGGGATACGCAACGACAACCGTCGAGTGGCGCAGCTTGCACGACACAGTATGCCGACGGAGCAGCAACCCGCTCATCACCTCATCCCAGAATGCTTCGGGCGAACGCAGGCTCCCGTTGAAATCCATGACCGGTTCCTCAGCGCCGGAACCTCCCGGAAGAACCGGCGCTTCGGCAGACGGCCTGATTTGGGCGAGCCGTGAGTCGGCACCGGCACCGGATGGAGATCTCTGCGTGTCTGAATGCGTTTGCCTCTCAGGTTTGACCGGTCTGCCGGATGGACTGCGTTGTACCAGCAAAGTGCCCAGAGTAATCAATGGGTTATTGACATGGATGCGGCCCTCGGCGACTCCCTCACCCTGTCCGAGATGGGCCGTCGCGGTCTGCGCTTCGGCAAGGCCTCCAGGATAGGCACGGTCCCCTTCGAAACCTGCCGCGGCCAGGACGGCGATTTCGCGGAATCCCCGGCCAAGGTCATCCGCAATATGCGGATCTGGCCCGATGCCGAGGCTTCGATCAGTCACGAATGGTTGCGTCGCCGGTATGGCGATGTCGAATTGCAGGTCGCAGTCGGCCACAGGTTGAATCGAGTCTACGAAAAAATGCCGCTGCGGCAGGCGTTGGACGTCATGCGCACACCGGCGACACCACAGGCGCAGAGCCTGTATCTCAGGCAGGTACCGGTGCCTGGACCTCTGCCGGAAATCGAAAAAATGTTGCGGGTTCCGGAAATATGCCCGAAAGACCGTGCCGTCCTCGCGCATCTCTGGGTGGGTCCGGAAGGCAGCGTGCAGCCGTTCCATAAGGATAACCATCACCCTCTGGCGCCCATCGAAGGTCTGCTGGTGCAGGTCGAGGGCGAGAAGGAGGTGTTGCTGGTCTCCGCGGAGTACGACCATCTGATGGCGCAGCGATCGGGCTCGACGGCGGACTACCACTTCAGTCGGCTCGATCTGTTCGGCGAGGCCTGCGAAGCGAACCGGAACATCGAACAGATCGAAGTCGCCTACGCGACGATCGGCAGCGAAGAAGCGGTGCTGATTCCGTCCAACACCTGGCATCACGTGCGGTCGATGTCGCTGAGCGTGTCGGTCAGCTTCTGGTGGCACAAGCAATACGTTTCCGACGTCGTGTTCCGTCTGTTGAACTCCGAACTGGAACGCCCTTATCGGCCCTATGGGGCGACGGAGTACGAGCCCATTACCCCGGCGCAGGTGAAGGCCTACGGCGGTCTGCCGGCGGTCCGGAGCACTGTTGCCGGCATGTCGGCGAGCGCACGCAAAAGACTGATCGCACTGCTGCCCAAGGAAATTTCGAAGGACCTTGCCTGAGGCTCCAATTCCGGAGCCTGAGCGAGCTTGGTAACCAAGGAGGTTGCTCATGAAAGACAAAGAACGCATGCCCCCCATCAGTTTCGATCTGAGCCCGGACCAGGCCAAGGCCTTGGCGACCTTGGCGGGCGGCCGTGGGGTAAGGCTGGCCGGCATCGTCACCGGCGACAAAGTCGTGATCGATTTCATCGCCCTCAACAACGGTGTGGTCAAGATCAGCGAGACGCCCTTCGACGTGCCGGGCATGGCGCCCTTCATCGCCTGCAACGGACCGATGCCGGACGTCGTGGGATGAAGGTCCTGCACGAGCTGCTGGACCGCGAACTGCACGATTCCGGAGGTGTTGGCGCTTACCCGTCGTATTGCCAGCACCTCCGGGCGGCGTTCGAAGACGATCCGCCGCCGTACTCGCAGGCCTGGTACGGCGATGCGTTTCGAAACCTGTCCTCGAATCCGTTCTGGCTGATCCAGTGCCTGATCTCGAATGCCGCCAAAGAGGCGTCCGGGGCGCTGGAACTTTGGCAGTTGGCCGGTGGGGTGGCGGACGACAGGATACGTTCGCTGCTCAAGCAGCACGCGGTGGACGAATCCGGCCACAGCGTCATGTACATCTCCCTGGTGGACACGATCTTTCCCGATGCGGTCAGCAAGGAGCAGCGCCGCGAGTTGCTGGCCGTTTCCCCGAGGCTGAAGCTCGACGACGAGGTTCCCGCGAGCGAACCCCTCGAAACCGACTTCATCATCGATCAAGTCGTGCAGATCAACCTGGGCGAATTCAGGACCCGGCTTCATCAACTGTTGATGGAACCGGTGATACGCGCCATCTGCTCAAAGGAACGGTCCAGGAAGATGGATGCGATCCTGCGCATCCTCGCACGCGAGGAGCGCAATCACCTGCGTTACACGACGGGCCTGCTCAACGATTGGTGCGAAAGCGGCCACTCGAACTACGTCGGCGACCTGGTTCGCAGGCGCTCGTCCTTCTTCAATCGACTGACCATGGCCGAGGTCGGCGAACAGCGGTTCGCGGTGAGTTGAAAGACCCCACCGAATGGACAGTATCGCGCCGGCACCGACCTGGGACGGGTTCGTCGACAGCCTGCAGCGACAGCGCGGAATGCCCTATACGCCGGCCTTGCAGACGGCGCTTACGCGCTGCCCCCGTCACCGCTTCGTCAAGCGCTTCAAGGTCCGAGGCGGCGACTGGCTGGAAAACCACGGCGAATGGAGCCGCGAAGCGGCAGCCCTGATTTTTTCCGACAGGGCGCTGGCGTTGGTCGAGACCGACGACGGGATTTTCTCCTCCGCCCAATCGACGCCGTCCTTCATCCTCGACCTGCTGGAGAGGCTGCAGATCGCACCGAACGACAGGGTGCTCGAGATCGGCTCGGCCAGCGGATGGTTGTTGGCCTTGATGTCTTGTCTCGCGCCCTCTTCGAGTTTGATCGCCGGCACGGAGATCATCCCGTCGCTGGTCGAGAGCAGCAATGCGGCCTTATTCGAGGCGGGGTTTGGCGATACGAAAGTCTACCAATGCGGCGGCCTGCCGGACGCGTTGAGCGAGGCTGAGTTCGACGTCATCGTGTCGACCTCGGCCAGCGCGGTGCCGCAATGGCTTGCCGGCCGCTGGGCCGAGGGCGGGCGCTGCGCCCTGGCGATGGCGATTCCCGGAGGCGGAGACTATACGGCGATCTTCGTGCGAGAGCGTTCGATCGGCCGCGCTATTTTCGGTCGCTACACCTTGTCCGTGCCGGGTGTGGATTCGATTTCGGCGCCCGTGCTGCGCAAGCGGATCTCCAAGGACGAATTGCTCGCCGCCGCGAAGCACCATCCCTTGGGCGAACTGCTTGCGACGGCGCGCGAAAACCAGTTGTCGAGTTATTTTCTGCGCTTGCGGCATTATTTGTCGGTATCGGCGCCGGATTTCTGTCTGTTCGATATTCATCACCCGGGCTCCGGCAGCTCCGTGTCGTTCGGCATTCACGACGAGCGCGACGCCAGCTTCGCATTGCTGACCGGCCAGGGGGTCTATGGCGGCGGAGGGCTGGGCGCCTGTTCGCGCCTGCTGGCGGCGATGGATCGTTGGGAGCAAGCGATGCGGCGGGGCGCCAGCTTGCTGCCCAAACTAGAACTGATGTCGGATGGCCTTGGCAGCGGAGCGTTGTCTTCGCGTGTCGTATGGGAATTGAGCGCCTAGGCGCTGAGATAGATTCGTGCATCGCCGGGCACCTGCGAAGTCGCGCGGAACGACAACAGCGAGAGGCTCAACCCGTGTATGGCCCCTTGACCTCGCCCCAGCCCCAGCGTGGCATCGGTGCCTGCGGGTCGACCGTCACGCCGGGTTGCGAATTGATCACTGCCAGGCGCGAACCCCATTCCAGATAGCCGACCAGCGCCGAGCGGAACTCCGGGTCGTCGGGCATGCCGAGCTCGTCCGCCGTTTCCAACAGCAGGCCCACCCAACGCCGCCGTTTCTCCTGGCTCAGATGGCGGTTGAGATGCTGCTGGACCATATGCGGATGACCGCCGTGCTGCTTGCTGTAATCGTCCGGCCCACCGAGCACCTCGGCGAGAAAGGTCGCGACATGGCCCGGATGATCCGCGCCCATGTGCTCGAACACCGGCCCGAGCAACGCGTCGGCCTTGACGTGCTCGTAGAAACGATCGGTCAGCCGGTTCAGCGCATCGATGCCGCCGAGCCAGTCGTACAGGGAAGGGATGTGTTGTTCGGACATGACGTCGTCTGGATTCGGTGAGGTGGCTGGGCCACGTGGGACTACAGGCTCAATGAGACTGCTGCATGGAGCTTATCGTCGCCATGGCGTGATGCGGCCGGTAACCAGTTCAACGAAATACCAAATGACACATCCCAACAAGCCTGTTGCGCAAATTCCTGTCAGAACGAAGGCTGCGCCGATTCCGAGTCGCCACGCCGCCAACATACTGATTGCGGCGATCGCCATGCTGATCATCGCCCCGAGCCAGAATAGAAAGCAGAAGATCTGTGCGCGCGGATAGTGGCCGGGAATCTTGTCGAGAATTTTAAGCATGTCTTTCGTCCGCCCGTTTTTTCATGCTGGCGCGATGCGTATGAACCATCGTGATCGGTGCCGCCGGAGTAGGGACGGGCCACTTTCTACAATCTGCGATCATCAAGCCGCCAGTTGTTGCTGTAGACGACATTCGTCATGCGCACAGTCCGGTTCGTCGACGCCATGCGCGCAGTGCCGATGATCGCAATGCGCGCGCGGCGTCCGTGGCGAATCAGCGAGCGGCGCCCTGCTCGGCTTCCCAAACGAAGCTGTCGCCCTGGGGCTTGATGTGTCCCAGCCCCGGGAAGGGGAAATGCACGGCGTAGACGCGCAGTTTGCCGTCGACGGCGCGTTGCAGGAGCGCGCGCCGGCTGGTCTGGGCCAACGGTGCGTTCATGTCGTACTGCACCGTCCATTCCGGGCGCTGCACCGAGATCACATAGTGATGCGCGGTATCGCCGAGGTAGAGCAGACGTTCGTCGCCCGATGCGATTTCGTAAGCGCTGTGTCCCGGCGTGTGTCCGTCGACGGCCACGGCGGTGACCACGCCGGGAACGATCGACGCCCCGGGCTGGAAGGTCGCGACTTTCGGCGTGATCGCGGCGACCAGCGCGGCGGCATCGCGGTCGCCCTTCAGGGATTTCCATTCGGGAGCCGAGAGGTGGATGGCCGCGTTGGGGAAGGCCAGCGCGCCTTCGCGCGTCAGCAGGCCGCCCACGTGATCCTGGTGCTGGTGCGAGAGGAAGATGTCGGTGACCTGCGAGGGCTCGACGCCGGCCGCGCGCAGCGAGGCCGGCAAGCGCCCGGCGTGCGCGAACGAGGCATCCGCCGCGCCGGTGTCGAACAGCAAGATGCGCGCGCCGCTGCGGACCAGCAAGGGCTGGATGCTGAGGTGCAGCGTGTCGGTCGGCGCACCTGCGGCGGTCAGCAGCGCGTTCACCTGATCGAGCGGCTGGCCGATGGCGAAGGTCTTGCCGTCGTTGACGGTCTCGATGTCGCCGTCTTTCAAGGCCGCGGCGTCGAGCGTGCCGATGCGGAAGCGCAGTACGTCGGGGTGGGTCGCTTGCTGCGGTGCCGAGGGCGTGGCCGGGGCCGGAGCCGGGGCGGACGCGTCGGTTGCGGCAGGCTTGGGCTCCGAACATCCGGAGAGCATCGTGCCGGCCAGGAAGGCGGCGGCCAAGGCAGAACGGTAGGTGCGAGTCATCAAGATGTTCTCGAGAAGGGCGATGGTGTTTGGCGATGACCGGCATCGCAGCTCGAAGAGCTTATACACGGGTATGTCGGCCAACAGGCGATGCTCACCATCGGTCAGAGGCGCGCGCTTGTCGACACGAGGCATCAAACGGTGCGTGCCATGGAACGGAGCCGTCCGGAGACCCGCTTGGACCGCAGCGGGCCATGACGGCATTGCGAGACAGACGAGGAGCTGGCGAGAAACCGGTCGGAAACATGGCCGCCCAATGGCTACGTCCTGCGGCTGACGCAATCAAGATCCGGAACCGGCCATCGCGACCAGCCGCAAATGCTTCGTTTCGCGACTCACCCAATCTCTCCCCTCCACGACGCGCATCAAACCCGCCCGGAGACCCGCATCACTGTTGCTCGCGGTTCGCCGGTCGCGTTGCGAATCCTTCCCGCGCTGTCCCGGTTTCGACCCGGTTTCGACCTGTCGCGGCGGTAGGTATGCGTCTAGAACCGGGGGGCGGCGAACAGGCGCGGTCGTCAGGCAGGGGATGCCGCCGGACCGCAGGCCACGCCGTTTCCGTCGATGCAGATGGCGTCGGGCCGTCCAAGTCCGGCAGGCCCGGTGCTTCGCAGCGACGCACATCCATGCATCTGCTTATGGAGTAGCGTCATGAAGGAATCGTCCCAACTGCGGCGGACCGCGCTCGCGCTCGCGCTGTTGTCGCTGAGCGGGTCGGCGCTGGCCGCCACTTGTCCGGCTTATAACCCGTCCAACAAAGCCAACAAGCTTTACCTCGTCTATCCGACTGCGCCGCTGGCGTTTCCGTCGTTCGGTTTCTCCGCGGCCTCGGCCACCAATCCGGCGGCGCCGTTCACCGCCGTCGATCTGCCCAGCTACACCGGCACCACGGTCGCGCTGCGCGATGCGGTCAGCCATGTGGTCGAGCTCGACTACTGCGAGTTCAACGTACAGGTGATTCCGGGCTCGGCGCTGCCGCCGGCGACGTTCGCCCGCCGCAACGTGGTGGCGGTGACGACCAAGGCGAACATGACCGACGGTCTGTTCGGCCTCGCCCAGGCTGTCGACACCAACGACCCGACCGCGGTCGACTATTCCTATGTCTGGGGCGGCACCTACCAAGGTTGGACCGGCGGTCCCGGCGGCGCCTTGAACGGCGCCAACTCCACGCTCGACCGCTGGGCCAATTCGATCGGCGGCACCACCGCGCACGAAGCCGGCCACAACTACGGCCTGGCCCACAACACCATCGTCGGTACCGGCGAAGACACCTACAAACATCACGTGATGCCGGCCGGCGGCAGCCTGACCGCCGAAGACCGCGCCGGCTATCGCCGGCATTTCAGCGATCACGAATTCTCGGTGCTGGCCGCCAACGTCGGCCTGTCGCTGCAGACGATGTGGAACTGGGACCTGGTCAATCCGAACGCCGCGCCGGCGCATAGCCTGGACCTGCGCGTGCTGTATCCGTCGGCCACGCCGCCGGTGATCGACTGGGCGTATGCGGGCTGCAACAGCCCGTGGATCAACCCGACCGTGATCGGTCCGATCGGGCCGTCGGAGATCTTCCAGGGCGGCACCTACTATCCCTACACGGTCAAATGGAGCACGCCGAATCCGGGCTGGGGCACCGGCGGCTGCGTCGGTCTGCCGGGACCGCCGGGGCAGGCGCCGGGCGGGGTCAAGTTCCACATCGGCGCTTCGTTCGCCGGGGTGAACTTCGGCCTGTCGACGCTCAACCCGATCGTGATCAAGGACATCGCCCTGCGCGACGTGGCGAGCAACCCGATGGCATTGAACCCGCGTCTGCATGCTTTCGATGCCGGCACGCTCGACACCATCGGCAACCTCAACCTCGGGGTGTTCAACCTCGCCGCCGCGCCGCTGGTGGTGCGCGACCTGCAGATGATGGAATTGCCGCGCGTGCTGGCGCTGGACCAGATGGTCGTCAACGGCCGCATCGCCGACTTCCTCGGCGTGCCGTTCGAGCCCTGGCCGAACACCACTCGCTCCCTGGTGCGCGAAGCCAGCCTGTCGCAGGGCAAGGGCCTGAGTGTGCCGATCGCCAAGGTCGGCCAGGCCCGTCACGTCTATGAGGTCATCACCGCCGACGATTGCAAGAAGAGCCAGGCCGACCGCTTCACCGCCGGTCCCGACACGGCCGACTGCCGTCCGGGCACCAACATCGACCTGTTCCCGTCGACCACGGTGTATTTCACCGCCAACAGCGTCGACCCCAACGCGACCTATTGGGACCCGGAGAAGCGCGCCTACGTCCGCGGCGCATTGAGTACGCGGACCTACTACCAGCTCAGCGGTCGCCGTCTGGACAAGGACCGCAACGGCATCGACGACTACGTCGACGCGCGCCAGCGCGACGCCCAGAGCAAGTGATGGCCTGAGCAAGTAATGGCCTGAGCGGTTGAAGTCGCCGGGCGCGTCGGACCGCCCGGCGGCCTGCGGGCCCGGTGCAAGGCCGGGCCCGCGTTTTGATCTGCGTGGGAGGCCCAGGGAGGCGGGCCCGGGCCGGCCGGGGCGAAGGGACAGAGGCGGGCGGGTCGGTTCCGATCCATGAACGAATCGCGTCAATTTGCCCCGACCGCCCAATCCGGACCGATTTGGGGTGGCCTTGGCCTATCGAAACCCGGATAATGCACAAAAGCCGGCCGGGGACATCCCCGCCGGCTTTTTTCCGTTCATGGCCCTGTGGCGCGGCATCGGCTGCGACTGGGTCGGGGCGGTCGCCTCGCGGCCAATGCCGCTTTCACAGCAAGCGCAGGAGTTACAAGGTCATGGGTCAGTCAGTCGTCGTTCTCGGTGCCCAATGGGGCGATGAAGGCAAGGGCAAAATCGTCGACCTGCTGACCGAGCAGATCGGCGCCGTCGTGCGGTTTCAAGGCGGTCACAACGCCGGCCACACCCTCGTCATCGGCGGCAAGAAGACCGTCCTTCATCTGATTCCGTCGGGCATCCTGCGCGACGACGCGCTCTGCCTGATCGGCAACGGCGTGGTGCTGAGCCCGGCCGCGCTGCGCAAGGAGATCGGCGAGCTCGAGGAAACCGGCGTGGAAGTGCGTTCGCGCCTCAAGATCAGCCCGGCCACGCCGCTGATCATGCCGTACCACATCGCCCTGGATCAGGCCCGCGAGAAGGCCGCCGGCGGCAAGGCCATCGGCACCACCGGCCGCGGCATCGGCCCGGCCTACGAAGACAAGGTGGCGCGCCGCGGCATCCGCGTCGCCGACCTGCATTACCCGACCCAGCTCGCCGAGCAGCTGCGCACCGCGCTCGACTATCACAACTTCGTCCTGACCAATTACCTGGGCGTCGACGCGGTCGACTACCAGCAGACCCTGGACGAGGCGCTGGCCTTCGGCGAATACGTCGAGCCGATGAAGTCCGACGTCGCCGGCATCCTTCACGACTTGCGCAAGCAGGGCAAGCGCGTGCTGTTCGAAGGCGCGCAGGGTTCGCTGCTCGACATCGACCACGGCACCTATCCCTACGTCACCTCGTCCAACACCACCGTCGGCGGCGCGCTCGCCGGCACCGGCGTCGGTGCGGACTCGATCGACTACGTGCTCGGCATCGCCAAGGCCTACGCGACCCGCGTCGGCGGCGGCCCGTTCCCGACCGAACTCGACGACGAAGTCGGCCAGGGCATCCGCGACCGCGGCCAGGAATACGGCGCCACCACCGGCCGGCCGCGCCGCTGCGGCTGGATCGACATCGTCGCGCTGAAGCGTGCGGTGGCGATCAACGGCATCACCGGCCTGTGCATCACCAAGCTCGACGTGCTCGACGGCATGAAGACGCTGAAGATCTGCATCGCCTACGAATACCGCGGCAAGCGCACCGAATACGCGCCGCTCGACGCTGCCGGCTGGGACGAGTGCACGCCGGTGTACCTGGAGTTCCCGGGTTGGGAAGAGAACACCCACGGCATCACCGAGTGGGACAAGCTGCCGGCCGCGGCCCGCGCTTACCTGCGTGCGCTGGAAGAGCTGGCCGGTTGCCAGCTGGCCATCGTCTCGACCGGTCCGGACCGCGCCCACACCATGGTGCTGCGCGATCCCTGGGCGTAAGCCCCGTCGATCGGCATCCAATGCGATGAACGAAGAGGCCCCGCGAAAGCGGGGCTTTTTCGTGGGCGTTCGGACGGCGCGAAGCGTCGCCCGGTCCCGTTTCGATTGGTGCCTGATACGACGCGCAGCGTCGATTAAAATGCGTCACTGCGGAATGATGGGATTGGCTAAGGTAAGCCATCCCTACGCAAAGGCCTTAGGCCATGTCCACGAATACGCTGCAAGCACCGTCGAACCTCCCGTCCGAGCCGCAGCGCCCCAAGCGGGTGCTGATCGTCTATGCCCACCCCGAGCCGGCCTCGTTGAGCGGTTCGCTCAAGGACACGATGCGGGCGCATCTGCTCGCGAGCGGGCACGAGGTGCAGGTCACCGACCTGTATGCGCAAGGCTGGAAGGCCATCGTGGACGCCGAGGACTTTCCCGAACACGACCCGCGCGAACGCCTCGGGGTGGTGAACAGTTCCAAGCGCGCGTACGCGTCGAATGCGCTGACCGAAGACGTGCTGCGCGAGCAGGAAAAACTGCGCTGGGCCGATGCGCTGATCCTGCAGTTTCCGCTGTGGTGGTTCACCATGCCGGCGATCCTCAAGGGCTGGATCGACCGCGTCTACGCTTTCGGTTTCGCCTATGGCGTCGGCGAGCATTCCGACACGCGCTGGGGCGACCGATACGGCGAAGGCCAGTTCGCCGGCAAGCGCGCGATGCTGTCGGTCACCGCCGGCGGTTGGGCCGACCACTACGGCCCGCGCGGCATCAACGGCGACATCGACGACCTGCTGTTTCCGATCAACCACGGTGTGCTGTATTACCCCAGCTTCGAGGTGCTGCCGCCGTTCGTGGTCTATCGCAGCGACGGCCTCAATGCCGAACGTTACGCCATCGCCGAAGCCGAACTGCGCAAGCGCTTGGATGGCTTGTGGACGCAGGCGCCGATTCCGTACCGCAAGCAGAACGCGGGCGATTACGAGGTGCCGTCGATGACGCTCAAGCCCGGGCTCGAATCCGCGGGTGCGCGCGGCTTCGGTCTGCATCTGGATCATCGCCGCGTCGTCGCCGACTGAGCGAGCTGACGCGATGGTTGGGCGCAACAGGCGCGGCGCACTTGGCCGCGCCGCGTCGCGGGGGCCGTTTCCCTCGTGGTCGGCACAGGAGACGGCCATGGCCACGCATTCGCACCTGTTCATCAAGAAACTGCTGGTGACGGCCGCAGCGACCTGCGGCCTGCTGCTCGCCGCCGGACCGGCGCGCGCGGTCGAATGCGGGATGAGCCGCGCTTTCCTGCAGCCCGACGGCAATGCCCCCGGCGGCCAGACTGCGGTCTGGTCCGACCCGCAGGGTTCGGCGCTGTTGTTCGTCGAAGGGCTCAACGTCAACACCGACGGCACCCGCCGTTCCTACAGCGTCGAGGATTTCTGGGGCGAGACCCGCGCGCTCAACAATCTGTGCAATGCGATGAGCGACGCCTGCGCCGGTCTGTCCAGCGCCGGATTGAAGGCGCGGCGCATCGCCACGCAACAGGCCGCCGCCGCCGGGTGGCCGGCCGATCAGTTGCGACGCACCAAGATCGCGCCGGCGATCATTCCGTTCCGCGACGGCAAGCCTTGCCCGGCGGTGGACGGTTTCCTGGTTTCGGCGACCGCGCTGCGCAAGCCGAGCGGCGGCGATGCCTGCGACATCGAGACCTATGTCGATGCCTTGGCCACGCCGGCGCTGGTGATTCCGAAGAGCCCGTCGCCGTTTTCCAGCCGGGCCAAGGTCGGCGACCTCGCGGTAGCGATGAATCCGGGCGGCGACCAGCCGGTGTTCGTGGTGGTGGGCGACAGCGGCCCTTCGCGCGAACTCGGCGAAGCCTCGATCGCGCTCAACGGCCGACTGCTCGGCCGTAGGGCTTTGCCGGTCAACTATCGCGAGGTGCGCGGCCGCGGCGAGTTCAGCGGCCGCGGCTGGACCGTGCCGCGGGCAATCGTGCTGATCTTTCCCGGCACCCGCGACACCGCCAACCCCTTCATGACGCCGCAACGCATCGACGAGGCGGCGCAGGGCCGGTTCGAGCAATGGGGTGGCGTCGCGCGCCTGCAGGCCTGCGCCGAGGCCTATTCACGCTGAGCCGTTTCGCGTTGACCCAGGGGTTGCTTCGGCCCGATCCGTCGCGACGGCCTTCAGGTCTTGTCACGCGGGCGGCATGCCGCGGCGCCAGGATCGTCCTGTGCGAGCGACCCCGCCCGGTTTTGTGACAACGGTCCGTCTCGGCTGCGGGCTCTCCCGGTTCTTGCTAGGCTGCCCGAGCCACGGTACGACACCGTATGTCGCAAGACGCTACGGTAGGGGATACGTTCCGCGCGCGTCGTTCGACGTCCCGCCACGCAGCGGGCTTATGGGGTAGGCAGTGCTCAGGAGGAGTGCAAGATGGCAGTAGTCGATATTCATGAGGTGTTCGCCGATCCGGCCGTGGCCGAGTTGGCCGAGGCGGTCGCCGCGGGCGACAGCGCGGACATCCGGCGTTTGGCCGCGGGCGTGGACCTGCGGACGCATGGCGACAAGAACGTCACCCTGCTCGAATGGGCGGTGCTCAATCAAAGCCTCGACGGCCTGAAGGCCTTGCTCGACGCCGGCGCCGATCCGGCCGAGCCGGGCATCGACGGCGGCACCGTCGTGCACATGGCGGCGATGGCCAACGATCCGGCCTATCTCGAGGTCCTGCTCGCGCACGGCGCGGCGCCGGATACGTTGCATGGCGACAACGGTTCGGCCCCGCTCAGCGCGGCCTTGATGGGCGAGCGCTCGGCGCAGTTCCATCGCTTGCTCGAAGCCGGCGCCAACCCGAATCACGCCGACCGGCTGGGCAATACCGCCTTGCACGTGGCCGGCAAGATCAACCAGCCCAATCGCGCGCTGGAATTGCTCAAGGCCGGCGCCGACGCCGACGCGCGCAATCGCCAGAACGTCACCTTCCAACGCTATCTGTTCATGACCCCGCCGAGCCTGCTGAACGCGCAGACCCGCCAGGATCGTGAAGCGCTGGTGGCGTGGTTGCGCGAGCACGGCGTTGCGGTGGAAAGCGGCGGCTGAGCGCTGCCGCAGCGCGTGGCGCGCCGGTCAGGGGAGTGATCGCCGCCGCGCCGCCCGTCCGTACTTCAGGGGTTTCAAGGGTTTCAGAGATTTCAGGGAGATCGAATCATGAGCGAGCAGTCCCCGCGTCCCGCCAGCGGCGGTGAACCGTCGTTTGCCGAGCAAGTCCGAGGCCAGGACGCCAAGCCGATCGACAAGACCTTGGCGCGGTTGATGGCCGACCTGTACGACGAAGGTCCCGGCACCGACGGCTTCAAGCCTCTGAATGCCGAGCAATTGCGCGACGCCGGCATCGACCCGTCGACGCTGAAGAGCGAAGACAGCGGTTTCCTCGCGCGCATCTACGGCGACGACAAGGGCCATTACGTCATCGCCTATTCCGGCACCGACGAAGGCAAGGACTGGCTGACCAATCTGCGTCAGGGCGTAGGTCTCGAGGACGCTCAGTACAACCAGGCGATCGCGCTGGCGCGCGAAGCGCGCGTCGCGTTCGGCGACCAGGTCGTCATCACCGGCCACTCGCTCGGCGGCGGCCTGGCCGGCGCCGCATCGATCAGCAGCGGCATCCCGGCGGTGACCTTCAATTCGTCCGGCGTGCACGACAAGACCCTCGAACGCATCGGCATCGATGCCGACCGCGCCAAGGAAGAAGTCGCGAACAACGGCCAGGTCCGGCGTTACGCGGTCAAGAACGAAATCCTGACCGACCTGCAGGAGCACAGCATTCCCTTGAAGTGGGCGATGCCGGACGCGGTCGGCCACAAGATCGAATTGCCCGATCCCGACCCGCAATCGTTCTGGCGGCGGATGATCCCGGGCAACGGCATCAAGCACGGCATCGACATGCACTACATCGATGCGGTGATCAAGGCGCAGGAAATGGCTTCGCCGAGCCTGTATCCGCAAGGCACCGCCGCGGTCGCGCCGCTGCATTCCGGCCGTGATGAGCACTCGGCGACGTCGCCGGCCAATCCGGATCACCCGAATCACGCCTTGTACGGCCAGGCCTTGCGCGGCCTGCAAGGCCTCGACAGCCGCGCCCTGGATTTCCACGGCGAGCAGGGCTATCGCAACGCCGCAACCCATGCCGCATCCGATGCGCGCGCGCACGGCATGGACCGGATCGATCACGTGGTGCCGAGCAACAACGGCGCCGGTTTCTTCGTGGTCCAGGGCGGGCTGGACGATCCGGGCAACCGACGCGTGTTTCTCGATCAATCGCGCGCCTTGTCGCAACCGGCCGAGCAGCCGGCCGTGGCCCAGGTTGCGCAGACCGAAGCGCCGATGCAGCAGACCGAGGCGCGCCGCGCCGTGATGAGCTGAGCCTCAGCCTTCATCGGTTACGGCGAACGGCGGCTCAGGGCCGCCGTTGGCTTATCCGCGCTACGCGCCGATCAGGCCTTCCACGCACCGGCCGGCTGCTTCACCGCGACGTTGAGCCGGTTCCACACGTTGATGTTGGCGATCGCCACGACCAGAGCGGCCAGCGCGGCTTCGTCGTAGTGTCGCGCGGCCTCGTTCCAGACCTCGTCCGAGACCGCATCGGGACGGTCGCTGATGCGGGTCAACGCCTCGCTCAGCGCCAGCGCGGCGCGCTCGGCCTCGTTGAAATACGGCGCCTCGCGCCAGGCCGACACCGCGAACAAACGCTCGTCGCTCTCGCCGGCCTTCTTGCCCTCGCGCGCATGCATGTCGACACAGGCGCCGCAGCCGTTGATCTGGCTGGCGCGCAGTTCGACCAGAGTCAGGGTCTCAGCCGGGACGCCCTTGTGCTCGATCGAGGCTTTCAGCGCCCATAGCGCCTTCATCGTGTCCGGGAGGATCAGGGCGGGGTTGTTCATTCGTGCCTGGGTCTGCATGGTCGTCGGTCCTCGTTTGATGGTGAGTGTTGCATCGTCATTGGTCTGACGAACCACGGGTGCGGGGCGTGACATGGGCGGCGTCTTTTTTTGCAGGTTCGGGACGCTTGGAGACCGCGTCGCCGACGTCGTTGTTCGAAGCCGTGAACAATCGGAGTAGGAGCGGCGCAAGTCGCGACCGCGAGGGCCCCAATCTCGCGCCGCTTCTGGCTGGAGCCAGGGTAGGAGCGGCGCAAGCCGCGACCGCGGGACTCCCAGAGGCGACAAGGCTGACGTCACTCATCGGCGCGGCGTGCTTTCGCCGGGGTAGGAGCGGCGCGAGCCGCGACCGCGCTGTGACGGTCTTGCGGCGTATGGTTCAAGAAAGATCAGGATCACGATCGGGATCAAAATCAGGATCAAACCCAAAGCTTCCGCCGCTTTAGTGGCGGAAGCTTTTGGCGTTTGATCTTGTTTCTTAAGAAGCCTCAATCAAGAGCAAAGCTTCCGTCCGCTGACGCGGCCGGGTTACTTTCTTTTGCTGGCCCAAAAGTCCCACAGGGAGTTCCTTCGGTCAAAGCTAACCAAAGAAAAGGCCTTCCTTGCAAGGGCAAAGCCCGCGCGATCGATGCATACGCAGGGATGCTCCAGACAGGCCATCCATGGCCTGCTTGCGCACGGCCCGCATCCCTGCGGGCCGCCCTACGGGTCTTCAATTAACCGACAATGCGGCAGAGCAGAGCAGCCAAGCAGATCGAAATCACGGCGACGGCACGCCGCTTCAATAATGTTGCCGTTGCCTTGCGTCGCCGCGGACTAGTGAAGGCAATCGAAGACCCGGAGGGCGGCGCGCAGGGATGCGCGCCTTTTTTCATCGGGACAAGGATGTCCCGTATGAAAAATCACCGCGTCGGCATCGCTCGCGCGGGCCTGTGATTCAAAACAAAGCAACTTCTTTGGTTAGGCGGAGTCAACATCCAAGTGCATCACCCCACCGCAAGCACGTCCTCAATAGAGAAGTTCACCGGCCGCCTGTAAAGCTTCTCCAGAA
>NZ_JBQJIN010000008.1:0-198268 GCF_052078695.1 Lysobacter sp. CA196 | reverse complement strand
CCGCTATGGCCGTGCTGCTTCATGGCCATGATCACACCGCGCTCTTCGGCGCTGAAGTGGCTGTACCGGGTTCCCATGCGCTGACCTCAAAGGCGAGTGATGCGCTTGAGGTTAGACAGTGCAGTTAGCTTTCTTTTGGGCCAGCAAAAGAAAGTAACCCGGCCGCGTTAGCGGACGGAAGCTTTGCTCTTGATGTGGCTTCACGGACCTGCGGTAACAGACGCAGCAATGGGTAACGACGCGGTCGCGGCTTGCGCCGCTCCTACCCAGGGACTACGTAGAGTCGCGCCGCAAGCTCGAAGCTACTCGGTCGCGACTCACGTCGCTCCTACAGGAGGAGCAACGCAGCCTAACTCACCAGCGAATCGCTCAAGACTTCGCCGGCGCACCCGCCGCCGCAGCGGCCGTCTTCGCCCGCTGCGCCGCAGCCTTGGCGCGACTCTCGTCGATGAAACGATCCGCACGCTGCTCCAGCACCGGCAACGGCACCGAACCCAGGGCGAGAATCGCGTCGTGGAAGGCGCGCACGTCGAAGTCCTGGCCCAAGGCCTGCTCGGCCTTCGCACGCGCGCGCTCGATGCTCATCTGGCCGAGGTAGTACGACAGCGCCTGCCCCGGCCAACCGATGTAGCGGTCGACTTCGGTCTGGATCTCGTGCTCGCTCAACGCGGTGTTGTCGCGCAGGAAGGCCTGCGCACGTTCGCGGCTCCAGCCGAGGTGGTGGATGCCGGTGTCGACCACCAGCCGGCTCGCGCGCCACATCTGGTAGGTCAGGTAACCGAAATAGTCGTAGGGCGTGTCGTACAGGCCCATCTCGATACCGAGCTTCTCCGAGTACAAGGCCCAGCCTTCGCCGTAGGCGGAGATGTAGGTGTAGCGGCGGAAGTCCGGCAGGCCTTCGTGTTCGGCCGCGAGCGAGGTCTGCAGGGAATGGCCCGGCGCGGATTCGTGCAGGGTCAGCGCGGCCAGGTTGAACAGCGGGCGCGATGGCAGGTCGTAGGTGTTGAGCAGGTAGACGTCGCGACCGCCGCGGCCGGCGGTATAGAACGGCGCCAGGTCCGACGGCACCGGCCGGATCGCGAAACGCTGGCGCGGCAACAAGCCGATGTAGTTGCCGATCTGGCCGTCGACGCGCTTGGCCAGCCACGAGGCGCGCATCAGCAGTTCGTCGCCGGTCTTCGGATAGAACTTCGGATCGGTGCGCAGGTAGTGCAGGAATTCGGGGAAGCTGCCCTTGAAGTCGGTCTTGGCGATGGTCTGGTCCATCTGCGCGCGGATCTTCGCCACTTCTTCCAGGCCGATCTTGTGGATCTGCGCGGGAGGCAGGTCGAGCGTGGTGTATTCGCGGATCTTGGCCCGGTACAGCGCCTCGCCGTCGGGCATCGCTTCGGCCGCGAGCGTGGTGCGGGCCTGCTTCATGTACTCGTCCTGCATGAAGGCCAGCAGCTTGCGATACGCCGGCAGCACCTGCTCGTCGATCGCCTTGGCGGCCTCGGCGCGCAGGCGCGTCTGTTCGGCTGCAGGCAGGTTGGCCGGCATCTGCTTGAACGGGGTGTAGAGCAGGTTGTCTTCGAGCTTGGCGTCGACCACTTCCTTGATCGAGGCGTCGCGGCCGGTCAGGGTCACCCGCGGCACGCTGTAGCCGCGCACCAGGCCGGCGCGCATGTTGTCGATCTGTTCGTCGAAATAACGCGGGATGTCGCGCAACTGGCCGAGGTAGCGACGATAGCCTTCGGCGTCGCGGATGGGACGACGCGCGGTGAAGCCCAGGTTGGTCCAGAACGCGCTGTCGCTGTTGAACGGCATCTCCCAACCGCGCAGGCGCTGGTTGGCGAGCAGACTCTGGATCTGCTGGCGGAACACCTCGTAGTTGACCGGGTCTTCGCCGCGCAGCTGCGCCTTGTCGATCGCGTCGAGTTCCTTCAGCACCTGCGCCCAATAACGCTCGCGCTCGGCCTGGGTGGCGAGGTCGACTTTCGGCAGACGGCTCGAGGCCTGGCCTTGCACGTCTTCGTCGTCGCCGCCGGCGAACTGGGCCTGCCGCCATTTCCATTCGCGCGTGTACAACGCCTTGAAACGCGCACCGGCCTCGCTGTCGCGCGCACTCGTCTCATCGGCCGCGGTCGCGGTCGCGGACGGCGCCACGGTGGCGGACGGTTCGGCGGCGAACGCCGGGGCCAGGCTCAGGCCGAGCAACAAGGCGGCGGTCAGTGCGGCCAGGGGCGCGCGCGGCGAAACAGCTCGGGTCGAAATCATCGCGGGACTCGTTCGGGTTCGGACGGATGCGGGCCATCATGCGGCAAAGCGCGCGCGCCCGGATGTGCCTGAAGTGTCTGCCGATGCCGATCCGCGCCATGAACTCCCCCTCTGAACGGGCCGCCCGGGGGGACCGCCGATACCGGCGCGGCAGGCGGCCCGTCCAGAGGAAGCCCGATATTCGCGAGCGGACTCAGCGCCGCCGGCGGCTCAGTCGGCGAACGGCCGTTCGATCGCCGACGACGGCGGGGTGAACCAGGCCGCGCCGTTTTCGGTCACGTAGAAGTGATCCTCCAACCGCACCCCGAACTGCCCCGGCACCACGATCATCGGCTCGTTCGAACAGCAGTTGCCGGGCTCCAGCCCGACCCGGTTGCCGCGCACCAGGTACGGCGCTTCGTGCACGCTCATGCCGCAGCCGTGGCCGGTGCGGTGCGGCAAACCGGGCAAACGATAGTCCGGGCCCAGGCCGCCGCGTTCGAGCACGACGCGCGCGGCCTGATCGACCGCTTCGCCGCTAATGCCGGGCCGCACCGCATCGAAGGCGGCCCGTTGCGCGGCGAGTTCGAGGTCCCAGATCCGCGTCTGTTCGCTGCTGGCGCGTCCGCAGATGTAGGTGCGGGTGATGTCGGACTGATAGCCCTGCACCGCGCAACCGGTGTCGATCAGCACCAGCTCGCCTTCGCGCAGGGTCTGCTCGCCGGGAATGCCGTGCGGGTAGGCGGTCGCTTCGCCGAACTGGACGATGCAGAAGGTCGAACCGTTGTCGGCGCCGAACGCGCGATGCGCTTCGTCGATGAAGCGGCGCAAAGTCGCCGTGCTCACGCCCTCTTCGGCCAGGCCGGCGGCGAGTCGGTGCGCCTGCAGCGTCATGGCCGTGGCCTGCTTCATCAACGCCAGTTCGGCCTCGGTCTTGCGTGCCCGGCAACCGTCGACGATCGCGCTCGCATCGACGATGTCGAGCGTCGGCGCCAACGCGCGCAAGGCGGTAAACACTGCATACGGCGCGCCCGGGTCGAGCGCGAGCCGCGTCGCGGCGCGCGCGCGCATCGTGTCGAGGACGAGCGCGCAGGGGTCTTCGTGTTCGTCCCACAAGCGCAGTTCGCCTGGGATTTTCAGTACATGCGACAAGGAGCCGGACTCGAACCCCGGGCAGATCACCGCCGGGTCGCCGTCGAGGGTCAGCAGCATCGCCACCAGCCGCTCGCTCGCACCCCAGGGCACGCCGGTGAAATAACGCAGCGAGGTACCGGCGGTGATCAGCAGGGCCTCGCAGCGCTCGCGCCGCATCAGCTCGCGCGCACGCTCGATGCGTTGTGCGTACTCGTCGGCGCCGATCGCCGGTGCGCGCGCGCTCCACGGTTGCAGGCCGACGCGCGCCTGCTCGAGGGTCAAACCACCGATCTGAGTCATGGTGCAGCTCCAAGGTCGTCGTAGGTCCAGCGGCCATCGACCTGGCGCGCGATGCCGCCGGGATTGCGGTCGCGCAACTCCAGCGGCAGCAATTCGTCGCGCACGTGGTCGTAGCAATGCAAGGCGGCGAAGCGGCGGATCGCCGCCGGCAACCCGACCGCGGTGAAACCGGGATGGCCGGTGCTCGGGTAAGGCCCGCCGTGGTGCATGGCCGGACTGACCGCGACGCCGGTCGGCATGCGGCTGGCGATCAGGCGGCCGACGCGCGGGCGCAGGCTTGACGCCAAGCGGGTCTCATCGGCGGCGTCGGGTTCGGCGGCGTAGATCGTGCCGGTCAGATTGCCTTCGAGCCCCTGCGCGATCGCCACCGCCTGTTCGATACCGTCGACGCGCACGACCAGGCTCACCGGCCCGAAGGCCTCGCTCTGCAAGCGCCGGTCGGCGAGGAACGTCGCCGCATCGACGCTGAGCAGCGCCGGTTGCACGCGATAACCCTCGCCTTCCGCCGCCGCGCCGCCGGCCACCAGTTCGGCGCCGGCCTCGCGCCAATCGGCGAGCCCTTGCTGCAGATGGTCGAGCACGCCGCGCGAGAACATCACCCCGGACGGGGCCTGCGCGAACGAAGCCGCGGCCGCGGCGACGAAGCCATCGCCGTCGGCGCCGCGCGGCAGCACCACGATGCCGGGATGGGTGCAGAACTGACCGGTGCCCATGGTGCAGGAGGCGAAGAACTCCTGTGCCAAGGCGTCGCCGCGCTCGCGCAGCGCGCCTTCGAGCAAGAACACCGGATTGACGCTGGACAGTTCCAGATAGGCCGGCACGCCGGCGGCGTCTGCGCGCGCCTTCAACGCCAGGCCGGCGCTGCGACTGCCGGTGAAGGCGAGCGCACCGAGCCGCGCATCGCCGGCCAAGGCCAGGCCCTGCGCAGGGTCGAGGTGGTACAGCACCTGCAAGGCCGCGGCCGGCAAGCCGGCCTCGACCAAAGCGCGATGAGCGAGTTCGGCCAGGCGCTGGCTGGTCGCCGGGTGCGAGGGATGCACCTTGGCGATGACCGGGTTGCGCGCGGCGATCGCCGAAGCGAAATCGCTGCCGGCCACGGCGTTGAACGCGAACGGGAAATTGTTCGGTCCGAAGATCAACACCGGCTTGTGCAACGGCGCGAGATGGCTGCGCAAACCGGTCGCCGTGTCGATGACCGGTTGCGTCCACGAGCGTTCGCGCACCGCGCGCGCGGCCTGGCGCAATTGCCCGGTGGTACGCGGCAGCTCGACCTTGGCCAGGCGCGGCTCGATCGGCAGCGCCGTTTCCAGATGCGCGAGCGCGACCAGGTCCGGCCCGTCGTGCTCGATGCCGAGCGCATACGCCTCGAGGAAGTCGGCGATGCGTTCGGGATCGGCCCCGGCCAGTTCGTCGGCGACGGCGCAGGCCGAGGCCAGCGCGGCCTCGGCGTCGGCCGCGCCGGACACCGGGAACGCCGGCCCGAACGGCGTGCCGCGGGTCGGATCGAAGGCGCGGAAATCGCCGCCGGCATCGTGCGAGGCCTGCCAGCGTCCTTCGATCAGTACCGGTTCGCGCGCGCCCATCTCAGCGGCCCGGATGCGCGGCGATGGCGCGATCGATCACGGCGATGGCGGCGTCGCGCTCGGCGCCGACCAGGACCATGCGCGGCGCGCGCACGTGCTCGCTGCCGAGGCCTACGCGCTCCTGCACCAGCTTGATCAGCTGGACGAACTTGGGCACGGTGTCCAGGCGCAGCAGCGGCAGGAACCAGGCGTAGAGATCGGCCGCGGCGCGCGCGCCGCCGTCGCGGGCGAGCTCGAACAGTTGCACCGATTCCTTCGGATAGGCGTTGACCAGGCCGGCGATCCAGCCGGTCGCGCCCATCGCCACGCCTTCGACCACCGCATCGTCCATGCCGACCAGCAAGTCCAGGCGCTCGCCGAGCAGCGAGCGGATCGCGGCGAAACGGCGCACGTCGGTCGAGGATTCCTTGACCGCCTGCAGGTTCGGCAGTTCGGCGGCGAGTTCGGCGATCTGCTCGGGCACGAAATCGGTCTTGTAGGCGATCGGATTGTTGTAGAGCATGCACGGCAGCGGGGTCGCTTCGATCACCGCGCGCACATGCGCCTTCATCTCGCGCCAGTCGCTCGAATACACGTACGGCGGCAGCACCATCAGGCCGGCGCAACCGATCGCCGCGGCCTCGCGCGCCAGGCGCACGGCTTCGTCGGTCGACAACGCGGCGATGCCGGGGATCACCGGCGCGCGGCCGTCGAGCGCCTGCACCAGGGTGCGCAGGATCGCCAGCTTGTCGTCGAAGCTCAGCGTCGCCGCTTCGCCGAGCGAGCCCAGCGGCACGATGCCGACGCAGCCGGCATCGATCAAGGTGCGCGCGTGTTCGGCGAGGAAGGCGTGGTCGATCGCACCGTCGGCGCGGAACGGGGTGGTGATCGCGGGGATGACGCCACGCCAGAACGAAGCATTGCTCATTAGACAGACCCTTTGGATTCGGTAAGGAAAGTACGATCGGAACAAGAGCCGGCTGCGGCCAAACCGGCCAGCCGGGTGGGAAAAACCGGCGGCCGCGCGGCATGCGCACGCGTCGCCGGCACCAGCAGACCCAATTCGGTCAGCGCCGTGCCGCAGATGCGGCCCTGGCAGCTGCCCATGCCGCAGCGCGTGGCGAGTTTCGCCGCACGCGCGTCGGAATATCCTTGCAACTGCGCCAGAGGTACGTCCTCGCAGCGGCACACCAGGGTGGTCGGCTCGGCGAGCCGGCGTACCTCCTCGCGCAGGTCGAAATAACGCGGCAACAGATCGGCGAAGGCGCGTGCGTGACGACGGCGCGCTCGCAGTGCGTGGGCGGCATCGTCGGCGCCTGCGGCGGCGTGGCCGGCCATCGCGCCTTCGATGCGCGCCACATCGACACCGCCGATGCCGCAGGCTTCGCCGGCCGCATACACGTGCTCGACGCTGGTCATCAGCCGCTCGTCGACGCGAACGCGCGGATGGCGCCCATCGATCTCGAGCGCGCAACCCAGCTGCGCGGCGAGTTCGGTGTTCGGTACCAGGCCATAGCCGACCGCGACCTGATCGCAGGCGATGCGCTCGACCCCGCGCGCGCTTTCGATCTCGACTTCGTGCACTTGCTCGTCGCCGTGCACGGCACGCACCCAGGTCGCGCGGCGATAGGCCACGCCGGCCAGCCGCGTCCGCAACGCCGCCGCCTGCAACAACTTGCCGGGCCAACGCCACAACTGCGAGGCGAACGCCATCAGCGCCGCATCGGGCGCCTGCTCGCAGATCGCCAACACCTTCGCGCCGTGCTGGCGCAAGGTCGCCGCCGAGGCCAACAGCAGCGGGCCGCTACCGCCGATGAGCACGCGCTTGCCGGCGATCGGCCAGCCTTGCTTGACCAGCGCCTGCACGGCGCCGGCGCCGCTGACCCCGGGCAAGGTCCAGCCCGGGAACGGCAACAACAGTTCGCGCGCGCCGGTCGCCAGCACCAGGGCGCCGTATTCGATCTCGCGCACCAGACCGGCTTGTTCGATCAGCACCCGGCCCGGCGCGGTCGCGACGACCTGCGCCTGCGGCAGCCAATGCAGATTGCTGCGCGCACGCATCTCCGCCACCGCCAGGCGCGCGGCGGCCGGTGCGGATTTGCGCACGTCGTGGCGCCAGACCTGTCCGCCCGGGTTGGCCTGCAGATCGACCAGCACGACGTTGACGCCGTGGCTGGCGGCGGCGCGCGCCGCCGCCAGCCCGGCCGGGCCGGCACCGATCACCAGCACGTCCGCCAGCACGTCGTCGCAGGGCTCAGTCATCGCGGTGCACCTGCATGCCGTCGCGCGCGACCACTACGCAGGCGCGCTGGTGGGCGACGCCGTCGATGCTGACCCGGCACTCGAAACACAGGCCCATGCCGCACAACGGCGCACGCGTTTCGCCGCTGCGCGAGCGGCGAAAGCGCAGGCCGAGCTGAGCCACGGCCGCCGCAACATTGGCGCCGGCGGGCACTTCCACGGCGATGCCGTCGACCGTCAACTGCACGTTCGCGCGTTTCATCGCAGTACGCGCTCCGGCAAGAAGGGCGCCGGGTCGAACGCGGGCGCGCGGCCGAGCATCTGGTCGAGCAGCAGCTGCGCGGTACCCAGCGCGGTGGTGACGCCGAGGCCTTCGTGGCCGGCCGCGACCCAGGTGCGCGGCCGGTCGGCGACGGCGCCGATATAGGGGCGCCCGTCGGGCGTGGTCGGCCGGAACCCGGTCCACACGCGCAGCGCCTGCAACTCGCGCAGCATCGGCAGGAAAGCGAAGGCGCGTTCGAGCATGCGCCGCAGCATCGGCATCGACACTGCGCGGTCGTCGATACCGAACTCGCGCGACGAACCGATCAGGATCTGCCCGGTCGGGCGCGGCTGCACGTTGAAGGCGACGCTGCTGTCGGCATCGCCATGGGCGCTGTCGGCATAGCCGAGTTCGAGCAATTGATGGCGCACCCGCCCGGGGTAGCGCTCGGTGATGACCAGATGCCCTTTGCGCGCGCGCATCGGCAATTGCGGCAGCAACTCGGGCACGGCGCAACCGGTGGCGACCAGGACCGGGCCGACCAATTCGCTGCCGTCGTCGAGGCGTGCGCCGTTGGCGCTCAGTTCAACCACCCGGCGCCCGAGGAATGCCGTCGCGCCGGCCTGCAATGCGCGCTCGAACAGATGCTGGGCGACGCGCGGCGGATACACCACCGCCTCGTCGGCGACCAACATGCCGCCGCACAACCCCGGCACCAGCCCGGGTTCCAGTCGGTATAGCTCGTCGGCGCCGATCTGCCGCGCGCTGACGCCGGCCGCGGCCAGGCGCGCGATCTTGGCGGCGACGCCATCGAATTCGCGCGCCTCACGGGCCACCCACAAGGTGCCGCAACGGCTGAATTCGGCCTCGGGCAGATCGGCGAAGCGTTCCCACAAGGCCAGCGAGTATCGCGACAAAGCGAGCTCGGCCGGGTCGTCGTCCATCGCCACCAGGTGTCCCATCGCCGCAGCGGTGGCGCCGCCGCCGACCGGGCCGGGTTCGACCACGGCGACCCGCAGCCCTTCGTGCACGGCACGCTCGGCACAGGCGCTGCCGACGATGCCGGCACCGATCACGATCAGGTCGTAGCTGTTCGAAGACGCTGCGCTCATGCCGGTCACTTCGCCGCGATGCCCCAGGCGAAGGGGTCGGCTTCGTCGATCAGCAGTTGCGCGCGTGCGGTGATGTGGGCGCTGCCGGTGATGGTCGGCAGGACGCCGCGCGGACCCGGGCGATAGCGCCCTTCGAACACGCTGCCGAGCACGCTCTCCTGGTGCCAGACCGCGCCGGCCGCGAGCTTGCCGTCGGCGGCGAGGCAGGCGAGCTTGGCGCTGGTGCCGGTGCCGCAAGGCGAACGGTCGTAGGCCAGGCCCGGGCACAGGACGAAGTTGCGGGCGTCGACGCCGGGCGTCGTCGACGGCGTTTCCAGTTCGATGTGGTCGATCGGCGCGCCGTCGGCGCCGCTCACGCCGGCCGCTTCCAGCGCATGCCGGATCGCTTCGGAATAATCGCTGAGTTCGCGTTGATGCAGCAGCGAAATCTCCCGTTCGACCCGGGCGATGAAGAACCAGTTGCCGCCCCAGGCGACATCGCCGACGACTTCGCCGTAACCCGGCACCGCGACGCGCACGCCGGCCAGATGACGCCAGCTTTCGACGTTGTCGACCGAGACCCGCCCGTCCTCGTGCAATTGCGCGCCGACCGTGCCGACCGGCGTTTCGATGCGGTGCCGGCCCGGCTGCACGCGGCCCAGGTGCTGCAAGGTGCGCATCAGGCCGATGGTGCCGTGGCCGCACATGCCCAGGTAACCGACGTTGTTGAAGAAGATCACCCCGGCGCAGGCGTCCGGCTCGCTCGGCGGCAACAGCAGCGCACCGACCACCGTGTCGGACCCGCGCGGCTCGCAGGCGATGGCCTGGCGCCAGTGGTCGAATTCGGCACGGAAGCGCTCGCGCTGCTCGGCCAAGGTGCCGGCGCCCAGATCGGGGAAGCCGGCGACCACGACACGGGTCGGTTCGCCGCCGGTGTGGGAGTCGATGATGTCTAGGCTGTGCATGCCGCCATGCTCGCGTCGGCGGCCCGGCGCGTCTAGGAATCCTTGCCGGCCATGGATGCGGAATTCGGCATAATCGGGCTATCGTTGCCGAACCGCCTCCAACCAGCCCCCGGCCATGCCCGTACAGATTCCCGCCGACCTCATGCAGACCCTGTGCGACGCCCTGCCGGACGTGGTGTTCTTCGCCAAGGACGCCTCCGGCCGCTACAGCCACGCCAACCTGACCCTGGTGCGCCGGCTCGGCCTGAAGCGGCGCGAGGACGTGATCGGTCGCGACGTCACCGAGCTGTTTCCGGCCCGCCTGGGCGGACGCTATGCCATCCAGGACCGGCGCGTGCTCGACGGCGAGACCATCGAGAACCAGCTCGAAGTGCATTTGTTCCCCAACCGGCAACCGGGCTGGTGCCTGACCGGCAAACGCCCGCTGCCATTGGCCGACGGCCGTATCGGCCTGGTCGGTCTGTCGCGCGACCTCGGCGCGCCCGACGGCCACCACCCGACCTACGAACGCCTGCGCCGGGTCACCGAACACATGCAGGCGCATTTTGCCGGCGCCTTGCGCGTCACCGCCTTGGCCGAACTGGCCAAGCTCTCGGTCGCGCAACTCGAACGCCATTTCCAGCGCGTGTTCCAGTTGACCCCGCAGCAGGCCCTGACCAAGATCCGCATCGAAGCGGCGATGCGGCTGCTGCAGGACGACGCCAGCATCGCCGAAGTCGGCCAGTCCTGCGGCTTCTCCGACCAGAGCGCGTTCGCGCGCCAGTTCAAGGCCACCGTGGGCATGGCGCCGCGCGAGTATCGCGCCTTGCAGCGCAGCGGTCGTTGGAGCGCAGGCGGCGAAGACGCCTGACAGGAACCTGATCGACTGCAGTGACGCGCTCAGGCGAGTGCGATCGCTTCGATTTCGATGTACCAAGCTTCGTCGTAGATACCGGTCACCACCACGCTGACCGCAGGATCGGCACGCCCGGCGAGCAGGCGGCGGCGAATCTCACGTTCGCGCCTGCGGTCGCTGGCGCGGGCCAGGAAGACGGTCAGCTTCGCCAGGTGGCGCAGGTCCATGTCGGCCGCGTGCAGTTGCGTCTCGAGGTTGGCCCAAGCCAGACGATATTGTTCGGAAAAATCCCGCGGCGCTTCGCCCCGCGCGTCGACCGGGATCTGGCCGCTGACGAACAGCAGTCTGGTCGCGGTGGTGACCGGATAGGCTTGTGTGACGTTGAACGGTTCGTTGCCGCACGCGGTCGGCGCATCAGCTGCATTTTCAGCGACGATCTTGGGTTTGGACTTCGCCGCTCCGACGCGTCCCGACCACAAGGCCATTGCCGCGGCGCTGCTGAGCAGGAAGCTGCGCCGCTGCATGGTGAGGTCAGCGTGCCGGCGCGGGCGTTGCGGCGGCCGCAGCGCTTTGCCGTGGCCAGCGGCCGCTGTCTTCGAAGGCGCCCACGAGGGTGTCGACCAGGCGCGATGCGAGGCGGCCGTCGGGGTCGAGGTCGGGGTCGAAGATCGTCAGTTCCATGCCGACCGCGTTCGGGCTGGCGAGCAACTGTGCGAGCAAGGCACGCAGTTGCGCGAAGTCGAGGCCGTCGGGGTTCGGCGAGTCGACCGCCGGCATCAGCCGCTCGGCGAGCACGTCGGCATCGACATGGATCCAGTAGCCCTCGATCGGCCGCGCCTCCAGCCATGCGCGCGCCTGCCGGCCGGCGCGCCCGGCGCCGAGACGGCGAACCGCCTCAGCGTCGATGGCATGAATGCCGGAACGCTCGAAACTCTCGACGTCGTAATCCACGCGATCCTGGTCGGCGACCACCAAACCGAGGTGGACGATGTCGTCGGTGCGGAAGTACGGCGAGCGACCGCGCAGATCGGACAGCGCCGTCGGGCCGTGCCCGGTCGCCAGGCCGAGATCGAGCCCGGCCGCGGTCAACAGCCCGCGGTAGCGATGGCGGTCGCGGATGAAGGAAAAATCGTCGTGGGCATCGACGAAGGCCAGGCCGTAGCGGCCGCGCTGCTTGAGGGCCAGGCCGCTGCCGAGCAGCACGCTGCAATCGCCGCCGAGCACCAGCACGAACCGGTCGTGGGCGAGCAACGGGGTCAGGCGATCGGCCAGGGTCTGGCTGTAGTCGCGCAGCGCGGCGCCGTTGCGAAAGCCGATCGCAAGGTCGGGCGCCGGCGAATAAGGCGGCGCCTCCACGCGGCCGCCGTCGCGCGCCCGCAGGCGCTGCAGCAACCCGGTCGCGCGCAGGGCTTCGGGCAGTTTGCGCACCCCGGGTTCGACACCCGGCGCCGACGGGCGCAAGCCCAGATTGCTGGGCGCATCGATCACGACGAGGGCGGCGGGATTCGACATGGCGGCCGTGGGCGCGGCGGGCGGCGGCTGTGCGCAGGCGGGCACCATCGAAGACAGTGCGGCGCCGAGCAAGGCATGACCGATCGCGAGGCGCATTCTCATAACCTCTCAATTTGTTTTTAGAGGTTATGCCTGTTATTAAGAACCTGTCAATTCAGTTTTGACGGTTACAGATGGACGGCGTCGGCTGCCCCATTCATAGGAGGCATCAGCTTGCGATCCGTCGTTTCCTTGCAGAAGCGCGTGAGCCGCAACCGCGAATACACAATCACTGCCTCACCGTCCGTGCATGGGGTTCATGCAGGCGCTGTTGGCACACGACGCTCTCGTAGCCGCGCGGTCGCGGCTCGCGCCGCTCCTACTCCTCAAAAGCGATGGCTTCGCTGTCGATCTTGCAGTCGACCAGCATCTGCGCGCACACGCCGGTTCGCGACGACGACGTCGTCCGCAACGGCCACGGCGCTCGGTGCCAATGCGATTCTCGCGCCATGAAACACGCCGATAACGCCTGTCCTTTCTTCACCGTATCGGCCGCGTGCGGCGGCGCTCTCTTCCCGTCGCCACCGATCATCCTGGGTGCAGCGCAGCAAATCAGTGCTGCAGATCACTGTCGCAGGCGGAAAATTCGCGACCGGCACGACAAGTTTCGGCATCTCACTTGACAGCGCTGTCAATTGGAGCAGGCTGCGGACCAAAGCCGACCCGATACCCGCCAGATGAGGCGGGCGACGGTGAGGCATCGAGGAGGGATCACCCTCCCGGGTCAGGGCTCGGCCCATTGAAGAGGGGATCAGGTACCGCTCCACGCGGGCGGCCCCGCATCTACTTCGCAACGGAGGCAGAAGACGAAGCACGCGAGCCCTGAACCCCCTTGGTCGCCGGCCCGCTACCGGCAGCGGCCGCGCCCTGAGCACCCCCGCCGTGCATCGCACACGGCAACGCAGCAAGCACGCCTGATCCATGCCTGCGGAACGGCCGCGTGCGCCGCGTATTCGTCCCATCAAATCAAAGGACAGCACATGAGATCCGCGACCCAATGCATCGCATTCCTGATGTTTTTCCTGCTTTCCGGCAGCGCCTTCGCGCAGAACTGGCAGCTCGTGTGGAGCGACGAGTTCAATGGGTCCATCGGGCCCGACTGGGTGTTCGAGACCGGCAACGGCAGCAATGGCTGGGGAAACAACGAACTGGAGTATTACCGGCGCGAGAACGCAACCATCGAGAGCAACGCCCTGGCCATCACCGCGAAGCGCGAAGATTTCGGCGGCTATCGCTACACCTCGGCGCGCATGAAAACGCAGGGCCGCCGTACTTTCAGATACGGCCGCATCGAGGCGCGCATGAAGCTGCCGTCGTTCATGGGCGCTTGGCCGGCTTTCTGGATGCTGGGCGCCAACCTGCCGCAGGTCGGATGGCCCGCTTCGGGCGAGATCGACGTGATGGAGCACGTCAACGACGAGAACAAGAGCTACGGCACTATCCACTGGAGCGACCACAACGGCACCTACGCGCAATACGGCGGCAACACCGCCGTGACCGTGCAGGACTGGCACGTCTACGCCGTGGAATGGGATGCCAACGCCATCCGCTGGTACGTCGACGGCAACAAGTTCCACGAGGCCAATATCCAGGGCGGCGTCAACGGGACCGATGAATTTCACAAGGACTTCTTCCTCCTGCTGAACTTCGCCATCGGCGGCAATTGGCCGGGCTTCACCGTGGACGAGACGCGCCTGCCGGCGAAGATGTACGTCGATTACCTACGCGTGTACTCGGGGGATAATGCGAATCCCGGCGTCGCATCCGTGTACCAGCATTGCGACTTCGGCGGCTGGTCGGTGGCGCTGCCCGAAGGGCGCTACACAGTCGCGCAGTTACAGGCCAGGGGCATCGGCAACGACCAGATCTCTTCGCTACGCGTCAATCCGGGCTATCAGGTCACGCTCTACCAGGACGACAACTTCGGCGGCGCGAGCGTTACCAAGAGCGCAGACGCATCGTGCCTGAGCGGCGACGGCTTCAACGACCGCGCCTCGTCGGTGGCGGTGGCGCGGTTCTCGCAACCCTGGTCGCTGACGCTGGAGTCGGAGAACTTCAGCGCGCAGCAGGGCGTGCAGATCGAAGCATGTTCGGAAGGCGGCCAGAACGTCGGCGGCATCGATCAGGGCGACTGGATGGCCTACAACGGCATCACCTTTCCCGCCACCGGCACGTACCGCGTTGAGTATCGGGTTGCGAGCCCCGGCGGCGGCGCGCTGTCGCTCGACCTCAATGCAGGCAGCATCGTGCTCGGAACGGTGCAGATTCCTGCGACCGGCGGTTGGCAGAACTGGACCACGGTCTCGCACACCGTGAGCGTCGGCGCGGGCACCTACAGCCTCGGCGTCTATGCGGCGCAGGGCGGATGGAACATCAACTGGGTCAGGATCACGCGCCTCTAGCCTGCGACCGCTTTGGCGATGCCCGTCCGGGCCATTGCCGCGGA
Organism: Lysobacter sp. CA196; assembly: GCF_052078695.1. NCBI lineage: Bacteria > Pseudomonadati > Pseudomonadota > Gammaproteobacteria > Lysobacterales > Lysobacteraceae > Lysobacter > Lysobacter sp. CA196. Next base: position 183,646 of record NZ_JBQJIN010000008.1, on the reverse strand, counting down.
GCGCTGCCTGCCCTCGGGCAGCGCTCCGGATTTCGGGCGGGTGGCAGAGCGAAAGCGGCGTTTCGGCGCTCTCTTGCCGGAGCGGCGTCCCACAGGGATTTGCTTCGCTCATGAGCCGCGACCGCACTGCCCCACCCGCGTCGTGACCCGGTTTCTCCGGCAAGGACGGCCGATTACCGCAGTTGCGCGGCTGCGCAGTAGGCGTGTATTCGCGGTCGTGGCTCGTGCCGCTCCCACTCTTGAAGCCGGCGACCTGGGGACGGCGCGAAAAAAACCCGGCTTGCGCCGGGTGGAGGTCGGAAACACACAGAGAGAGAGAGAGAGAGTAATGCGACGATGCCCTGCCTCGTTTGACGACCGCTCGCCGGGTCAACGGCGAGCGGCGTGTTGCAGGTACCCGGCCGTATCTCAGTAGCGGTCGTTCAGGGCGAAAATCGGCTTGCGGTTCTTCCACTTGCCTTCGGTGAAATCCGGGAATTCCAGGGTCTTGTGCTCGGCGATGGACTGTTCCGACAGCGGCGTGATCGCGCTCCAGGCGACCGCGTCGTAGATGTCGATCGGCATCGGCGCATCGGCCTTGAGCGCCTCGATGAAGGCGTGCACGACGAAGTAGTCCATGCCGCCGTGGCCGGCACCGGCCGCGGTCTCGGCGAAACGCTGCCACAGCGGGTGGTCGTACTTTTCCAGCCAGGCCTCGGCCTTGTCCCACTCATGCGGCGTGGTCTTGCCTTCGATGTGGATCGAATCGTTGATGTCCATCCACAGGCCGTCGGTGCCCTGCACGCGGAAGCCGAGCGAGTACGGCCGCGGCAGCGAGGTGTCGTGCTGCAGCAGGATGGTCTCGCCGTTCTCGCACGCGATCTGGGTGGTGACCAGGTCGCCGAGCTTGAACTTGACCTTGGCGTTCGGATGCTCCGGGCCGGCCTGCTTGACGATGTAGTCGTGCAGGCCGCGGGCCTTGCTCGAGAACGAGCTGAGGTAGGTGAAACGGTTGCCGCGATGGATGTTGGCGACCATCGCGCAGGGGCCGATGCCGTGGCTCGGGTACAGCTCGCCGTCGCGCCGGACCGAATGCTCGGTGCGCCAGCGCGCCTCCGACCAGCCCTTGGCGCCGAATTCGACGCCGCCGCCGGTGGCGCGCTCGGGGTTGCCGCTGTTGAGTTTCACCGCGCGCAGATCGTGCTGGTAGCCGCCCTGCAGGTGCACGATCTCGCCGAACAAGCCCTGCCGGACCATGTTCAGCACCGCCAGCACGTCGCGGCGATAGCACACGTTTTCCAGCAGCATGTAGGGGGTGCCGGTCTTCTGCTGGGTGCGCAGCACCTGCCAATGGTCGTCGAGGGTGATGCCGGCGACCACTTCGCAGGCGACCGCGATGCGCGCCTGCATCGCCGCGATCGCCATCGGCGCATGGAACTCCCAGGGCGTGGCGATGATCACGCCGTCGAGGCCGCCCTGGTCGAGCATCTTGCGGTAGGCGTCGATGTCGCCACCTTCGCCGTAGGTCGCCGGCTTGGGCCGACCGGCCTTCTCGATCATCTTCAGCGCGCGGCCGAGCATGATCGGCTCGACATCGCACATCGCAACGACTTCGACGTCGTCGCGACGCACCAGTTCCTTCAGCAGCACCTGGCCGCGCATGCCGGTGCCGATCAGACCCAGGCGCAGCTTCGAGCGTTTGCGGGCGAACGCCGGCGTGAACGCGGTGCTGGCCAGTACGGTGCCCGCGGTCGCGGAAGTAGCGAGGAAATCGCGTCGGTTCATGCAGGGATCTCGGTCGGGTATGGGGAAGAGGTGGTCGAAGAGGAACGAGTAGTAAGGTGCGGGTAGTGAGGAACGAGTAGCGAGGAACGAGGAACGAGTCGAGACCTCGTCAACAACGGACTATCCGTCACTCGTTGCTCGTTACTCGCTCCTACTCACTGCGCAGCGGGCAATAGGCGATGGCTTCGATCTCGATCTTGCAATCGACCATCATTTGCGAGCGCACGCATGAGCGCGCCGGCGGCTGCTCGCCGAAGTACTCGCGGTAGACACGATTGAACGTCCAGAAGTCGCGGGTGTCGTCCAGCCAGACGGTGATCTTGACCACGTGGCTCAGGTCGCAACCGGCCAGGCCGAGCACCTTCTTGACGTTGTCCATGGTCCGGCGCGTCTGCGCTTCGATTCCGCCCTGTTCGATCTCGCCGCGCTCGTTCATGGCGACCTGGCCGGAGATGTAGACGAAGTCGCCGGCGCGCACCGCCGGCGAGAACGGCAGTGGCTGGCCGCCGGCGCCGCCGGGCTCCAGGCCGTAGCGGACGATGGAATTGGAATCGCTCATGGATGGCCTCTCTGCGTAGGGGAATGGGCAAGCCCAAGGTCGGCGGCCCCGACGCCCCAGCCGCAGACAACAGGGCGGCTCGGCGGCGACGCTCGGACTCGGATGGCACATTCAAGGCCTGCCCGTTACCGACGTGAAAGTATCTTACAAACTTTCAGGATGCATTTTGCACTGCACAACGCCTGCCAATAATGGATTCTGGTACATTTTCAGCAAGAGGGCAGGCGAGCATGTTGGCAATTTACAAGAATCTTCGAACACCCAAGGGGGACCGCGCCGGCCCAGCCGAGGCGGCGGCCGCATGCCTGGCCCCACCAAAGCCCGCGCTATCGGCGATATTCCGATCTACCGTCGCCATCGGCTGCTTGCCGATCGTCTCGCGCCATTCGGTCCCAGGCTGCGGGCGCCCCTTGAAGGAATGATCCATTCATGAAGCAAACCCCATGAGCCAAAGCCGTTTGACCTTGATCACCGGCGCCGCGGGCGGCATCGGCCGAGGATTGCTCGCCCGCTTCGCCGCCGGCGGCGATCGCGTGCTCGCCCACGACCGCGATGCCGCTGCGCTGGCCGCGCTGGCCGCGGGCTTCGAACCCGGGCAGGTGCTGACCGCGGCTTCGGAGCTGTCCGATCTCGACGCGCTGCGCGCCGCGCTCGCCCCGCACCTCCAGGCGCACGGCCCGATCGGCGCGGTGATCGCCAACGCCGGCAGCGCCGAAAGTCTGAGCCTGGCCGGCACCACGCCGGGCGCCTGGCAGCGCGACATCGACGTCAATTTGAACGCCGGCTACTGCACGGTCGAAGCCGCCATCGACGGGCTCAAGCGCACGCGCGGCAACATCGTCTTCATCGGTTCGGTCAACGGCCTCGCCGCGCTCGGGCACCCGGCCTACAGCGCGGCCAAGGCCGGTTTGATCAGCTACGCGAAATCCATCGCGATCGAATACGGACGCCTCGGCGTGCGCGCCAACGTGATCTGTCCCGGCACGGTCAAGACCCAGGCCTGGCAGGCGCGCGCCGACAAACACCCGCAAGTGTTCGAAGACCTGAAGAAGTGGTATCCGCTCGGCGACTTCGCCACGCCCGAGGACATCGCCGAGGCCGCCTGGTTCCTCGCCTCGCCGCAGGCACGCATGATCAGCGGCGCGGTGTTGCCGGTCGACGGCGGCCTGATGGCCGGCAACCGGGTGATGGCTGCGGAGCTGACCCTGGAGCCCTATTGATGACTGAAGCCGTCCAGACGACTGGAGCCGTACCGATGAACGAGGCGCTGCGCCGGCTCGGCCAGACCCTGCTGCTGCCGGGCGTCAAGGGATTGCCATTGCGGCAGCCCACGCGGCAGGACGCGATCGGCGGGCTCGGCCTCAATATTCTCGACGGCCGCCTGTCCTATCCGGTTGCGGTGCTGCGCGAGTCCACCCTCGCCCACAACATCGCCTGGATGCGCGACTTCGTCGAACGCGCCGGCGCCCTGCTCGCGCCGCACGGCAAGACCACGATGAGCCCGCAGCTGTTCCAGGCTCAGCTCGATGCCGGCGCCTGGGCGATCACGTTGGCGACGATCCCGCAATTGCGCATCGCGCATCGATTCGGCGTGCGCCGGGTGCTGCTGGCCAACCAGCCGGTCGCGATCGCCGATATCGAAAGCCTGGCCGCGCTGCTGCACGACGATCCAGGCTTCGAAGCCTGGGTGCTGGTCGATTCTTCGGCCGGCGCACGCCGCCTCGCCGAAGTCATGCAGCGGCTCGCGCCGCAGCGGCGCCTGCCGGTATTGGTCGAACTCGGCGCGGCCGGCGGCCGCACCGGCGTGCGCGGCCTCGACGCCGCGCTCGTGCTCGCGCGCGAAGTCGCCGCCAGCCCGGCGCTGCGCCTGGCCGGCATCGAAGGCTACGAGGGCTTGTGGGTCGGCGCCGACCGCGACAGCGACCTGGCCCGCGTGCGCAGCCTGCTCGCCGAACTGGTCGAACTGACCCGCCGGTGCGACCGCGAAAGCCTGTTCGACGGTGAGGATATCTTGATCAGCGCAGGCGGCTCGGCCTACTTCGATTTCGTCGCCGAGGCCTTCGCCACGGTCGGCAAGACCACGCGGCCGCTGCGGCGCGTGCTGCGCTCGGGGTGTTACCTGACCTCCGACCACGGCTTCTATCACGGCCTGCAGCAGGAAATGCGCACCCGCCACGACGCCAGTTTCCGCCATGGCCTGCAGCCGGCGCTGGAAGTGTGGGCGACCGTGCAGTCGCGACCGGAACCGGGGCTGGCTCTGCTCACGCTCGGCAAACGCGATGCGTCCTACGACATCGACCTGCCCAAGCCGCTGTGCTGGCATCGCCCCGGCGAGCCGGCGCCGCGGCCGATGCGCGATGCGCGCATCGGCAAGATGAACGACCAGCACGCTTATCTGGAACTGCCGCAGGACCATCCGCTGCAGGTCGGCGATCTCGTTGCGACCGGCATCTCCCATCCCTGCACCACTTTCGACAAATGGCAGCTGCTGCTGACGGTCGACGACGGCTACCGCGTGACCGGAGCGATCAACACTTTCTTCTGATCGCGCCATCGGCGCGGTCAATGCCCTCCACTCGCCGCGCCATCGACGCGATCGACACTTTCTTCCGAGGAACGAACCCATCGTGTCCGACAACCTCATCCCCAAGATCCGCGCAGCGCTCGACACGCTGCGCCCGGCCGAGCGCAAGGTCGGCGAGACGGTGCTGGCCGACCTGGATTTCGCGATCCACGCCAGCATCGGCGTGCTGGCGATACGCGCCGGCGTGTCCGAACCCAGCGTGACCCGTTTCTGCCGCGCGATCGGCTGCGAAGGCCTGCGCCAGTTCAAGGTGCAGCTCGCCCACAGCCTCGCCGTCGGCGTGCCGTATCAAACCGTCACCATCGACAAGGACGACGACGCCGCGACCTTGGTGCACAAGGTCTGCGACAGCATTTCCGCGGCCTTGCACGACGTGCGCGAGCGCACCGACCCGGCCGCGCTCGACGCCGCCGCGGCCCTGATCGCCGGCGCGCGCCGAGTGTGTTGCATCGGCGTGGGCTCGGGCTCGGGCGTGGTCGCGCAGGATGCCTTCCTGCGCTTGCTGCGCCTGGACATCGCCGCCTCCGCGCACAGCGACGGCCATCTGCAGCGGTTGGCCTCGGGCATGCTCGACGCCAACGACGTGCTGTTCGCGATCTCCCTGTCGGGCCGCAGCCCCGAGGTCAACGACAGCGTGCGCATCGCCAAGCAACGCGGCGCGCGGGTGATCGCCCTGACCCAGGCCGGCACGCCGCTGGGCTGGGACGCCGACGTGCCGCTGCTGTTGCCGCCGTCGAGCGCGGCCACCCCGTACTCGCCCGGCGTGTCGCGTCTGATGCAGTTGGCGGTGATCGACATGCTGGCGATCGCGGTCGCGCTGCGCCAGGAGCCGGGCGTGCTGGAGAAAGCGCGCCGGGCCAAGGCCGAACTCGAACGCACCCAGGCGCCGGGCCGCGCATGAGCGCGACGTCCGCCACGGCGGCGACCGGCTACGACCTGGTCATCGCCGATGCCTGGGTGCTCGACGGCAGCGGCGGCCCCGGCTATCGCGCCGACGTCGCCGTCGACGGCCAACGCATCGCCGCGATCGCCGCACCGGGCAGCCTGCACGGCCGCGTACGCGAGGATGCGCGCGGGCTCGCACTGGCGCCGGGTTTCATCGACGTGCATACCCACGACGACCGCGCCGTGCTCGACGACCCCGGCGTGTTCAACAAGCTCAGCCAGGGCGTGACCACGGTGATCACCGGCAATTGCGGGATCAGCCTGGCGCCGTGGCGCGCCGACCGCGAACCGCCGGCGCCGCTGTCGCTGATCGGCCGCCAGGCCGACTTCCGTTTCGAACGTTTCGGCGATTATCTCGATGCGGTCGACGCGGCGCGGCCGGCGGTCAACGTCGCGGCGATGGTCGGCCACTCGACTCTGCGCATCGCCGAGGTCGCCGACCTCGACCGCGGCGCCGACCCGGCCGAGATCGAGCGCATGCGCGCGCGTCTGCGCGAGGCGATGCAAGCCGGCGCGATCGGCTTCTCCAGCGGCCTGTTCTACAAGCCGAGCCAGGCTGCGCCGAACAGCGAAGTGATCGAACTGGTGCGCGAAAGCGGCGCGCACGGCGGCGTCTATACCTCGCATGTCCGCAACGAATACGACGGCGTGCTCGAAGCGATCGACGAGGCCATCGACGCCGGCGAAGCCGCGCACACCCCGGTGGTGCTGTCGCATCACAAATGCGCCGGGCCGGCCAATTGGGGCCGCACCGTCGAGACCCTGGCGCGTATCGACGAACGCCGGCGCCGGCATTGGGTCGGCCTCGACGCCTACCCCTACACCGCCGGTTCGACCGTGCTCGATCCCGACTACGTCGACGACGCGATCCGGATCCTGGTGAGCTGGTCGCAGCCGCATCCCGAACACGCCGGCCGCGACCTCGGCGACATCGCCGCCGAGTGGCAGGTCGGACAGAAAGAAGCCGCGCGCCGCCTGCACCCGGCCGGCGCGGTGTATTTCCAGATGCGCGAGGACGACGTGCGCCGCGTGCTGAGCCACGACCGCACCATGATCGGTTCCGACGGCCTGCCGCACGACGCGCATCCGCATCCGCGCCTGTGGGGCGCGTTCCCGCGCGTGCTCGGCCATTACTGCCGCGACCAAGGCCTGTTCCACTTGCCCGAAGCGATCCGGCGCATGACCGCGTTGTCGGCCGATACCTTCGGTCTGAAACGGCGCGGACGCATCGCCCCCGGGCTCGCCGCCGACCTGGTCCTGTTCGATCCCGACACCATCGCCGATCGCGCCACCTTCGCCGAACCCAAACAGCCGGCCGCGGGCATCCGCGCGGTCTGGGTCGGCGGCGCCTGCGCCCTGCGCGATGCCCACGCCACCGGCGAACGACGCGGCCGCGCGCTGCGCCGCGAGGAGGAACGCCATGCTCGATGAACCGCTCCATCGCAACACACCCAACAACGGCAACGCGATCGCCCTGATCGGCGTCGACTGGGGCTCGACCCATCTGCGCGTCCACGCTTTCGATGCGCTCGGCGGCATCGTCGCCACGCGCCAGAGCGCGCGCGGCATGGCCTCGCTGCATTCGCCCGAAGCCTTCGCCGCCGCGCTCGACGACCTGCTCAGCGTCGACCTCGACGACGGCGATGCGCCGATCCTGCTCGCCGGCATGGTCGGCGCGCGCAACGGCTGGCAGGAAGCGCCCTATGCGCCGCTGCCCGCCCATGCCGATGCCCTGGCCGCCGCGTTGCAACCGCTGACATTCAAGGGGCGTCGCGCCGCGATCGTGCCCGGAGTCAGCGGCGCCAGCGACGGCTTCGACGACGTCATGCGCGGCGAAGAGACCCAGGCGCTCGGCGTGCCGCCCGGTACCCGGCGCGTCGCCGCACCGGGCACGCACAGCAAATGGCTGACCCTGGACGGCGGCGGCGTGGTCGGGTTTTCGACCTATCCGACCGGCGAGATCTACGCCCTGTTGCTCAATCACAGCCTGCTCGGCCGCGGCCTGCCGGCCGAGGCCTGGTCGGAGCGCGGCTTCATCAAAGGCCTCGACACCGCGCGCGAACGCCCCGACTGGCTGCATCAGTTGTTCGGCGTGCGCGCGCGCAACGTGCGCGATGCGGCGCCGGTCGAAGAATTGCCGGCGTTCCTGTCCGGCCTGCTGATCGGCTACGAATGCCTGGCCGCCAACAACGAACCCGGCGACGCCAGCGAAGTCGCGGTGATCGGCGGCGCCAAGCTCGCCGCCACCTATGCCCTGGCGCTGCGCCGCTACGGCGTCCCCCACTACATCATCGAAGGCGACACCGCGTTTTGCCGCGGCTTGTGGCGCATCGCAAAGGCAGCCCGATTCGTATGACCCTCGCCACGTCCACCGCCATGCTCTTGCCCACCACCTTGCCCGCCTGGCTCGCGCAATCGCCGTTCGTCGCTATTTTGCGCGGCATCACCCCCGACGAGGCCCTGCCGGTCGGCGAGGCGCTGTGGGACGCGGGTTGGCGCATCATCGAGGTGCCGCTGAATTCGCCCGACGCCTTCGAGAGCATCGCCCGCCTGCAACGGCGTTTCGGCGATGCGATCCTGCTCGGCGCCGGCACCGTCCGCCGCGCCGACGAGGTCGACACCCTGGCCCGCCTCGGCGCGCGCCTGATGGTGTGCCCGCACACCGACCCGGCCCTGATCGGTTACGCCAAGGCCTGCGGTCTGTTCGCCCTGCCCGGCGCGGCGACGCCGAGCGAATGCCTGGCCGCGCTCGACGCCGGCGCCGACGGGCTCAAGCTGTTTCCGGCCGATGCGCTCGGCCCGGCGATGCTGAGCGCTCTGCGCGCCGTGCTGCCCACGGGCACCGCAGTGTTGCCGGTCGGCGGCATCCACACCGATCTGCTCGCGGTCTGGCGCAAGGCCGGCGCCCTCGGCTTCGGCATCGGCGGCACCTTGTACCGGCCCGGCACCAGCGTGGCGCAGCTCGCCGCGACCGCGCAGGCGTTCAACGAAGCCTGGCTCGAATCGGTACCGCCGGTCCGCGCGGCGGCGCGCGACGCACAGCCGTAACCCGCTTCGGAGCGCTCGCGATCGATCCGCCGTCGCAGGCGGCTCAGCCTGTCGGCCACCGTCGTGCGCTCGGCTCGCTGCTTAGGTTCCATGCCCGGACGGCAATGTGGCGCCGGTGGCCGTCCGTCTCGACGCCACCGCTTTCATCCACCTCGTGAAAACCGACTCAACCGGACGCGGACCGCGCCGCCAACGACTCGATCAAGGTCGCCGCCTCGTCGAGCAAACCCTGCATGGCCGACTTCGCACGCTTGGCGTCGCCCGCCGCAATGGCTTCGTACACGCGCGCATGGTCCTTCACGCTCGCCAAGTCCACGCCTTTGGAGCGGTTGGTGACCACGATCGAGATCCGCAACGCGGTATCGATCAGATCCCGCAAGCGCGAATAAAACCGATTGCCGCTGGCTTCCAGCACCGCCACATGAAAGGCGATGTCGGATTCGAGCGCATCGTCGAGGCCCGACTCGGCCGCCCGCATGCGCGCGATCGCTTCGCCGATCCGGGCGATGGCCTTCGCATCGCCGCGCTGCGCGGCCATCATCGCGGCCATCGGTTCGACCGCGAGCCTGACCTGGGTGAACTCGAGCAACAACTCCACCGAAGGCTTGCGCTCCAACAACCAGCGCAGGACGTCCGGATCGAGCAGATTCCAGTTCTCCTCCGGCTCGACCATGGTGCCGCGCTTGGGGCGCGCGCTGAGCAAGCCCTTGGCGGTGAGCATCTTGACCGCCTCGCGCACGATGCTGCGGCTCGCGCGCAGTTGCACGCACAACTCGGCTTCGATCGGGAAGGCCTGCTCCGGACCGTAGTGGCCGGTGACGATCGCCTCGCCGAGGGCTTCGACGATTCTCCGGGTCAAACTTGCGGAACGCGGCATTCGATTCATACGGTGAGCTCCGATAATGGCCGTCGCGGCGGTCGCATGCGCACCATGACGATGGCGAAGCTTACCTAGTCCGAGCAGGCCGCAGTTTCGCATGCCCGCACACCCGCGGCACTCCCGCCGGCGCGGAACGGCTGCGCCCACAGCGGGCACGGACGCCACGGCCTGCGCCGGACAGGACGCGGATGCAGACGGAGCGCGCTGGCAAGCCCTTCGCGGGCGGCGGCCGCTTCGGGCGCGATCAGGAATACCGGCCGCCGCCAGCGGCGCAGGCCCGCCTCGGGGGCGTCCGCCGCCGGCGCCGTCGGCCACCACCTACCACCAGGTCGCGTAAAGCGCCACGAGTATCGCAACCACCGCCAACGCCGCCACGTTGAAGCCGGCACTGGTGCGGAAGCCGACCGTCTCGACCTCGATGCGGTTCGATGCGTCACGCGACCCGACGAGCCACGACACCAGCATCGCCAGCGGCGCCGTCAGCAGGAACACCCATCCCATGCGATCGAGGAACGGCAGCGCTGGCCAGAGCATCTTGAACAGATACGAACACGCCACCGAGCTTATCGCCGCGGCGATCGCGCCGGCCTCGTTCGCGCGCTTCCAGAACAGACCCAGCAGGAAGATCACCGTGATCCCCGGAGTGAAGAAACCGGTGAACTCCTGGATGAACTGGAACGCCTGGTCCGACTTGCCGAGCAACGGCCGGGCGGTGATCGCGGCGACGATCACCGCGACCGTCGCCACGATGCGGCCGACCCGGACCAGCCGGCGCTGGTGTGCCGATTCGTCCGCGCCGCCCGCGCCCGGCCAATGCTTGTCGAACAAGTCGAGGGTGAAGATCGTCGCGATCGAATTGATCTTCGACGCCATGCTGGACACCACCGCAGCGATCAACGCGGCGAACACCAATCCGAGCACGCCGGGCGGCAGCAGTTGCATCATCGTCGGATAGGCTTCGTCGGGCTTGGACAGGTCCGGCGCCAGCACGACCGCGGCGATGCCGGGCAGGACGATGATGACCGGCATCAACAGTTTCAGGAACGCGGCGAATATCACGCCCTTCTGCGCCTGGTCCAGGTCCCTCGCGGCGAGCGCGCGCTGGATGATGTACTGGTTGAAGCCCCAATAGCTCAGGTTGGCCAGCCACATCCCGCCTATCAGTACCGACAACCCCGGCAAGTCCTGGTAGTAGGGACTGTCCGGCGCCAGGATCATGTGGAAATGCTCCGGCGCGCGCTCGACCAGTATCCGGAAGCCGCCGCCGATCCCGGCATCGCCGCCGATCTTGCCGAGGGTGAGCCCGGAGACCAACAGACCTCCCGCCACCAGCAGGGCGACTTGCACGATGTCCGTCAGCGCCACCGCCTTGAGTCCGCCATACAACTGGTACAGCAGGGCGAACCCGGCCAGCAGGTACAGCGCCAAACCCTGATCGATGCCGGCGATCTTGCTGACCGCGATCGATCCCAGCCAGGCGATGGAGGTCAGATTCACGAACACGTACAGCGCGAGCCAGAACACCGCCATCAGGTTGCGGATGGACGGCCCGTAGCGTTGCTCCAGGAACTGCGGCATCGTGGCGATGCGGTTGTGCAGGAATATCGGCAGGATCCACTTGCCGACGATCAGCAGCGTCGCCGCCGCCATCCATTCGTACGACGCGATCGCCAGGCCCAGCGCATAGCCGGAGCCGGACATGCCGATGATCTGTTCGGCCGAAATGTTCGCTGCGATCAACGAGGCGCCGATCGCCCACCACGGCAGCGACCGCGAGGCGAGGAAGTAGTCGCTGCTGCTCTTGCGCTGTCCGGGCTTTTCGCGTGCGACCCAATGCGCCAAGCCGAAGATGGCGACCGCGTAGACGCCGATGATGACCAGATCGATCGTCGACAGCCTCATGCGTCCACCGCCCTTGCGTGTTGCTCGTCCGCGGCGACCGCCGCGAAGAATGCGTCGGCGCGCCGGCCGACCTCCGCCGCCGTCATGCCGGGCCGATACAGGCCGCTTCCGAGACCATAACCGTCCACGCCGGCGCGACGCCAATGCCTGGCGTTGCGCTCATCCACCCCTCCGACCGCGCATATCCGCACTTCCTGCGGGAGCACGGCGCGCAATGCGCGCAAATGATCCGGGCCATAGGTCGAGGCGGGGAACAGCTTGAGCATATCGGCCCCGGCTGCGATCGCCTCGAAGGCTTCGCTGACGCTTCCGATACCCGGCATCGGCATCAGCCCCAACTCCAGCGCCCGCCGTATGACCGCGGCATTGGTGTTCGGCGCGACCAGCAGGCGCCCTCCGGTCGCATGCAGCCGCTCGACCTGGCCCAAATCGAGGACGGTGCCGGCGCCGCACAGGCAATCGCCTCCGAACGCCCGCTGCAGCAATTCGATGCTGACGAAGGGCTCGGGCGAGTTGAGCGGCACCTCGATCGCACGGACGCCGCGTGTGACCAGTGCCTCGGCGATCGCAAGCACTTCCCTGGGGGCGATGCCTCGCAGGATCGCTACGACGAACGGCATTGCTTGGCGTTTGGACGACATCGTGATCCTTGCTCCGGCCTATCTGGTCGAACCGGCACCGCATCCGCGATGCCGCACTCTGCTCCTGCGAGCGATTCGCACCGCCGCGGCGCTCTGCCACGCGGCGCATCCCGAGCAACGAACGCCGGAAAGCATGCGTCGCCTGCCCATTCGAACGGGCCCAGAGCCATTGCATCGCCTGGGCGGTCGCGATGGCTTAAAGTACTTATATATGATAAAACTACAACCTGTCCATCATCTCGCCCTGTTGCCTATGAGCACCATCGTCCGGATCGAAACCTTCCGCGTGCCGCCGCGTTGGCTGTTCGTACGCGTCGAGACGAGCGATGGCGCGGTGGGCTGGGGGGAAGCGAGTCTGGAAGGCCATGCCGAAGCCGTCGAAGGCGCATACGAAGCGCTGCGCGATCGCTTCATCGGCGCGGATGCGAACCGCATCGAAGACATATGGCAGGTCGCCTACCGACTGGGGTTCTATCGCGGCGGCCCGGTGCTGATGTCGGCCCTGGCCGGCCTGGACCACGCGCTGTGGGACTTGCTGGGCCGACGCCTGGGGGTTCCGGTCTGGCAACTCCTCGGAGGCAAGGTGCGCGATCGCATCGCCGTGTATGCCTGGGTCGGCGGCGACCGCCCGGCCGAAGTCGAGCAGGCCAGCCGCGTCCGCCAGCAACAGGGCTTCACCGCGGTCAAGATGAATGCCACCGAGGACCTGGATTGGCTGGCCCGCCCGCGCGACCTGGACCCCGTGCTCGAACGCGTCGCGGCGGTGCGCGCGCTCGGGCTGGACGTCGGCCTCGACTTCCATGGCCGGGTGCACAAGCCGATGGCACGCACGCTGATCAGCGCATTGGAGCCGCTCAGCCCGCTCTTCATCGAAGAGCCGGTCCTGTCGGAGCATCCCGAAGTGCTGACCCAACTCGCGCAGTTCACCAAGTTGCCGATCGCGATAGGCGAACGGCTCTACAGCCGCTGGGATTTCAAGCCGTTCCTGCAGGCGGCGTCGGTCGACATCCTGCAACCCGACCTGAGCCACGCCGGCGGGATCTCCGAATGCCGCCGCATCGCGGCCATGGCCGAAGCCTACGACGTCGCCATCGCCCCGCACTGCCCGCTCGGTCCGCTGGCGCTCGCCGCCTGCTTCCAACTGGCCACCGCGACGCCGAACTTCGTGATCCAGGAGATGTCGCTCGGCATCCATTACAACAGCGCGGACTACGACCTGCTGACCTACCTGAGCAACCCGCAGGTATTCGACATCCACGAAGGCTACGTCGAGGTGCTGTCCGGCCCGGGCCTGGGCATCGAGATCGACGAGACCCGGGTGCGCGAAGCCGCGCGCATTCCGCATACTTGGCGCAACCCGGTCTGGCGCGGCGTCGATGGGAGCATTCGGGAATGGTGAAGTTCGCGCAGCGTTTCGAGAATCGCAACGTGCTGATCACCGGCGGGCTGGGCGGCATCGGCCTGGCCTGCGCTAAACGCTTCGCCGCCGAAGGCGCCCACCTCGCCCTGGTCGACTTCCGCCCGGATCGCGATGCCGAAGCGCTCGCCGCCTGCCGCGCCGCCGGCGCGTCGCAGGTCGTCGCGCTGTGCTGCGACGTGTCCGACGAAGGCCAGGTCCAGGCCGCCTGCGCGAGCGTGCGCGACTCTCTCGGGGCGCTCGACATCGTGGTCAACACGGCGGGGCTGATGCTGTTCAAGCCGCTCGAGGCCTTCACCGGCGAGGAATGGCAGCGACTGCTCGGCGTCAACCTGCTCGGGCCGGTGTACTTCACCCGCGAATGGCTGCGGCATGCCGCACCGGGCGGCGCGATGGTCAACATCGCCAGCGTCCACGCGTCGATGACGACGCCGCTGGTGGCGCCGTATGCGGCGGCCAAGGCCGCCTTGCTGTCGCTGACCCGCAGTGCGGCGATCGAAGGCCGCGCCAAGGGCCTGCGTGCGAACGCGGTACTTCCCGGGGCGATCGACACGCCGATGCTGTGGGCCAACCCCAATCTGGAATCGGGCGCCGAGGTGCTCTCGGCCCAGGACATCGGCACTCCGGACGATGTTGCCGCCGCGGTGTTGTTCCTGGCGTCCGATGAAGCCCGCTTCGTCAACGGAACCGGCCTGGAAGTCAGCGGCGGCCGGCTGGCGAGGCTGTAACCGCAGCCGGCGCACGTCGGCTGGCCGGCGCCGCTAGCGCTTCATGCGGCTGAGGTTGGTCCGCGAGTCGTCGACGATACCGAGCATCGCATCGCGGGCCTTGCCGGCCTGCTGCAAGCGAATCGCTTCGAGCACCGCGAAATGCCGCGGCAGCGAATACTTGAAATCGACCACCCGGCTCGCCGACAACGAGAAATAGGTCGCCAGCGCGGTCTCGATGACCGAGAACAACGACACCATCAATTCGTTGTTGGTCGCTTCCAGCACGCTTTGATGAAACTCCAGGTCGGCCTTGGTCCAGGCGTCCAGGTCCTCGGCCGCCTCCATGGCCGCATACGCGCCCTTGATCCGGGCCAGCTGCTTCCTGTCGCGGCGCTTGGCCGCGGCCGCGGCCGCGGCCGGCTCGATGATTTCGCGCATCTCGGCGAGCTTGTGCACGAAGTCGTGAGTCGGCATCGACTCGCAACGCCAGGCGAGCACATCGGCATCGAGCTGGTTCCAGTAGCGCGTCTCGCGCACGCGCGTGCCGGTCTTCTGCTTCGTCTCGATCAAACCCTTGGAAGTGAGCACCTTCAGCGACTCGCGCAATGCGGTGCGGCTGATCGTCATCTGCTCGGCGAGCGTTTCCTCGCGCGGCAGCAATTCACCGGGCTTCAATTCGCCGCCGACGATGCGCCTGCCCAGCTCCTGGACCACGTGGCTGTGCAAATTGCGGATCGAAACGGGCTTCATCAGAACGGGCTTCATGAAAACAGGCTTCAACGTCCAATGTCCCTGGAATGCGGCCGCACACGACCGACGTCGCGCGCATGAATATCGCTCGATAACGCTAACACACCAGGTCGCGGGCTTCGCATGGTCCGTGCCGGCCTCGCCGCATCGCGCCGCGAGATCGTCGCGCACGCATCGCAACAGGCGGACGAGCGCACTCGCCGGTCCGCGGCCATCGCAACGCGCAACGCGCGTCATGCGTCGTCAGCGAACGAGACCACCGACACGAGGACCCGCCGATGGTGCCGTGCAGCATCCACCGCCTCCGGCACGCGATGAGCAAAAAGCACATTTCACCGGGGATATACGGGCAAAAAGGTCGATGGACGGCACTTGACTCAGAAAAAATATGTACTTATATATGACAAATAGTACCGGTCCTGAGGGGGACGCAATGAAGTTGCAGCAGCGAAACACGCAATACCGCGCGCAGATCAAGCGGACCCGGCTCGCCTGGGGACTGGCGGCGGTGCTGGCCGCCGCGAGCGGCGCGCACGCGCAGTCGATCACCGGCGGCCTGTACGGGTATGCACCCACGCAAGGTCAAGTGAGCGTACTCGTCGAGAACCCCGAGACGGGCTTTCGCAGAGAACTCAAAGTCGACGCGAACGGCCGCTACACCGCCTCCGGCCTGAACCCCGGCGGTTACACGGTAAAAATCAGCCGCGATGGGCAACTCGTCTCCGAAAGCCGGATCAGCGTGCGCCCGAACAGCGATACCGCCGTGGCCGCAGCGAGCGCCCAGAACGCCGCGACCGAACTCGACACCGTCGTCGTGACCGGCACCTCGATGGCCACCGAGGTCGCGCCGATCGACGTGTCGACCCCGGAACTGACCAATCACTACAGCCGCGAACTCATCAACGGCCTGCCCTTGCCTCCGTCGGCGACGCCCGAGCGCATCGCATTGCTGCGCTCGAACGCTCGCCACGATTCGAATACCACCGGCCTGGTGCAGCTCGGCGGCGCTTCGCCCGCCGAGAACCGCTATTACCTCAACGAGTTCGACACCACCAACGACCGCACCTCGCTCGGTTCCAATCGCCTGCCGCGCGAGGCCATCCAGGACACCGAAGTGCTCGCCGGCAGTTTCGGCGCCTCCTGGACCAACGCCACCGGCGGCATCATGGCGCAGACCGTGCGCCAGGGCAGCAACAGCTTCCGGGCGGGCTATTCGCTGTACCTGACGCCGCCGACATCGCATCTGCTGAACCCGCGCGAGAAGGACATCTACGGCGGCGACGACTCCTATTACAAGTACGTCTCCAACAATCACCGGGACTCGAGCGCAACCCAATACGCCTGGGGCTCGGGCGCGCTGATCCGCGACAAGCTGTTCGCGTTCGTCCTGCTCGGCGACACCGCGCCGTGGAAGAGCTACCGCTACACCATCAATCGCGCCACGACCACGACCAGCCGCAACAAGAACGCCTTGGTCAACCTGACCTGGAACATCAACGACAACCAGACCTTCAACCTGACCGGCTCGCGCGACTGGAGCGAATCGGATACCGACACGTACTTGCTGAAGGGCAACTACACCACCAACAAGGGCGCGTTCTCGCAGAGCTCGCACTCACCGGCACGCCAACGCCTGCTGATCGGCAACTACCACTGGAACATCACCGACGACCTGCAACTGCGGCTGATGGGCGGCTACCTCGGGCAGATCAACGATCGCGCCCATGGCGCCGAAGACATTCCGTATGTCGACGAGTACAACAGCGCATCGCAGAAGACGGTCAACATCGGCGCGAACGAGCGGACCGTCAACTTCCGGCCGGACGACTACTGGCGCCGCGGTTTCAAGGGCGACCTGACCTGGAATGCCGACGACCACAAGATCGTGTTCGGCCTGGAGCACTACGTGCACTTCCTCGGCCAGGATTGGCATACGTCGCTGGCCGGCTGGTACACCTATTACGACCGGCCGAACACCGTCCAGTTGCAGAACGGGGAGAAGGTCAACGGCAAGTACGTGCAGCATTTCCTCAATCGCGAATTCGGCCGCATGTTCTCGGTCAACCAGGCCGCCTACATCGAGGACTATTGGCAGCTGACCGACAAGGTGATGCTGTACGGCGGCCTGCGCTACGACAAATACGTCAACAAGGATGCCCTGGAACGGCGCCTGTTTTCGTTCCCGATGTATTCG
This sequence comes from Lysobacter sp. CA196, assembly GCF_052078695.1. Lineage (NCBI taxonomy): Bacteria > Pseudomonadati > Pseudomonadota > Gammaproteobacteria > Lysobacterales > Lysobacteraceae > Lysobacter > Lysobacter sp. CA196. The sequence continues at coordinate 166,252 of NZ_JBQJIN010000008.1, read as the reverse complement.
CCGCGGCTCGGCCTGTCCTGGGACGTCAATGGCGACTCCAGCCTCAAGGTCGGCGCGAACCTAGGCAGGTACTCGCTGTCGATGCCGTCGAACTTCAGCTTCGGCGTGGCGCAGGCGCACTCGACGACCACCCGATGGTATCGGTACACCGGCATCGACCCGGTCACCAAGGCCCCGACCGGCCTCACCCAGATCGGCTCGGCCTATGTACCTCCGGGACGCGACGGCAATCCGCCGCAGACGCATGAAGTGTCCGCGACCAACCTCAAAGCGCCCTACCGCGATGAGTTCCAGGCATACGTGCAAAAGGAACTGCCGGGCAACTGGATCGGGCAAGTCGATTTCGGCTATTCGACGCTGAAGCGCGTCATCAACCAGACTTGCTACAACAAGGGCATCGTGGACTGGGCGAATGCCCACGGCTATCCGGACTACGAAGCGGACGACATCGCCTGTTTCGAGGTGAACCCGGGCGAAGACGTCACCGTGCTGCGCGACTTCGCCGGCGACGGCAAGCTGCAGTCGCTGCGGGTGCCGGCGTCGGCCTTCGGTCTTCCCAAGCCCAAGAACAAGTACATCCACCTGACCTTCGACCTCAATCACCACCGCAGCGCGGACGAACCCTACTACCTCGGCCTGAGCTACACCTGGGCGCGCTCGTTCGGCAACGACAACGGCTTTCTCGACCTGGAAGGGCATAACGCGGGCTACATCGGACAGACCGGCCGCTACGACTTCCCCGAGATCACCCTGGGCGCCAACGGCAACCTGATCAACGACGTGCGCCACAAGCTCACCGCATCGGGCGTCTACTACTTCGACAACGGCCTGCGCATCGGCGGCATCCTCAACGTGCAGTCCGGACAACCGGTCACCTGCTTCGGCCTGAAGCCCGATGTCGACAGCCTGTCCTACAACTGGGGCGACTGGGGGCATTACTGCGACACCAAGACCGACCCGGTCGGCATCACCCCTGCAGGCAGCATGGGCAGGCTGCCCTGGTTCTGGCAGTTGGACTTGAACGTCGGCTACGACTTGAGCATCGGCGAACACCACAAGCTCAGCCTCGACCTCGGCATCCAGAACCTCACCAACCGGCGCGGCATCACCGATCGATACAACACCTTCAGCGCCGACGTCAACGCGGACAATTCGATCGTGCCCGACATCAATTTCCTGATTCCGAGCCAATACCAGGCGCCGCGGACGACCTCGCTCGTGCTGCGCTACGAGTTCAAGTAATACCCGGCCTGGCGCTTCTTGCGCCCATCCCATTCTTCGAACACCGAATCATGAGGACACCCGCATGGCTAACTTATCCGTGTATACCGCCTCGGCCCTGGCCGGTCTGTGGCTTGCGTCGGCGTCCCTGCCGGCGGCGGCGACCACTCCGGCAGGCAGCTGGACCCTGGCCAATCCATCGACCCAGGTGAAGGACTACTTCATTCGGGTCGACGTGGATCCGGGCGAGAAATACCCGGGGGACGACGAGTCCCACTCGAACGTTTATCTCGCACAGTACATAAAGTTCAACAACGCGAACGGCGGCTATTGGGGACTCCAGCGTTCGGGCGGAGAAAAACGCGCACTCGTATCGATCTGGGACGGCACTGGCGCCACGGGCGATCGCCTCACCACCGTCGAGTGCAACGAGTTCGGCCCCTGTTCCAGCATCAAGGGACAGTACACCTGGAAGGTCGGACACCAATACAGGATGCGCGCCGAAGCGAGCCCACGCCTCGGCGGCGACTGGTGGCAGATGACCTTGTACGACCTGACGCTCGGAACGGTTGATGTGCTGGGGCATATCAGCGTGCCTTCCAATTGGGGAGGGCTGCACAACAAGAGCGGGATGTTCCATGAGTACTACGCGGCCAATCCCTATCAGTGTTATTCCCTTCGCCACTCCAGATTCACCATCGCGCCGGTGCGCGGCAACTGGGGCCAGGACAAAGCCCTCGCGGCTTTCGACGGCACCGCGTACGGCAGCGCTCATCCCTGCGATTCGTCGTGGCTGCTGCCAGGGATGACGCACGCCGGCTACGGCTCGATCTCCTGGGCCGAGAGCGACGGCACGGTCAATACGCTAGGCAATCAGTACCGCGGGCTGTACGAGTGGGGCCAGTACGACAAGCAGGCCACCGCCGGCATGTACTTCGCCGCCGACCTTTCCGTCGATTACCCCTACATGTACCGGGCCAAACACAACGGCGCCTATGGCCCGTTCCCGGCGCAGGGTCAGTCGAACGCGGACTGGCAGTCGATCGGCCGGGGCTATCCCGTCATCAACGATCTCTACTTTCGCAACCAACCGCTGAGGAATTGGTCCGAACGAAACGAGGCCTACGTGGCCATCGGCGATTATTTCTACTACGACAATCCCAACACCGGCGACCTTGAATACTTCAGCATGGTCAAGAAGGGCGCGCAGTACTTCCCCACCAACAAGACCAGCAACGAGTTCTGGACCTACAAGGGCCGCCACTACCGCAAGACCGACACCGTCCCGGAGATGGCCGTTCACCAGTGGGGCGAGAACAATCGCTACGGCCGCGTGGGCTGGATGTACCAGTCGGGCGACAAGTACTTCCGCCTCAAGACCGCCAGCCAATACTGGTACTTCCCCACCACGGCAACCGACAACGATCAGTGGCAGTTCATCGGATACCACCGCTGAGTTCGTGCGACCTATCCATTCGATGGCCCACCTGCGGCGAACGCAAGGGTGGGCCGTCGCGACAGAGAAAAGTCTCTCCATGCGCAAGAGCCGATTCACCCAATCGCAGATCATGGCGATCCTGAAAGAGACCGACAGCGGCATAGCGATCAAGGATCTGGCTCGCAAGTACGGCGTCAGCGTGCCGACGTACTATTACTGGCGATCGAAGTTCAGCGGCATGGAAGCCGCACCGACTACGATTCGGGAGCTGCAGGCCGAGCACCGCGAGCTCAGACGCCTGTACGGGGAGCAGGCCTCGGAGATTCGGGCGCTCAAGGCCGCCATCGCAAAACTGCCGGTCGCCTTCGCACATTCGTAACGGACGTCCATCGCAACGCTCATCTTTCGCCGCCATCGCAGGCCGCTTCCTGCCCATGCGGCGACCGAACCACGGAATCCGATCATGATCCAACGCGCACGTCGCCACCGCATCGCCACCGCCCTGCTCGGCCTGGGTCTGGCCTTCGCCTCGCTGGGCAGTTTTGCCGCGCCGCGTTTCGCCATCGAAGGCGACCGCTTCCTGCTCGACGGCAAGCCGCATCTGATCCGCTCCGGCGAGATGCATTACCCGCGCATTCCGCGCGAGTTCTGGCGCGAACGCCTGCGACAGGCGCGTGCGATGGGCCTCAACACGGTCACCACGTACGTGTTCTGGAACCTGCACGAACCCGAACCGGGCCGCTTCGATTTCAGCGGCAATCTCGACCTCGCCGCCTTCATCCGCACCGCCAAGGAAGAAGGCCTGGACGTGATCGTGCGTCCCGGCCCCTACATCTGCACCGAGCTGGAGTTCGGCGGTTTTCCGGCCTGGCTGCTGCGCACGCCGGGCCTGCGCGTACGCAGCATGGACCCGCGCTTCCTGACGGCGGTCGAACGCTACCTGCGCCGTACTCATGAGGAGCTGGCGCCGCTGCTGAGCACGCACGGCGGGCCGATCCTGATGATGCAGGTCGAGAACGAGTACGGCTCCTACGGCCGCGACCGCGACTACATGGAAACGATCAAGCGGCAGATGATCGCAGCCGGTTTCGACCTGCCCTTGTTCACCTCCGACGGTGCCGGCCCGCATTACTTCGAAGGCGGTCCTCTGCCGGGCGTCACCGCGGTGATCAACTTCGACGGCGACGTCGCCGACGCCCAGGCCTCGTTCGAGCACCTCAAGACCTTCCGCCCGCACGGGCCGCGCATGGTCGGCGAGTACTGGGCCGGCTGGTTCGACCATTGGGGCGAACAGCACCACACCACGCCGCCCGAGCGCGCGGCGAGTACGGTCGGATGGTTTCTCGACCAGGGCATTTCGTTCAATCTGTATATGTTCCACGGCGGCACCAGCTTCGGCTGGATGGCGGGCGCCAACTACAGCCGCGACATGCCGTATCAACCCGACACGACCAGCTACGACTACGATGCGCCGGTCGACGAAGCCGGCCGGATCACGCCGAAGTATCGCGCCTTGCGCGAGGTCATCGGGCGTCATCTCGAAGCCGGCGAAAGTCTGCTCCCGATTCCGGAACCGGCCACGCCGACCATCGCGATCGCACCGTTCCAACTGCGCGAATCGGCGGGCCTGCTCGACGCGTTGCCGACGCTGAGCCGCCCGGTGCGCGCACAACTGCCGCGGACCATGGAAGCGCTCGACCAGAACTACGGCTTCGTGCTCTATCGCAACACCGTGCCGCAGGGCGCGAACGGCAAGCTGGTGGTCGACGAAGTGCGCGACTATGCGGTCGCGCTCGCCGACGGCAAGCCGTTCGGCACTCTCGACCGGCGCTTCGGCGAACGCGAGCTGGCCGCCGACTTGAAACCGGGCGAGCGGCTCGACCTGCTCGTCGAGAACATGGGCCGGATCAACTTCGGCACCCGCCTGGACGAAGAGCGCAAGGGCGTCACCCGTTCGGTGACGGTCGGCGGACAAGAACTGTTCGACTGGACGATGTACCCGCTGCCCTTGAACGACCTGAGCGGACTGCGTTACTCCAGCAAGGCCGCGCCGACTGGCCCGGCGTTCTGGCGCGGCGGCTTCGAGCTCGACCGTGTCGGCAGCACCTTCCTCGACACCCGCGGCTGGGGCAAGGGCCATGTCTGGATCAACGGCCATCACCTCGGCCGCTATTGGAAGATCGGCCCGCAGCAGACCTTGTTCGTGCCGGCGCCGTGGCTGCGCAAAGGCCGCAACGAAGTGGTCGTGCTCGACGTCGAGGGCGGCGGCGCGCGCAGCCTGCGGGGCCTGACCGATCCGGTCTACGAGACCGCACCGGATGGGTTGAAGCCGCGGGCGAAATAGGCGCTCGTCCGGCGCTCGCGAACGGAGGTTCAGAAGCGGGTAGGTGCGCCCGTAAGTTTCCCGCAGCAGTGAAAACCCCTGGCGACCGCATCGAGGCCGCCAGCGCACCCGGCTTGCCTGTCGCCCGGCTCGCCGCATCGAAAATACCGGCCGAGTTCCGGCTGGCGAGGAGCGCATCGCAACGGATCTGCACGAACGCCGTTCATCCGGATGGCGTACCCACACACTCGGAGACCGTCATGAAGATAGTGCGATCGATCCAACGTTGGGGGAGCCTGCTGCTGTTGTCGCTACTCTCGCTAAGCGCTTCGGCCGGCGATACGCCCGGCACCTACACCAACTACGCCTTCGATCCCGCGATCAGCGGGCTCGACTCGGTGGATTTCGGCATCACCGTCGAAACCGATCCCGGCTATCGCGCCAACGTCTACTGGAGCAATCAATTCGCTTTCGTCGGAACGCCCTCCGGCGGTTACACCGGCATGCAAAGCAATGGCGGCAAGTCGCGCATGTTCCTGTTCTCGGTATGGGACGCGACCGAGGCCAAGGCCGGCAGTGCGGGCAGCTATTGCCTGAATTTCGACGGCGAAGGCGTGGGCAAGAGCTGCCGCATGGCGCATGAGTGGACGGCCGGCCATACCTACCGTTTCCGCGTCGCCCACGAAGGCAACCGCTGGTTCGGCGTAACCGTGACCGACCTGACCGGCGGCGGCTCGTTCAAGCTCGGCAGCATCCGCAGCGCATCGGCGCAACTCTCTCCGAAGGGCATGGTCAACTGGACCGAATACTTCGAGTGGAGCTCGCCTAAGTCGAACTGCTACAACCAACCGTACTCCGACGCTGAATTCCTGCTCCCGATCGGCAATGGCGGCACGACGGTCGCCAGCGTTTCGGGCACCAAGGTCAGCGTGCCCTGCGCAAGCCGCGTCGACAAGACGGCGGTCGGCAGCGTCCAGGTCAACGCCATCGGCAATTCGCTGCGCGGCACGGTGGTCAGCGGCAACAACCTGTGCATCGACGCGAAGGGCGGCGCGACGACGAGCAACGTGCCCGCACTCGGTTACGGCTGCCATACCGGCGAGAACCAGGCCTGGGTGCACGGCGTAGACCGCAGTCTGCGCCTGCAGGCCGACCTGTGCCTGGATGTCGAACAACACCGCACCACCCCCGGCTCGCCGGTCATCGTCTACAGCTGCAACGGCGGCCGCAACCAGCAGTGGAACCAGGTCGGCAACCAGCTCCGCAGCGACTTGTCGGGGTTATGTCTGACCTCGTCGACCGCCGGCGCGCAGCTGACCATCCAGGCCTGCGGCACGCAGGCAAGCCAGAACTGGACGGTGCGCAGACCCGCCCCCTGAGTCTTTCGCGACCCGCAATGCATTGACGCTCTCAACGCCCTAGACCAGAACTCTGAGGCATCTCTCTATGCGGGTTGCGAGTCCCTTCTGCGCCGAGCCGGTCTATGAGACCGCGCCGGATATCTTGAAGGCGCTGGGGAAGTAGTCGCTCGCTGGGCTGGAGACATTCGGCGAGCTAACGGCAAATCCCCCCTGCCCCCCTTTTTCAAAGGGGGGAGGCCTGCCTGAGACGTGGCGACGCGGCGACGCGGCGACTTGGCCATGATCGATGCATGCCAACGGCAGCAACAAACGCAGCCCGCCCCCCGAACGATCCTCCCCCACTGTTGCTCCCCCCTTTGAAAAAGGGGGGTTAGGGGGGATTTGCTCCTGCTTGTCCCGCCATCACTCGCGCGTCTCCCAGCACCTCATCGCTGTCCGACAAGGCCAACAGCGCTTCTGCCATCGCCGCGATCTCTTCGCGCATGGTCAACCGTTCTAGCCACTGCGGCGGGATCGCGTCGATGCCATAGAAGGCACCCGCCAACTGCCCGCAGATCGCCGCGGTGGTGTCGGCGTCGTCGCCCAGGTTGGCCGCGCGCAGCACCGCGGTTTCGTAGTCGTCGCTGTGCTGGAAACACCACAGCGCGGCTTCCAGCGATTCGACGCTGTAGCCGGAACCGACGATCGCGTCCTCGCGGTTGCCGGCGTAGTCGCGGGCGTGGATCGCCGCGACCTTGGGACTCGCCAGCGGCGGCATCGCAGGGGTCAGCACCGCTTGCTTGCCGGCGCCCATGAGCGCGGCACGCAACTGCATCGCGAACAAACGCGAGCAGTCCTGGGCTTCGGCTGCACCATGGGTGGTGCGGGTGGATTCGGCCGCATGGTGCAGGGTCGCCTGGGCGTGCCGGCGCCACAGCATCGGCACCGGCGCGAGCCGCATCAGTGCGCCGTTGCCGGCCGCGCGCGGACCGGTGTCGCCAGCGAAAGGATCGCCACCGGCGAGATAACGGGTCAGCGCCGCACTCACGGTCATGCCGATATCGAAGCATTCGCCGTTGCTGCTCATATAGCCGACTTCGCGCCAGTTGCAGTAGCGGTTCATCTGGTCGCGCGCGTCGAAACCGCGGCGATGAAGGAGGCTCGCCGCCAGGCACAAGGCCATCGAGGTGTCGTCGGTCCACTGCCCGGCGCACAGGCCGAACGGCCCACCGCCGACCATGTCGGTCAAGGGCGCGAAGCTGCCGCGCGCGCTGAATTCGACGGTGGTGCCGACCGCATCGCCGCAAGCCAGCCCCAACAAACAGCCCAGGTAACGTTCGCGCAGGCCGATCGCAGGCGCTGTCGCGCTCATGCGGCCTCCGGATCGAGGTCTTCATAGTTGCCCGGCTCGAAGCGCGGCGTGCAGATCGCCAGGAACAGCAGATCGCCGTCGCCGAGGTTGGCGATGCGTTGCGGCACGCCGGGCGGTATCACCACCACATCGCCGGGCCGACCAGCACCGGCGCCAGGTCGCCGACCTCGACACGGCCGCGGCCGTCGAGCACGACATAGCGCTCGCTGGTGTCGCGCAGGCGGTGCAGACGGGTGACGACGCCGGGCTCGACGCGGGCGCGCGCGATCGAAGCCTGCGGGTCGTCGCTGGAATTCCACCACTCGATGATGTGGCAGCGTTCTTCGAAGTCATACTCGGCGGTGTCGGCGTTGGAAACGATTCGGGCATGAGGCATCGCGCTGGCTTGGTCGGCGGTTTGCCGCCAGCTTAGCCTGCGCGGGCAGTGGGCTTAAGCGCCGACGCCGTGCGGTTGGACCACGCCGGTGGCGATGCCGACCACGACCAGGCCGATCAGCACGATCGAGAAGGCGATGCGGCGGGTCAGCGCGTTGACCGTGCGCTTGCTGGTGCCTTTGTCGACCAGCATGTAGTACAAGCCGGCACCGAGGTTGTAGAGGATCACCCCGAGAAAGGCGGCGACGAACAGGATCTTCATGATTCGACCTTGCCCGCGAGCGGGCGGATGCTGTCTCGGTGGGAGCCCGCCGATGCGGCGGCCTCGGCGGCCTCGGCGTCCCCGGCGGCATCGGTCGCGGCGCGAGCGCGCAGCCAGCGCCAGCGCACGACGATGGCCAGGGTCATGACCAGCAGGAACAAGCCGTAAGCGACCGAGCTGGCCAGCACCTGTTTCCAGATCGCGCCGGCGTTGGGGTCGGCGTTGTGCATGCTCCAGTGCATGCCCCAGCCGGCCAGCAGGGTCGCCAGGATCAGGCTGGCGCTGTCGAACGCGGTGCGGGCGCCGCCGCGCGGCTGGCGCGGGTAAGCCCAGAACAGCCAGGCCAGGATCGAAAACCAGGGCACGAACAGGATCAGGGCCAGGTTGAGTTCGACTTGCGGGTTCATGGCGGCGGGTGTCCGGAGGGGGCTCTTGCTACGGAAGCCATTCTGCCGGGACCGGATCAGAAGACGTAGAATCAGATTTCGGATAAAAAACCATGTCAGTTGCATCGCGACCTGAAACCGTCGAATGCTTCCAGACGGGACGAGGGAGCCAGTCGCGGAAGGGCTGCGGTGCGCAGCGGCCTGAAACCGTCGAATGCTTCCAGACGGGACGAGGGAGCCAGTCGCGGAAGGGCTGCGGTGCGCAGCGATCTGAAACCGTCGCATCCAGCCTGATGCAAGGAATTGGCAGCTATCTCGGCCCCACGCACACGGACCCCGCCATGAAGCGCTACCAAGCCCTCGCCGACGACATCGCCCGCTCGATCCGCCAGGGGCTGCTGTCGCCGGGGCAGCGCTTGCCGTCGGTGCGCCAGGCCAGCGCGGCGCGACAACTCAGTCCGGCGACCGTGTTCCAGGCTTATTACCTGCTGGAAGCGCAGGGGCTGGTGCAGGCGCGGGCGCGTTCGGGCTATTACGTCAGCGAGCAGGCGCGGGCCTTGCCGCCGGAGCCGAACGCGGCCTCGCAGCCCGACGGCGAGTCGCGGCCGGTCGATGTCAGCGAACTGGTGTTCGAGGTGCTGGAATCGGCGATGGCGCACGACATCGTGCCGCTGGGCTCGGCCTTCATGAGCCCGGCGCTGTTCCCGCTCGCCAAGCTGGGGCGGGCGATGGCGCACGAGGCCGTGCACCTGGACCCGCGCAGCACCGTCGACGACCTGACCCCGGGCAATGCCGAGCTGCGCCGCCACATCGCCCTGCGCTATCGCATCGGCGGGGTCGAACTCGGCGCCAACGACCTGGTCGTGTGCAATGGCGCGATCGAGGCCTTGAACCTGTGCATCGCCGCGGTGACCCGGCCCGGCGATGCGGTGCTGGTCGAATCGCCGTGTTTCTACGCCGCCCTGCAGGTGCTCGAACGCCATGGCCTGCACGCGATCGAAGTGCCCACCCATCCGCGCGAGGGCATCGAACTCGGCGCGCTGGCGAGCGCGATCGAACGCCACGCGCCGAAGGCCTGCTGGCTGATGACCAATTTCCAGAACCCGCTCGGCAGCACCCTGCCGGACGAGAAGAAGCGCGAGCTGGTGGTCCTGCTCGCGCGCCACGAACTGCCCTTGATCGAGGACGACGTCTACGGCGAGCTGCACTTCGGCACGCATCGGCCGGCGCCGGCCAAGGCCTACGACCGGCATGGACTGGTGCTGCACTGCTCGTCGTTCTCCAAGACATTGGCACCGGGCTACCGCATCGGCTGGGCCGCAGCCGGTCGTTACACGCAGCGGGTGGCGCGGCTCAAGCTCACCAACACCTTGGCGACTTGCGTGCCGGCGCAGCTCGCGATCGCGCGTTATCTGCAGCGCGGCGGCTACGAGCGCCATTTGCGCCGGCTGCGCACGACCCTCGCCGCCCAGCAGAGCGCCTACCTGGCCGCGGTCGCCGAACATTTCCCGCAAGGCACGCGGGTGACCCGTCCCGACGGCGGCTATTTTCTCTGGATCGAACTGCCCGAAGACCGCGACGCGCTACGGGTGCAGCGCGAGGCGGCGCGCCGCGGCATCAGCATCGCGCCGGGGCCGATCTTCTCCGCACATCGCGGCCACGCCCACTGCCTGCGGCTCAACTACGGCCATCCGCTCGATGCCCGCGTCGCGGCAGCGTTACGAGTCTTGGGCGAGCTTTCGTCGGCGCGATCGGCGCCAGCCTGAGCCGCTGCGCTTCATCGGCATCGGCCAGCATCTCGGCCTGGCGCTTGCGGCTGAGCCCGCCGAGCGCCTTGCGGTACGACCAGTCGACCAGCTCGCGCAGGTAATCGTCGGGCAAGCGGCGCACATCGACTATCGTGACCCAGTGGTAGCGGCCCATGAATCGCGCCGGCTTGGCCCCGGGCATGTCGGTCAGTTCGACGAAACGGTCCGGCGTGACCTTCAGGCTGAAACGCCAGCGCTCGGGCTCGCTGGTCTTGAAATAGGCGAAGAATTTCTTGCCGACGCTGTAGACCAGGATGTTCGAAGGCGCCGCATGCAGGACTTCGTCCGCGCCCGGGTAGGCACGGCACCATCGCTTGAGTCGCTCGGTATCCATCGGGTCGGCTTGCCTGCGGTCGGGCCGTGCATCCTCGCACAGCCGCGCCGCAGCACTCCCAGTCGCCGGCTCAAAGATGGCGGGTCACCGTCGGCACTTCGAACCAGTTGTTGTGGCGGCCGTCGAAATAGGTCACCGGCACCTCGGCGAGTTCGGCGTGCTCGATGTTGTCGATGCAGGCCAGGTTGACCGAGTAATAGTCGCCGCCGATCTCTTCGACATAACCCTTGCCGAACACGTGCACGCCGCAATGCTTGCAGAATTGGTGGTGGGCGACGAAGCCCCCGAACTGGTAATTGCTGAGGGCGTCCTCGCCGGCCAGCAGGCGGAACGCGCTCGGCCGGATCACCGCGCCCCACTTGCGCAACTTGGCGCAGATCGAACAATTGCAGCGCCCGCTGCCTTCGGCCAGGTCGACGTCGGCTTCGCAACGCACGGCGCCGCAGTGGCAGCTCAACTGGTAGGTCTGGACGGTCATGAGGGCATTCCTGATCGAGGTGCGGGGGTACCGCGGGACAGGCTCAGGATACGACTAATAGCGGACAGGATATGTCCTAAATAGTCGCTAGACTGGGCCCATGCTCAAGACCTCGACCCGATTGCTGCGCCTGCTGTCGCTGTTGCAGCAGCGGCGCCACTGGACCGGTGCGGAACTGTGCGAACGCCTCGAAGTGGAGGCGCGCACGGTCCGTCGCGACGTCGAACGCCTGCGCGAACTGGGCTACCCCATCCAGGCCTCGGTCGGCGTCGGCGGCGGCTACCAATTGTCCGCCGGCACCTCGCTGCCGCCGCTGCTGCTCGACGACGACGAGGCGGTCGCCGTCGCGGTGGCCCTGCGCAGCGCCACCGGCAGCGTCTCGCGCATGGAGGACACCGCGCTCGGTCTGCTCAGCAAGCTCGACCAACTGATGCCGGCGCGCCTGCGCCGCCGGGTCAGCGCCTTGTACTCGGTGACCGTGTCGCTGCGCCACGACGCCGCCACGCCCGACGTCGACACCCTGACCGAGCTGGCCGGCGCCTGCCGCGACCGCCTGCTGATCGAACTCGAATACCAGGACCGCGGCGGGCGGCCCAGCAAGCGCACGATCGAACCGCTGCGTCTGGTCAGCAGCGGCCGTCGTTGGTATCTGCTGGCCTGGGACCGCAGCCGCGACGACTGGCGCCTGTTCCGCGCCGACCGCATCCGCAGCTCGCGCTGCGGCGCCGGCTTCGCCCCGCGCGAGTTCCCCGAGGACGTCGCCACTTATGTCCAGCGCAGCCTCAGCCAGGGCATGCAGGGCGAGGTCGTGCACGCGCGCCTGCGCGGTTCGGCCGAAGCCCTGGCGCCGACCCTGCCGCCGTGGTGCGGCGTGCTCGAACACATCGACGAACACAGCAGCCTGCTGCACGTGCGCGCGGAGACCGCGGAAGAACTGCTGGCCCTGCTGGCGATGACCGGGGTGGAATTCGAATTGATCGACGCCGCCGAACGCCTGCCCCAGTTGCGGGCGGTGGCCGAGCGCCTGACGCGCGCACTGGGCTGAGCCGAAGCGCGAACCGCCTCGCCGCGAGCGAGGCATGCCGAAGCCCGCCTTGCCGGCAGGCCTCGGAAAACCAACGGGATAACACCGGCCCGCGCCGCGCGGACGCGACGCGGGCCATTGCCGCTTTACTGAGTTACCAGCTACTGCGCAACGGCGTTCGAACAGGCCGTGTCGTTATCGGTATGCAGCACGTCGTAGCTCTTCTGACCCGCCGGCAACGGGTTGGCCTGCGCCGGCAGCAGACCGCGGTAGGCCGGGTCGTACAGCGCCGACAGGAAGCAGGCCTGCGACTGCGCGTGGAACTTCAGGCGGCCGGTGCCGTAACTGCTGTCGAAACCGGCGACGCCCAGGTCGTTGCCGCCCGTGCCGGCCACATAGGTCAGCGAGTCCTGTACCGAGCCGGCCAGGGACACGTTGCGCTGACGCAGCGCCAGGGTGTGGGCGGCGCGCTGCTGCGCGGTCGGATTGGCCGGCAAGACCGGCACGGTCGCATTGGTCAGCTGGCGCTGATGCTGCAGACCGAGCAGCGCCAGTGCGGCCACGTGCGGCGTCGCCGAAGAGGTGCCGTTGAACTCGTTGTCGCCATAGGACACCGTGTCGACATTGGCGAAGTTCGCCAGGTCCGGCTTGGCGTTGCCCACCGCCTGCCCGTTCGGACGCGCACCGCCGGCCGCCAGCACCGGGCCGCGCGAGCTGTAGTCCTCCAGGTTCGAGGTCGCCGCGTCCAGCGCCGCCACCGTGATCACGTTGGCCGAGTCGGCCGGGTGGATCAGCGAACGTTCGGCTTGCGCGTACTGGAAGTTGTAGCCCGAGTTCATCAATCGTAGGAAGTTGGCGATGCCCGCGGTCTTGCGGACGATGCGCACGCCGAACTTGCCGCCGCCGGCGAAACGAGCGGCATCGAAGCCTTGAGCGTCGCACGCGGCAGTCCTGGCGGCGGCTGGCGCCACATAGGAAACGTATTCCAGCGGCGTCTGCCCGGCGCCACCGTTCTGAAGTTCGTCCGATTGCGTCGCCACGACCCACCGGGCCGGAGTGATCACGCGCCCGTTCCTGACGACCGCATCGGCCCAGCGCACCAGCTCGAGCCGATAGTCGGCGTTAGTGGTGTTGTTCGCGCTGGTCCAGTCGTTCCAGCCCAGCGATACGCTGAATTCAAAGGTCTCTTGATCCTCCTCGCTCCTGGCCCCGACCGGAATGCAGCCGTTGTAGCGACCTTCGATGGTCAACGGATTGACACTGTCGATGATGGCCGCGCCGTTGGCGCCGACGTTGCCGACCACGAAATCCTGCAACACGTCGTTGCCGGCGCCGGCGGTGCTGTTGCCGTCCCAATGCACCTGCGCTTCGTTGCCGGCGGCGTTGAGCACCAGCACACCGTTACGCGCGGCCGCCTCGATGGCGTCGTACAGGCCCTTGAGGGCGCTGCCGGTGCCGGTGCCGTCGCCCGGCCCGTACAGATCGAAGCCCAGCGACGCGGTGATGACCTGCGATCGCGGCTCGCCCTGGCTGACGTTCTGGGCATTGAGGTTGGCCGCGTCCTGGACCGCGCTGACCCAGTCGGCTGCGCCAGAGCTGTCGTAGATGCGGAACGAGGCCGCGGGCGCGATGTCGTAGACGATCTCTGTCACCGCGTTGCCGTGCGCCGCGCCGCGGTGGCCGAACGCCTGCCCCTGCAGCGCCCGCATGGTGATCTTGTTGGGCTCAGCGGCCGTGTTCCTCGGCCACTCGCCGGCCGCCTGCAGCGCCGCGACTTCGCCGTTGAGGTTGCCGAAATGATCGATGATGGCGATGTTCAGGCCTTCGCCGCGCAGATCCCTGCGCAGATTCTCGGCAAGTTGATCGTAGTTGCCGAGCGTGCGCAGATGATCGATGTTGCTGGCGGTGGCGCCATCGCTGAATACGGCAGTCTGCGACATCTTCATCAACGACACTTGGGCGACCGATTGCAGGCTGGCGACCCATTCCAGCTTCGCCAACGGGACCAAGGCCTCCAGCACCGGCGAACCGTTGACCTGGGTCGCCTGCAGACCGGCGGCCAGCAGGGTCTCGCGCAAGGTCGACGTCGCGCGGTCGAGCAGGCTGGGGTTCTGCACCTCCTCGAAGCTCAACGCCAGACCGAGATTGACCTTGACCTTCTCGCCCTCGCGGAAGCGCTGCGGGATGCCGGCGCGATCGAGTGCGGCGATCTGCGCTGCGGCACTGATCGCGCCGCGCGCGGCGCCGCCCGATGCACCACCTGCACCGACAGCACCACCGGCATGTCCGGATGCAGCGGCGCCGGCGGCAGGGGCCGACGGCAACGTATTGGCGGCCTGGGTCTGCGCGAGCCACTGCACCGCATCCAGCAATTGGCCGCTGCCGAGCTTGGCCTGCGCATCGTTGCGCGGCGTCGGCGCGACGTAAGCGACGTTGCGCATGCTTGCGCCGGTAAAGGAGCCCGAGGCCCGGGACGTTGCGGCGAACGCATCGCCGGGTGCGCCGAGCGCCGGTTGTTGCGCATCCTGGCGCGACCACGTCAACACGGTCGCGCAAGCCGCCGCGAGACCGAGCACGGCGAACGTCTTGCCGGAGGGGATCTTCTTCATTCTGTATTTTTCCTATTCGTGTGATTGCAAGCACGGAACACCGTTGCCGACGGGCATACGCCCGCCGCAGGGCCAAGGCGAAGACCTTGTTCCGGCGAATGGAAACCTCGATGAGAGCCGCTCGTGCGCAAGGCGCTCGGAACCGACTCACCAGATCAAACGTGACACGCGAATCATTCCCCTACCGCGGCGGCGAATTTTTCATAGAACGAATCGCAATGACGTCTCGCGTGGGGGGATGGCCGCGGACTTGCGTTGAATACACGCAGACGATCGGTTTCGAATGAAATCGAATAACCGGCAATGCCGACTCGCGGCGTGTTGCAGAAAACGCAACGCGATTTCTCACGGCGGTCGAGGGCGTTCGCGCCGAGGTTCGCGAATGGATTCGGTTCGACGCGGAACCGGCCAGGGCCGCATTGCGCTGCGTCGGCGCAAACCGCGCTTGCACTCGCGGGCACCGCGGCGGGCGCCCGTGGCCGATACGGCACGCGGCGCCGTGCACGCCGATGCCGTCGACTCCGATCAAGCGCGACCTTTAACCCAGGCAAAGAGCCACTGCGACCGCAACGGCGATTCCCACGCGCCATGCAATGAGGCCGCGCCCCTCCCGGACGCGGCCTCCTCTGCCCTCCCTGCAGTATTCGCGCGGCTCCGTGGGGTTAAACGAGGTCGTGCAGGATATTGTCCGCCGCTTGCAGGGCCAAGGCGGCGATGGTCAAGGTCGGATTGGCGGTGGCGGTGCTCGGGAATACGCCGCTGCCGACCATGTACAGATTGGAATGGTCCCAGGACTGCTGCCTCGCATTGAGCACCGAATCGCGCGGGCTGCTGCCCATGCGGTAGGTGCCGATGATGTGGCCGGCGCCGTAGAAGGTGAAGCGGTCGCCCTGGTACTCGAAGATGCTCGAGGTGACGCCGAAGCCGTGGGCATGCACCTGCGGCGGCAGTTGCGTGTACTCCTTGGCGCCGAGGGCGTTGAAGATCTGCGTCGACACTTGCTTGGCCGAGACGAAGGCGTTGCGCACGTAGTCTTCGCGGATACGGTAGGTCACCGCGGGCCGCGGCAGGCCGAGGTGATCGCGCAGCGACGACAGCTGCACCCGGTTGTCCGGATCGGGCAGCTGCTCGATCAGATAGCCCAGACGCAATTGGCGCACGTAGATTGCGTTGAGCGTGTTCACCAGGCGGGTGCCGAACAGCTTGCTGAAGGCCGGCAGGATCGGATCGAAACGCAGCGGCTGGTTCTGTTGGTTGACCGAGTCGCCGTTCAATTGCGTGTTGTTCTGGCCGAAGATGAAATCGGACAGGGTGGTGTTGGGATCGTTGGTGGCCCAGTTCCAGCCCTCGTTGCCGATCTCGATGCGGTAGGCCGCACGTTGGCTGCGGAACGCGCCGTCGCGCGCCGCCTCGATGCCCGAGGTCGACAACGGGCCGCGGAAGGCATAGATCGGGTCCTTGGCCAGTCCCCAGGCCAGGTACATGACGTGGTCCATGAGGTTGCGGCCGACCTGGCCGGAGCTGTTGGCGACGCCGTGGTTCCAGCCCACATTGCGGTTGGACATCAGCAACAGCTTCGGCGTCTCGATCGCGTGCGCCGCCAACACGTAGCGCTTCGCCGTCGCCGTGCCGGTGCCGGTCGACGGCCCGGTCTGGCTGTCGTAGGTGATGTAGTCGATGCCGCTGACCTGATCGCCGTTGAGGCGGATGTTGCTCGCCACGGTCTTGTACTGGATCTGCACGTTGCCGGTCTGCAGGGCCTGGGCCAGGGTCACCGAACCGTCGTACTTGGCCTGGATCGGGCAGATCGGAATGCAGTTGGTGTTGCCGGCGCACTGGCGGCGGTTGCCGGGCCGCGAATTGCGGCCCTGCGGCGTCGGCGTGACGAACAGCGGGATGTTGTCGAGCTTGAGCGTGGCGACTTTCTGCGCGTACAGCACGTCATTCATCGACTGCACGATGGCGGGCATCGGGAAATCGTAGTTGTCGCCGTACACGCCGCTGGGTTCGACGTTGAAGGTCTTGTACAGATCGACCATCGCCTGCTTGTCGGCGGACACGCCGATCACCTCGGTGGCCTTGCGGTAGTAAGGCAGCAGGTTCTGGTAGAACTGCACTCCGCCGGGCCAGTCGACGCCCTGGCCGTAGCGGGTCTTTAACTGGAAATCGTTGGGCAGGTTGTTGAGCGAGGTGCCGAGCCAATGCCAGGTGGTGCCGCCGGCGACGCGCTCGTAGGAGCTGCCGAAGGCGAAGGTCAGTTCCGGGCTGTCGGGCGTCACCCCGCGAGGCTGGGTGTTGTAAACGAAATAACTGATGTTCGGGTCCTGCCAATCGTTGATCTGCAGCACCGTATAGCGCGGCGTGTTGAGGCTGGACGGATTGGGCTGGCCGAGCGGATTGTTCGCGGTGCCCGCGGCCTGGGTGGTCGGCGGGTACGGCGACTCGGGCGTCTTGGCGTTGGCCATGAAGAAGGTCTGCAGATACTCCTCGCGGCTCTTGGGCACCGGCGGCCCGCCTTCGAGCATCAGGACCTGCTTGCCGGCCTTGCCGAGCTGGTAGGCGAGGATCGAACCGGAGATGCCGGAGCCGACGATCACCACGTCGAAGCCGCCGGGAGGCGTGACGATGCTCATACCGGGTTCTCCAGGTAGGCGCTCAGCGGCGCCGGCGGGTTGGCCCAGTAGCCGTAGTTGTAGGTGGTGCTGCCCATCGGATGCGATTGCATCACCCGCCAGACCAGGCCCTGGGTGTAGCTGTCGGCCGAGATCACCTCGCTGAAGGTCTGTCCGTGGGTGGACGCGGGGGTGTCGGTCACCGTCGGCCAGGCGCCGGCGTACCACAGGAACAGCAGTTGCCGGCACGGGAACTCATACTCGGGCTTCTCGGCGAACAGCAGCTCGACCACGCGTTCTTCTCGATTGGGGGGATTGCCGGCGATATGGCCGTTGATGATCTGATACCTGATCAGGATGTCGTCTGGGTTCACCTGAGTGACTCGCGCGCGGAAGGTCGCCAGATAGAGCGACTTGATGTCGGTGCTGTCGGGGTCCGGCGCCAGCGCTCCGCGCTTGAATCCGGTCAGGCCGATGCTGAGGCTGATGAAATTTTCCATGGGGTCCATCGAAAGGCTCCTTATTGCGCGCGCTGCAGCAGGTAGGTGAAGTCGGAGGTCATGCCGTTGGTCATGGTCGCGTTGTTGTGGCAGCCCATGCAGCTCGACGAGCCCTGCGGCGTCTTGCCCTGGATGTAGGTCTCCAGGGTCGCGTTGGCGAGGAAGACCGGCGCTGGCGTGCCGGTGGGGTCGATCGGGTTGTTCGCCTTGGTCGGCCACTGCGTGCTGATCAGCTGGTAGTTGGCCCAGACCGAGTTCGCATTGGCGGCTCGCAGCAAGGTCTGATACTGGGCGTTGAGCTTTTTGGTCGCATCGGTCAGCGGAATCTCGCGCACGACCTGGGTCGGCTGGGTGTAGCTCGCATTCGGGTTCCACGGCCGCGGCGGCGGTTCGTTGGCCTGGCAGGTAGTGCAGCTCTTGTTGAAGAAGTTGTAGCTCGGCTTCGACTGCGGCTCGCCCTGGCTCGGTGCGTTGTCGACGTGCTCGAAGGTCGACCACACCCACTGCGGCTCGTGCCCGGTCTTATGGACGATGTGCAGGCCGACCAGGCCCACCGTCTGCAGCTTGCACGAAGCCGTCACGCCCTCGTGTTCGCCCGGGTTGGTGTAGACCAGCGCCTTGATGGTGTGGAAGCGGCTGGCGTCGTCGTTGCGGCCCATGACCTTCCACGAGGACTTGATCATGATCGCGCCGACGTTGCTCGGCGTCTGTTGCTGGGCGAAGTTGGCCGGCTTGTTGAACGCCGCCTGCCCGGCCTTGCTGTACAGCCGATCGGTGACGATGCGGTTGAACATGTCCTGGTTCATCATGATCGCGAAGCGCACGTACTGGCCGTTCTGGTCGATCAAGGGACCGGTCTCGAACGGCTCGGCGCTTTCGTCGAGTACGTTCGGGGTCTTGCCCACCTGGGTCAGGTTGAGGGTGCCGCTGTCCAGGCCGTTGCATACCACCGGCGGCGGCGGGTCCTGTCCCCACGGCAGCGGCGTGGCGCCGCCGGGCAGGAACACCTCGCGGCTTTCCTTCCAGTTCTCCCACACCGTCGGCAGGTTGGCGCCGATGGTCGCGCCGGTGTTCGGATTGCCGTTGGCGTCGGCCGGCCAGTTCACCGCGACGAAGGATTGCCACGACATCAAGTCGAAATCGTCCTGCAATTCCTGCAGGCTCGGCTTGGTCTGCGGCACGTTGACCTCGAGCGGGATCTGCCAGCTCAACGGCGGCAAGGCAGCCTGCGAGCGGATATCCGCGCGCGTCAGCTTGTCGTGCGGCTCGGGCTTCACGCCGCTGTCGGCGCAACCGCCCAAGGCGACCAGTGCTACGGACGCCGACAGCATCAGACTGCGGCGGTATCGGTGTGTCATGGCGTGACCCCTGCTCCTTGGTCGAACGAAGCGAAGGCTTTCGCTCCGTCGCGGTGCAGGCAGCGTCCCTGTGCTGGTGTATTGCGATTCCACGCCGACGAATCCGGCTTGGCTGGCGATCGCAATCGCTGGCTCCACTCGCGTCGAGCGCAGAAGCTACCGATGCGCTGCAGGCAAGAATGCGACGCGCGCGGCAAAAGAAAAATATCCAGGGTTTATTTGCGTTCTCGCCGCCGATGCTGTCCTGCAACGCGCTTCGTTTGCGTTAGTGCATATAGCGCACGCGTTGCGTTCGCGCGGCGTTAGCGAGCACGAGCGTTCGTGAGCGAGGGTGAGTGCGCGCCGAAATGACGCGCACTGCTCGACCATCGCGCTCATGCGAGACTCGTCGAAGCCGGGCGCGTCCGGATCGTTGCCGCCGGCCGAGTCGTTCCAGCCCGGCCACACCTCGATCTGGACCAGGCCGGGGCATCGGCCTAAAACTCCGCGCCGACCGGAATGCACTCACCGAAACCGTCGATGCGCAGCGGATCGGTGTCGCCGGCGGCCGCCGCACTGTTGCCGCCGACATTGCCGGGCACGAAGTGTCGTCGAGAACGACGCGCGGCGCGGCCTCGCTCATCCGCGGGCATCGTGGCCGACTACAGGCCGACTTCGCCGCGGAACGACAAGCCGATCATGGTCACATGCAGCAATTCGCCCTGGCGCGGGTACTTGGGGTCGTTGCTGGCGTATCCGCGGTAACCCGTGGGAATGGCGAAATGGGGCGCGTCCGGTGAGTAGCCCAGGCTTACCAGGGGCCTGGCGGCAGCGCCTTCGCGAGCATCGAGCTTGCCGCCCTTCCAGTCGTGGACGAAGCCGCCGGAGTGCTGATCCAGACCCTGGAAGCGCAATGGCTTGCCGTTGCGGCGCACCAGTTCGTCCAGCGACATGCCGGTGGCGACGCCGTTGTCGAGGCGCCAAACGGTGCCGAGTTCGATGACGCTGATCATGCGCAGGCCGCGCAACTGCTGCTCGTCCTGGTAGTACACATAGGCACGACGGCTCGGATCGTGATCGAACAACACCACGCCGCGATAGGTTTCGCCTTCGGTTCCCGGCAATTGTTCGTCGATCTTGACGTTGGCGCTGCCGAACAGCCGGCGCAATTGCTCGGGACCGACGTCGCGCGTGAGCGCGCCGGGCAGGACGTAATCGAGCTCGGCGGGCTCGGGGAAAGTCGACGCTTGCGTCGTTGCGACGACGATCGCCGGCACTGCGGCCTGCGCGGTGCCGGCCGAACCGGCCGCATGCGTCTGCGCCTCGCTGCGCATCCACGGCGAGATCGTGGCGCAGGCGGCGAGACCGAGCACGACGAGTTTCTGTGCGGACATCTTTTTCATTGTCTGACTGTTCCGATGCGAATGAGGCTGGTGCGGTACGTCATCGATCTCGATGCGGGCCGCTGTTGCGCGAGGCGCTCGCGCCCCGCTCCATCCCTCAAACGTGCGACGACCGATCTCACCCCACCGGCGACGCGGGACTTCCTACAGAATGAATCGCCATGACGCGGCACAGGGATGATGGATGGAATGTGCGTTGTGCACGGCACAGTGTCGAACGAAACACACTACGCCACAGCGGCGCGATACTCAGCTCTGCGGTGCGCTGCGCGCCTGCACCACTTCCGCGCGCGGCGGCGCGCCGAACAAACGCTTGTACTCTCGGCTGAACTGCGACGGGCTCTCGTAGCCCACGCGATGCGCGGCGACCACCGCTTCGACGCCGTTCACCATCATCAGCCGGCGCGCCTCGTGCAGGCGCAGCTGTTTCTGGAACTGCAGCGGCGACATCGTGGTCATCGCCTTGAACTGGTGATGCAGCGACGAGGTGCTCATATGCACCTGCTCGGCCAGGGCTTCGATGCTCAGCGGTTGCAGATAGCACTGGCGCAACACCGCGACCGCCTTGGCGATGCGGTTGGAGCGGCTGTCGCTGACGGTCAGCGCGCGCAGGCGATGGCCGAGGTCGCCCATCAGCACCCGGTAGAAGATTTCGCGCAGCGCCAGCGGCGCCAGCACCGCCAGGTCCTGCGGCGTATCCAGCAGGCGCATCAGGCGCAGCACCGCATCCATCAAGGTCTTGTTGACGCGCGCCGCGTACAGGCCGAGGTCGGCCGAATGGTGGCTGCCGCCGTAGCCGCGCTCGGCGAGCGGCTGCCCGGCGTCGACCAGCAGCCGGGCGATCTCGGCCGGGTCGATGTCGATACGCAGGCACAGGTAGGGCTTGTCGGGCGTGGCTTCGATCACCTGGCCGATCATCGGCAGGGTCACCGACACCACCAGGTAGTTGAGCGGGTCGTAGTGATAGGTGCGGTCGGACAGGGTCACGACCTTGCGGCCCTGGGCGACGATGCACAGGCGCGGCTCGTACACCGAAGGCGAGCATTCGGTCGGTGCGCTCATACGGATCAACTGCAGGGCGCCGACCTGGGTCGGGTGCACTCCGTCGCCGTGCGTCAATCGGGCAATCCGGTCGACCAGCTCGGCCTGCGCTGCGCAGCTCCCGCGTTGGGCGATCGATTCTGCGGAAGTATTGGCGTTCATGGCTTCCCGTCGACTATCGGGTTGCGGCGATTATCGGCACGAATCTGGCCGCAGACTGTGCCGCTTCGGCCGAAATGCAGGAATAGGCAATGATGCAACAGTAATGTACTAACGCGTCGGCGACCCAACGACTAAGTTATGCCCAATCTCCTGTCGGATGCCACGGCTAAGGGTCCGGCGGGCGACGAGTCTGCGTGCGACGACGTCATCCTGAACAGGGCGGCGCCCGACGACCGCGGGCATCGGCTCCGGAGCGGGCCGTGCGGACCGGCGCGGCAGGCGCCAGCCCGATTCGTCCATCAGGCCGGAACCCGACCGCCCACGCCGCGGACGTCGACACCTCGTCGGACGCCTGCCGCCGGCAGCGGCAAACGCACAGTCATTGCCACGTCATGCGGCCGACTACCCGGCCGCGCAGCGCGGACAACCGCTCCACTCATCCAGCCGTCGGAACCCCCTCGCGATGTGGATAGTCCAATACGCCCTGAGCCGCCGTTACACCATCGGCGTCCTGGCGATCCTGATCCTGCTGTTCGGCGTGTTGTCGGCGCGCAAGATGCCGACCGACATCCTGCCCGAGGTCGGCATTCCCTCGGTCAACCTGGTCTGGACCTATAGCGGCCTGCCCGCGGCCGACGTCGCCGCGAAGATGACCTCGTTCTCGGAGGCGGCGATCCTCAACACCGTCGACGATCTCAAGGAAGTGCGTTCGGAAACGCTCAACGGCGCCAGCATCGTACGCATCGATTTCCAGCCCACGGTCAGCCTCGACCGCGCCCTGGTGCAGATCACCGCGGTCTCGCAGACGATCCTGCGGCGCATGCCGCCGGGCACCTCGCCGCCGCTGGTGGTGCGCAACAACGTCTCCAGCACGCCGGTGCTGCAGTTGGTGCTGTCCTCGGACTCGCTGACCGAGGCCCAGCTCTACGACTACGCGCGCCTGCAGCTGCGTTCGCAGATCCAGACCATCCCCGGCATCCGCATGACCCTGCCCTACGGCGGCGCGCCGCGGCAGATCATGGTCGACCTGGACCCGGCCAAGCTGCAGACCTACGGCCTGACCCCGGCCGACGTCACCGGTGCGCTGGAACGCGGCAGCCCGACCCTGCCCTCGGGTTCGATCCGCGAAGGCCGGCGCGAGATGCAGATCTCGATCGACACCAGCCCGGCCACCGCGGCCGAATTCCTGGAAATCCCGGTGACCGCGCGCAACGGCGTGGTGATCTACGTGCGCGACGTGGCTTCGGTGCGCGACGGCGGAGCGCTGCAAACCAACATCGCGCGCATGGACGGCTCCAGCGCGGTGTCGGTGGCGCTGATCAAGCTCGGCGGCGCATCCGCGGTGGAAATCGTGCGCGCGATCCGCGAGCGTCTGCCCGAGATCGAAGCCTCGGCGCCGCCGGGCACGCGCATCCAGCCGATCTTCGACCAGTCGGTGTTCGTCGACAATGCGATCGGCTCGATCGAACACGAGGCGGTGCTGGTCGGCCTGCTGGTCGCGCTGGTGGTGCTGGTGTTCATCGGCTCCTGGCGTTCGAGCATGATCGTGCTGTCGGCGATTCCGCTGGCCCTGCTCGCCTCGGTGGCGATGCTGCATCTGCTCGGCTACACCTTCAACGTCATGACCCTGGGCGGCCTGGCGCTGGCGATCGGCATCCTGGTCGACAACGCGGTGGTCGACGTCGAGAACACCAATCGCAACATCGCCCTCGGCAAGGACGTGCGCACCGCGATCCTCGACAGCGCCAAGGAAGTGGTGTTCCCGGAGATGGTCTCGACCATCGCGATCTGCATCGTGCTCACCCCGATCCTGCTGATGACCGGCCTGTCGGCCTGGGTGTTCACCCCGCTCGCGCTGGCGGTGATCTTCGCCATGCTGGCCTCGTTCCTGCTCTCGCGCACCTTGATCCCGGTGCTGTGCTACCTGCTGCTGCCGGCCGACATCGCCAGCCGCGCCAACCCGCGCTGGGCGCCGGAAAAGTTGTTGCTCAAGGTCAGCCACAAGGTCGAACACGTGCTGGATGCGCTGCGCGACAAGCACCACGCGCTGCTGATCCGGCTCGGCCACCACGGCGCCGTGCTCGGCCTGGTCGCCGTGCTGGTGTTCGGCGCCGGCGCGCTCGCGGCGATGTCGCTGGGCCGCGAATATTTTCCTCAGGTCGACGCCGGCCAGTTGCGCCTGCAGGTGCGCCTGCCGACCGGCACCCGCCTGGAAGAGACCGCGGCGCGGGTCAGCGAAATCCAGCGCGAGATCCGCAGCATCATCCCGCCGGCCGAGTTGCAGACCGTGTACGAACAGATCGGCGTGCCCGACGCGATCAACCTGTCGCTGGTCGACAGCACCGTGGTCGGCTCGTTCGAAGCCGAGATCATGCTGCAGCTGCGCTCACCGCACGCCAACAGCCACGATTACCTGGTCAAGATCCGCCAACGCATCGCCGAGCGTTTCCCCGACGTGAAGCTGTTCGAGCGTCCGCCCGACGCGACCAGCCGCACCCTCGCCGGTTCCGCCGCGGCCGCCTTCGAGGTGCGCCTGATCGGCCGCGACGTGCCCGGCAACCTCGCCGCCGCGCGCCAGATCGAACAACGCCTGCATAAAGTGCCGGGCGCGGTCGACATCGCCCTGCGCCAAGTGCTCGACCTGCCCGAGTACCAGGTCAAGATCGACCGCACCCGCGCCGCCCAGCTCGGCCTCGACGCGCAGCAGGCCAGCCGCGCCGTGCTCGCCGTGCTCGGCTCGGCCGGCACCGTCTCGCCGGTGTACTGGACCGACACCGTCAACGCCATCGCCTATACCGTGCAGGTGCAGGCGCCGATCAACAGCCTGCAGAACATCGACGCCCTGCTCAACGCGCCGCTGCGCATCGGCAGCGACGGCCAGGCGGTGTTGTTGCGCAACATCGCCACGGTCACGCCGCGCAACGTCCCGGCCAGCATCGCCCGCACCACCCTCGCGCCGACCATCAGCGTGGTCGCCAACGTGCAGGGCACCGACCTGGGCTCGGTCTACGACGAGTTGACCGCGATCACCGGCGAACTCGGCGGCAAGCTCAAGCCCGGCAACCGCATCGAGATCGTCGGCCAGGCCGGCGAGATGCAGAGCGCCTACGGCGAACTCGCCGCCGGCCTGTTGATGTCGGCGATCCTGGTGTTCCTGGTGCTGGTGGTGAATTTCCAGTCGTGGGTCCAGCCGCTGGTGGCGATGTCGGGCCTGCCGGTGGCGATCGCCGGCGCCGCGATCGGCCTGTTCGTCACCGGCACCCCGCTGAGCGTGCCGACGCTGATGGGCGTGATGATGGTGATCGGCGTATCCACCGCCAACAGCGTGCTGGTGACCAGCTTCGCGCGCGGCCTGATCGCCGACGGCCACGACCCGGAACTGGCCGCCTACGAATCCGCCGCGGTGCGCTTGCGGCCGGTGTTGATGACCGCCTGCGCGATGGTGCTCGGCATCATCCCGATGGCGATCGGTCTGGGCGACGGCGGCGAACAGAACGCGCCGCTCGGCCGCGCGGTGATCGGCGGCCTGTTGTTCGGCACGCCGGCCACCCTGATTCTGGTTCCTTCCATCCTGGCCGTGATCGGCCGCCGCCGAAAACCGCAGGCGCAGACCGACCCGGTCGACGACGCCGCCATCGCCGCAGGAGTCGCTCCATGAACATCGTCCTCAACGGCCTGCCATCACGGGTCTCGTGGTCGCAGGCCTCGTTGTCGCAGGCAACGCTGTTGCGCACCGTCCTCGCCGCGGCCCTGCTCGTCGCGCTGTCGGGCTGCGGCCGCAGCGACGCCGAGCCCACGCCGGCCGACGCCCTGCCGGAAGTGCTCACGGTGCAGGCCAAGGCCGCCGATCCGATCACCGAACTGGCCCTGCCGGCGCGCGCGCAGGCCGGCGAATCGGCGCAGCTGTACGCACGTGCGACCGGCTTCGTCAGCGAGCGCAAGGTCGAACTCGGCGACCGCGTCGAAGCCGGCCAGGTGCTGGCGACGATCTCGGCGCCTGAGATCGACCAGTCGGTGCGCGAGGCGCGCGCCGTGCTCGCCCAGACCGCCGCCGACCAGGAACTGGCCAAGGTCAACTACGACCGCGCCCAGGCGCTGATCGGCTCGGGCGCGATCTCCAAGGAATACTTCAGCGACCGCAAGGGCAGCTATGACGTCGCGGTGGCGGCGCGCAACGCCGCCCAGGCGCGCCTGACCGCGGCGCTGGAACGGCAATCGTTCCAGGCCGTGCGCGCGCCGTTCGCCGGCGTGGTGGTGGCGCGCAACATCGAGCGCGGCGACCGCGTGGTCGGCGATTCGGCTTCGGCCAGCGCGCCGATGTTCGAGGTCAACGTGCTCGACCCGCTGCGCGTGGTCGTCGACGTGCCGCAGAACGTCGCCTTGCAGATCGAGCCCGGTCTGGAAGCCGAAGTCAGCTTCCCCGAATTGCCCGGGCAGGTGTTCAAGGCCGAAGTCGCACGCAGCGCGCGCAACCTCTCGCGCGAGGCCGGGGTGATGCGCACCGAGCTGCGCCTGCCCAACCCCGGCAGCCGCATCCCCGCCGGCATGGTCGGCACCGTGCGCCTGCACCTGCCGCGCGCAGCCGCGGCGGTGGTGCTGCCGGTGTCGACGGTGATCCAGCGCGCCGCCGGCGCCCAGATCGTGGCCCTCAAGAGCGACTCGACCATCGCCTATCGCGACGTCACCCTGGGCCGCAACCTCGGCAACGAGATCGAGATCCTCAGCGGCATCCGTGCCGGCGAGACCATCGTGCTGGCGCCGAACGCGCTACTGAGCGAAGGCAACAAGGTCCACGCCAAGCCCCTGCCGCCGCCGAAGAAGTCGTGAGTCAACCGCTGCCCGGCTCTCGCTGGGTAGACGGTAGAACACAAGCTGCGAACACGGCCGCTGCGCCTGGATCCGAACACACCGAAACCTCCCCGTGCCGGGCACGGGGAGGTAGTTAGCTATCGAAGAAGTGCAGAGCGCGATCGCAACGCGGATCGCGCCGTTGCGGGCCTCAGGCCCGCGCTACCGCGGTCAAGGCCGCGCAGCCGATCAGGGCCGCGCAGCCGATCAGGGCTTGCTGTCGACGTGGCCGTAGCTGATCACGCGACCGACTTCCCAATGATCGGCCTGCTGGCGCCAGATCAGCAGGAAGTCGCTGATGCCGTCGCACTGGCCGGTCTTGACCTGGCAGAAACGGTGCTGACCGGTTTCCAGCGCACCGTAGCTCTTGATCGCACGCACCTTGACCGTGCCCGGGATCAGCTCGCGACGGATCTTGCCGCAGGCGCCGGCGCGGGTCTGGGCGATCATCGATTCGCGGGTCCAGGAGACGCCGCCGAGGTCGTGATAGAACTCGACGTCGGACGAGAAATAATCCGAATAACGCTTGAGCTGCTTCGGGTCGGTGCAGCGGTTGAACGCGTCGAACACCTGCGTGTCGAGCCCGGCGATGGTGTCGTGCAGCGCCTTGTCGGCGGCACTGGTATCGCTGGTCGCAACGGCCGGCGCAGCGGCTGTCGCGGCGGGCGCACTGGGTTCGGCGGCGGAAGCGATCCCGGCGGGTATTGCGAGCATTGCGGTGAAGCCGAGTACCCAAGCCAACTTGATCATCGATCCACTTCCCTTGTGTCGGTCCCGGGATCATAGCCGGAGCCGGCTGCTTCGTCGCCTGCCCGGCCTCGCGCGCCTGCCTCGGCGGCCTCGCAATACTGGGCGACAGGGCCCTCGGTCAAGTCGGAAAGACCGGATTTCCAGGCATCCCGCAGGGGGTGTGCGGGGATGGGGCGCTGCCCGCGCCGACCACCGAAGACGCGCCGACTCGACGGCCAGAGCGGTCGACGCCGATTCAATCGTCCTGCGCCGGCGGCGACGAGGCCGCATCGATGGTCCCGATGCCGGCCAAGGGCAGCATGCACAGCACACGGTCGCCGGCCGCGATCGCGCCAACGCCCGCGGCCTGGCCGGAGCCGGTTTCCAACGCCATGGCCCTGCGCGCCTCGGCCAGAAGCGGCAGCAGCTTGTAGAACGAATTGGCGACCGCACGCCGACCCATCGCCGAATAGCGGTCGCCTTCGCACAGCGCGAACCAGGTGGCGTCGTACAGCGCCTGCATCGCGCGGCTGGTTTCCGGGCCGCGATCGGGTCGGGTCTCGAGCGTCATGGCGCACTCCACTCGGCCGCGCGGTGGCCGATGACGACACCTTAGCGAGCCGACGTCTCACCCCGAGATACCGGCGGCGCATTTATGCGGCTTCGTTCATGCGCACGTCATGTCATGACGCCTTGTCGTAGAGATCGGTTCAGCCCATGCGCGCGGTGGCGTGAATCACGGCACAGATCGCGCACGCGACGCGATTCCCCACCGCCCTGCGCGGCCGCGTGTCAGCCGGTGGGACGCCGCGATGGAAGGCTGTTGCGGACACGAACCGGCCGCTCCCGGTCGCCACATCGGACCGCCCCGCGGTCGACCCGCCTCCCTGCGACGACCCCGCGTCGGCGCCTTTCCCAAGGATTCGATCCACCCATGAGCGACATCATCGATCAGGCGCAGAAGTTCGAGGAAATCAACCTCGCCCAATCGCTGCAGGCCCACCAACTCGCCGCCGAGGCCGCGACACGGCCGCATGCGGCCGGCTATTGCTTGAACCACGCCTGCCTGGAACCGTTCGACGACGACCCGCAGCGACTCTATTGCGGACCGGCCTGCGCCGAGCGGCATCATCGCCAGATGCAACGCGATGGTCATGCGCTACGGCGCAGGTAGTCGGATGCGTCGTTTGGTTTCTGGGTTTCGCCGGAATGGCCGGTTGCCGGACCTTGCTGTTGGTTTGAAGACCAGCCATGCCGTTGCCGTTGCCGTTGCCGTTGCCGTTGCCGTTGCCGTTGCCGTTGCCGTTGCCGAGATTTTGATCCGCTTTGCTTTGTGGCTTTGCCGCTCTGCCGGTCAAGAGAAGACCCGTAGGGCGGCCCGCAAGGATGCGGGCCGTGCGCAAGCAGGCCATGGATGGCCTGTCTGGAGCATCCCTGCGTCGGCATCGATCGCGCGGGCTTGTGCCCTTGCAAGGAGAGCCCTTTTCTTTGGTTAGCTTTAACCGAAGGAACTCCCTGTGGGACTTTTGGGCTTAGCAAAAGAAAGTAACCCGGCCGCGTCAGCGGACGGAAGCTCTGCTCTTGCTCCAAAGATACGCCGGCAGCCGCCGGGTCGCGGTCGCGACTTGCGTCGCTCCTACTCTTTGAAGCTACGGCCATGACGTTTATATCTCGCGACGCTCTCGGCTGGAGCCAGGGTAGGAGCGGCGCAAGCCGCGACCACGTCGTGACAATCTTGCGGCGTATCGCTCAAGCAAAATCAGGATCTAGATCAAACCCCAAAAGCTTCCGCCACTAAAGCGGCGGGTTACTTTCTTTTGTCTAAGGCAACAAAAGAAAGCTAACCAAAGTAGTGGCTTTGTTTTGAATCACAGGCCCGCACGAGCGGTGCCTCCGCAGGGCTCTACATACGGGACATCCCTGTCCCGATAAAAACGGCGCACATCCCTGCGCGCCGCCCTACGGGTCTTCTGTTGCCTTCGCGAGCGCAACGCACAGCAAAAGCAAAAGCAATGGCAAGACTGCTTCGGGGTAGGAGCGGCGCGAGCCGCGACCGCGCAGCGATGGCCTTGCGGCGTATCCCCAAAGCAAAAGACAAGAATCGATCGATCCCACCGCATCGCACGCCTCGGCGATACGACACCACACCGCTAACGCTCCCGTACCGGAAAACTACACTCCGCGTAATACAACTCACATCGCCGGTCCTTGCGTGCCTCGCACGCGCCCAGGCCGATTTCGGCGGCGCGTTCGGCGCTGCTTGCGGTGGTGGTGTCCGACTGGCGATCGCCGGCAACCACGACCACGCAGCTGTCGCGATAACTCATCTCGACTTTGCAGGCCCGGCCGCCGCGCGCGCGGCAATTTTCCAGGGCGACACGACGGGCTTCGCGCTTGCTGCCGGTGTCGCTCGCCGCGCCCATGATGCCGGCCGCCGCATCGAAGGCGAGCGCGCCCCATTGGCTGGCCCAGCGCGGTCTCGCCGCGCCGCGCGGGGCGGGACCGCTGGGTATCGGCGCGCAGGCATTCGGCGAGGCCGCGCTGTAGGGAATCATCCCCGGCGGGCAACCGCCCTCGGCCCAGGCAGCCCCTGCCGCCACGACAGACCATGCCAATGTGGCGATGCAGAGCGCGCGTTTGCGCCGCATGGATGGACGTTCGCGCATGGGCATCAGACCCTGCGCACCGAGTCTTCGCCGCGCGACTCGCGCGCCGACGGTGGCCGGCCGAATTCGTGCGCCGGTCCGGTCGTCAAGGCCGGCGTGGCGTGACGTTGCTCGCTGCCCGACGGCGGCGACAGATGCGACCCCGCCGAGGCCTGGCCCGATGCCGCGGACGCGGCGCCGGCACTGCTGCCGAACGCCGAGTAATGCACGAAATTGCCCATGGTGCCGTTGAAGAACACCGCCGCCACCGGCGGCGCGACGACGATGAAGGTGGTGAGGATCAGGCCGATCCCGCCCTGCTGCATCGCCAGGCTAGTCATGCCCTCGGCGTCGAGGCCGACGATACCGTTGAACGCTTTCGACACCCAGAACGCGATCGCCACTTTCGCCAGCAGCTTCATCGCCATCGCCGTGACCACGCTCAGCGTCGCCATCGAGAACAAGGTGCCGAGGCCATACAGCAACCAACGACGGAACAGCTCCTTGGTCTGGTCGAAGATCAGGCACAGGATGAACAAGGGGCCGAGGCCGATGAACACGGCGATGCCGAACTTGTACAACAGCAGCATCGCGCCGGCCGTCATCGCCGGGCTGGCCGACCCGAAACCGGCGAACAGCAGTGCCCGCGCTTTTTCCTCGCGCATCGCATCGTCGCCATCGACGACCTGTACCGCATCGATCGCGGCCAGGGCGACCTGGGTGTAGGCCAGGTTCTGGTCGATGCTGTCGGCGGCGGTGCGTCCCTCGATGCCGGTGAAGACCTGATGGATCTCGCGGTCGAGGCTGTCGGTGAACATGCCGTGCAGACTGCCGCCGAACATCGACATGCCGGTGGCGACCGAGACGATGACCGCAACCCTCATCGCATTGACGACCAGGGCCATCATCGGCTCGCGCGATTGCCCGGTGACGATGCGATAGCCCGCCAGCAACACCCACAGGGTCACCAGGGTCAGGGCGATGCCGCTGGCCCAGGCCATCATCCGCCCCATCAGCTGCAGGCCGAAGGCATCGATCTCGTGGCTGAAGTAGCCATCGATCAACTTGTAGAAGGCGAAGTCGCCCAGCCCCGACTGGATGCCGGCGCGATACACCTCATGCAGTCCGCTCGACACGCGGTCCATCCCTGCCATTGCGATTCCCCCTTCGTTGCGGCCGGGCGCGCCGATGAGGCGGCCCCGCTGATCGATGCCTGACCTACGGCGCGTGTTTCGCTTGCGCGCTCTTCATCGCTGCCCGGAAGCTTCTCCTCCGGCACTGGAAAAACCCTACGAATAGCCGCCGTGCGCACGGACCCGCAATGGCTCCGCCGCCCGATGGCGCGGCCGCTGCGCGTGCGGCACCGTGATGCGAGTTCCTCGACGCTGTTGCTGGTCGCGATGGTTCGGATTGCGTTGTCCGGATCGTGCTTCCCGAACAGTGCTTCCGAACGACGCTTGCTGGGTGCGTGCTTGCTGATGCGTGCTTACTGGTGCGTGCTTCCCGGTGCGTTTTCCTGGTGCGTGCTTCCGGATGCGTGCTTTCGGATGCGCGTACTTCCCGATTCGAGCGGCTCGGGTCGCGCCAGGCAAGTCGCGTTGCCCGGCGTGCCACCCGAATCGCGGACCTGGGCATCCGCGCGTCAGAGCGGATGGCCGGCGCGACTAGACCGCGATGCGAGCGTTCCGTCGCCGTTCGCAAGCCTTCGCCCGTGCATGCACGGCGGGCTGCGTCGTGGTTGCGGATGCGTCGCGGCGACATCGAATCCGTGAGTGAGGCTAGCACCGGATTTCCGCAATGCGTTGTAGGAAAACTCTGATTCGTCGTGCGCGTTTGGCCACGCCTTGTAGACAAATGTCTACGTTCTTGTGGACACAAAGCAAATTCGAGAAGCGATGCTTGCCAACTCTGAGGTTTTATTGAGATTAGATGTCATCCAGATGGATCTGACTTGGCAAGAGAGTTCGTAATGATCCGCGTCTTCATGATCGACGATCACCCCCTCATGCGCACCGGAATGCGCTGGGTATTGGAAGAAGCGGGCGACATCGAAGTGGTCGGCGAGGCCGCCAACGGCCGCGATGCACTGGCCTTGATTCCGACCTTCGCCATCGACCTGGTGGTGTGCGATTTCGACCTGCCCGATACCGACGGCCTCGACCTGACCCGCCGCCTGCTGCGGCAGGATCCGGACCGCAAGGTCCTCATCGTCTCGATGCTCGAACGCAGTCCGATTCCGCGGCGGTTGCTCGCCGCGGGCGCATTGGGCTACGTCAGCAAGACCAGCGATCCGCTGGTGGTCTTGCGCGCCGTGCGCGAGGTGGCCAGCGGCCGGCGTTTCCTCGACAACGCCTTGGCCTGCCAGGTGCTGTTCGACTCTTCGCCGTTCGACCAGCTCAGCCCGCGCGAGCTTGAGGTCGCGATGCTCATGGTCAAGGGCGAAAGCATCCGCCGCATCGCCGATTCGCTGCGGGTGACCGAATCGACCGTGCGCACGATCCGTTCGCGCGTGTTCGACAAGCTCGACGTCAGGGGCGATGCGTCCCTGGTCTATCTCGCGGTCGAGCATGGTCTCGCCTGACCGCGCGGGGCCGCGCAGGGCCTCTCCGACGGTGACGGCGACGTCGCCGAATCGTTCCGCTCACCCCCCTTTGCAACGAGCTTGCATGCGCCCTGTCCCTGCCGTGCCCGGCCTGATCCTCGCCTTCGTCCTGGCCCTCGGCGCCTGCTCCAATTTCTCCGAGCCGACCATGCCGCACTACCGAGTCAATCCGCATCCGCAGCAGCATTACGAAGTCACCCTGCGCATCGACGATGCGCCCGGGCCGGTGCTGGCGTTGGCGAGCACGGCCCAGTACGAGGTGAGCGACCTGTCCTGCGTGCCCGAATTGCCCGGGACCGGGATCCGGCCGGTGCCGCGGCACAGCCTGCCGGCGACCTATCTGCGCACGGCCACCGGCCGCTACGTCATCGCCGTGCATGCCGACGCCATGCGCGACGAGGACTACCACGGCCTCGGCGTCTGCCGTTGGAGGCTCGCCGCACTGCACGTCGGCCTGCACCTCGCCGACCGCCAGCATCGCGACATCGCCATCGACCCCAGCCTGCCGGGCGAGGCGCTGCTGTCCGGACGCAGCAGCACCTTGCACTTCTGGCGCGACGGGCGCCCGCGGGCCAATCCGCAGGATGCGGTCGCCCTGGATTACCAAGGTCCGCGCATGTATCGCGAGGACATCCGCGCCGACGTCTTTTCCGTCACCTTCATTCCCAAGGCGATGACGCCATGAGCACGAACAGCCAGCAGTACGCGAACCTCGCCAGCGATGCCTACAGCCCCTATGAACCGGGGCGCCGCGCCAGGGGCCGGGAAGAAAAACTGCGCATCGACGAGGTCACCTACAAGGTCATCGAACACGTGGACCGGCCGTCCGGTTACCAGGGCACGATCTACCAACGCCTCGACACCGGCGCCATCGTGGTCGCGCACCGCGGCACCGAATTCGGCCGCGAGTTCGTCAAGGACGGCCTGCTCGCCGACGGCGGCATGGTCGCCGCGCGCGTCAACCGCCAGGCCGACGATGCCATCGGCCTGACCCGTCGCGCGGTCGAATATGCACAGGCACTCAAGCAGGAACTCGGCCGCGAGGTGCCGGTGTCGGTCACCGGCCACTCGCTCGGCGGCTGCCTGGCGCAGATCAGCGCCTACCGCTTCGGCCTCAACGGCGAAACCTTCAATCCCTATGGCGCGGCAAGCCTGCACGACCGCATCCCCGAAGGCGGCCTGCAAGTCGTCAATCACGTCATGGCCGGCGACATGGTCAGCGCCGCCGGCAAGCATTTCGGCCGGGTCCGCATGTACGCGGTCGAACAGGAAGTCGACACGCTGACCCGGGTCGGCCGCTACGCCGACAACGGCGACCGGCTCGACATCCGCTACGCCCTGCCCGCGGCCGCGGCCGGCTGGGAGTCGCACCGCATGCACCACTTTCTCCCGGTCGACGGCGAGGGGCGGCGCGACCGCTCGGTGCTCGACGATCCGCAGGCGCAACGGCTGGCGCAGCAACACCGGCCGATGTTCGACAAGTACCGCAGCGACATGCTGCTGACCCGCGAAGGCGCATCGATCGCGGCGGCGCTCGCGCAAGGCGCGCGCGGCGTGGCCGGCGAGATCCTGCGCCACTTGCCCGACCGGCCGCAGAACCCGTTCGACGAGACCGCGCGACGCCTGCCGCCGTTGCCGGCCGCGGCCGCCGGCGATCCGCGCCTGGCCGAGCATCCGGACCACCGTCTGTTCGGACAGATCCGCAGCGGCCTCGCCGCAGTCCAGCAAGGCCAGGGCCTGGCACGCGGCGAAGACGGCGAGCGCACCGCCGCGAGCCTGCTGGTGCTGGCCAAGCGCAGCGGCTTGAGCCGGGTCGACCGGGTCGTCGCCGGCCATGCCCCAAGCCAGCCCGAGCAACTGTTCCTGGTCCAGGGCGATCCGCGCGATCCCGCCCATGCCCGCGCGCAGATGCCGGCCGCGGATGCGGCGAACACGGCGGTCGCCGAGTCGCTGCGCCAGCTCGCGGACCTGAACTCCGAAACGCCCGCGCAAGCCGTATCGCCCGACCCCCAGGAGCGCATCCGCACGGCGCCGATGCGCCCTCACTGAGCCTGCCGCAACGGGCGATCCGGCCGATCCGTCGCGCGGGCCGCACGGCGCCGACGCCGACGCGACCGGCAAGGCCGCGGGCCAGAATGGGCACAGAGCTGACCGATGGGCCGCATCTGCCTACAATGCCGCGCCCGAAGTTGCAGTGCCCGCCATGGATATTCTCGTCAACCAAGAACTCAAGGCCTATATCGATCCGCTGACCGAGGAAGAGCACGAAGCGCTGGAGCGCAGCATCCTCGCCGAGGGTTGCCGCGACGCGCTGGTGCTGTGGGGCGACGTCCTGGTCGACGGCCACAACCGCTACGGCATCTGCCGCAAGCATGGCCTGCCGTTCCAGACCGTACAGAACCCGCGCTTCCAGTCGATCGACGACGTCTACCTGTGGATGATCGACCAGCACCTCGGCCGGCGCAGCGTGTCCGACTTCCAGCGCGGCGTGCTGGCCCTGCGCAAGCGCGAAATCCTCGCCGAGCGCGCCGCCGCCGGCGCACCGGCAACGGCGGCGGCCGACACCGGCAACGACGACGCCCCCTGGGACACCTCGGCGGCCGAACCGGGCGCCGACACACCGCAGCCCGCAGCGGCCGCCGCGGCCAAGCCGGCACCGGGCGCACGCAAGCAACGCGGCGAGATCGCCCGCGAGGCGCGCCTGAGCACCGCCCAGGTCGGCCTGATCGAAACCATCCACAAACAGGCGGCGCCGGAAGTGGTCGCCGCGGTGAAATCGGGCACGCTGTCGCTCAATGCCGCGGCCGCGGTCGCGACCTTGCCGGAAGACGAACAGCGCGCCGCGGCCCTGGCCGGCAAAGGCGAACTCAAGGAAGCGGCCAAGCGCGTGCGCGAATCGCGGCGCAAACCGCGCGAGCCGCGCGAAGGCGATGAGGGCGAAACCTCGGCGCTGGATGCCGCGCTCGCCGATCAGATCCTGGCGCTGCGCCAACAGGTGGCCGAGCTGACCGCCGAGAACGAAGCTTTGCGCGAAGAACTCGCGCTATTGCAAGCCGCTGCGGCCTGACCCAAGGCCGCAATTAGAGGGCCGCACCGGCCCGACCGAAGGCGGTGGCGACGCGGCCGTGCGGGCCGGGAAGAAAGCAGCCGCAGCCATGCCGCTGCCTGGCCAGATGGAAAGCCGCGGCGACAAGCCCCAGCCTCAATGCCGCCCCCGCGGCTTGCGTTCGCCCCCTCGCTATCGGTCGAGGGCGCATCGGCCTCAGTTGACTACGCAGGTCAGGGTGACGGTGACGGTGCCGCCGTTGACCAGATTGCCGAGCGCGACACCGGCATCGAGTGCGGTCAAGGTCAGCGGCGCGCCCGGACAGGCCGCGCCGGTGCAGGTCGGCGGCGCGGTGCAGGTCAGGTTGCTGCGGCCGGCCGCGGGGTCGCGCAGCACCGCACCGGTCACCGCATCCGGGCCGGCATTGCTGACCACGAGGGTGTAGGTCGTCGTCGCGCCACGCACCAAGGTGTCGTTGGCCTGGTCGACGTTTCCGTTCACGCCCGGCGTATTGGTCTTGGTGATCGACAGGTCGGCGAGCGGCGCGCGCGTATTGCTCAAGGTGCAGGTCAGGTCGTCGCCGGCCGCGGCGGTGATAGTGAAGCTGATGCCGCTGCCGCTCGGCGTCTGCCCGCCGGCCAGTGCATTGGTGCAGGCATAGGTCGTCGTGTAGCTGGACAGATTGGTGCCGGCCGCACCGGCTTCGCTCAGCGTGTAGGTACCGCCGCTGGTCGCCGGGTTGATGGTCGCCACTTCGCTCGGCGCATTGCTGCTGCCGGTGGTGGTGGCCGTGCCCGGGCCGCCCGGCCCGCTGATCGTCAGCACGAACTGGTCGGTCGCGACGAAGCGCCCGAGCGGCAACGCCTTCTGCAGACGCAGGATCGGCTGCCGGCTATTGGTGAAGGTGCAGGTGATGTTGGCGCCGGCCGCAGTCGCCGCGGCATCGAGCACCACGTTGCGGTTGGCCAGGTCCAACGTCGCCGTGCCGCCACCGGCCAGGCCAGTGCAGGTGATGTCGGTGACCGCGTAGCCCGCCACCGCCGCTTCGGTGATCGTGGTCGCCACGCCGACGCTCGTAAGTGTCTGGATGACGCCGTTCACCGGCGTGCCAGCCACGGTCGTGGTCAAGGTCTGCGCGACCACGCCGTTGGTGCCGGTGAAGTTGAACGCACCGACTCCGCCGAGGCTGATCTTGCTGAGGGTCAGGCGCGACACCGAGGTATCGGAATCGGTCGCCTGGTTGTTGGCGGTATTGGCCTCGCTGGTGCCGGCACCAGCGGTCACCGTGGCGGTGTTGGTCAAGGCACCGGTGAAGTTCGCCGGTACGGTCAAGGTCAGCAGGTAGGTCACCGAGCCGCCGACCGGCAGGTCGACGGTGGCGTCGTTGATCGCGCCGCTGCCGCTCGCCGCACACACGCCGCCCGCGCTGCCGCTGCAGGTCCAACTCGCCGTGGTGATGCCGGCCGGCAAGGGATCGGCAACCGTCGCGTTCTGCGCGCCGAACGGGCCGCTGTTGCTGACCACGAGGGTGTAGACGACGTTCGTGCCCGGCGTATAGGTGTCGTTGGCCTGGTCGACGTTGCCGTTGACCCCGGGGGTGTTGGTCTTGGTGATCGCCAGATCGGCGCCGAAAGTGATGTTGGCCGTCGCGCAGTTGGAACCGTCGTTCGAGCTCGAACCCGGCGCACCGGAGATCAAGGTGGCCACACCGGTCGCCAGGTCGAATTGGTAGAAACCGCTGGGCGGGTTGTTGCCCGAACCGAACAGACCGTTCGGCGCACCGTACATGGCGCCGAAGAAGCCGGTCGCCAGGCCGTTCGGCACTCCGATGTTGGTGACCGCGCCGGTGGTCGGGTTGACCGATACCAATTGGCCACCGTTGGTCACGCCGTACAGCAAGCCGCCGACCCAGGCCCAGTCGGCGATGCTGATCGCCGCACTCAGGGTGAGCGGCGTGGCGGTCAACGTGGCCACGTTGATCGCGTACATCGTCGTGCCGGCGGCGACGTTGTCCTTGACGTAGAGGATGTTGCCGGCGGTACCGAAGGCGCCGCTGATATAGGTCGCGACCGGTAACCCGGTGACCGCGCCGAGACTGACGGTGGTGCCGTCGGCGCCGACCCTGACCAGGGTGTTGGTGCTGAGCGTCACCAGGCCGTACTGGTAGTTGTCGCCGGTGTTGTAGCCGACCGCGTTGTACAGCAGGTTGGTCGTGCCGACCGGATTGAAGGTCAGCGGATTGGTGCTGGTGCCGATCTGGTACAGCGTGGTCGGTGTCGGCGCGCCCGGCGACTGCTCCAGCCACAGCCGCGCATCGCAAACCCCGAAATTGGGCTGAGGCGTGTCGGTGTCGGAGGCGGTGTTATTGGCCGGAGCGGTGTCGACACCACCGTTCGGCAGCGCGATCTGCGCGGTGTTGGTCAGGTTGCCGGTCGCGTTGGAGGCCACGGTTCCGGAGACGGTGAAGGTAACGCTGCCCCCCGAAGGCAGGGTCGGGATGTTCACCCCGGCGCCTTGCATGTTCGCTACCGATAGCTGCCCGGGTGCGGCCCCGACCGTCGGGCAGACAGCGCCTCCCACCGGGCTGGCGCAGGTCACGCCGGTCACGGTGAAGTTGGCAATGGCCGGATCGGTGAACACCGCATTCGTCACCGATGCAGGGCCGGCATTGCTGGCCACCAGCACATAGTTGAACGACTGGCCTGCGCCATAGATCGTCTGGCTGTTGGTCTTGCTGATCGCCAGGTCGGCGCAGGCGACGGTGAAATTCGCGGTCGCCGAGTTGTCGCTCGGGTCGATGTCGGAAAAGCCGTCGGTGGCCGAAAAATTGGCGCTGGCCGTGTTGGGAACGCTGGCGCCGCAGGTCGCGCCGGCCGCCACGGTGCCGCTGATGGTGAAAGTCAGCACCCCGCCGGGCGCGAGCGTATAGCCGCCGGTGAAGGCCAGGTTGCCCGAGCCGCTCGCGGCTGGACAGGTCGAGCCGGCGGTGGCGCTGCAGGTCCAGGTCGCGCCGGTCACCGAGGCCGGCAAGGTGTCGGTGATGTCCGGCGCATTGGCGGCATCGATCGACGGCGCCTGATTGCCCGGGTCGGTGAGGTTGATGTCGGTATTGGCGACGGTGACGGTGTAGCTCATCGGCTGGCCGCGGAACAACGGTGTGGCCGACACCGTCTTGGTCACCGCGATATCGTCCGGCGCCGCAGCGGTCAACTCACGCACTTCGTGGATGTTGTTGAGCCCGCCGGTTGCGCCGCCGAAGCCCATGCGCAGGCTGCTCGGCGCGGTGTAGGGAAAGTTGAGCTCCGACAGCACGGTGGTGACGGCGCCGCCGTTCTGGCCGACGCCGACCGACACCCGGTAGCCACCGGAGCCGTTCGGGATCAGTACGATGCGGGCGCGATCGGAGGCCGGGCGCACGGTGACCGTCGGCACGTCGATGCCGCCGCTGAGCAAGGTGCGCGAGATGAAGCGGTTGTTGTCGCTCAAGGGGCCGCGGACCACGACGTTGTCGGCGCCGGCGCCGCCCGGGCTGCCGCTCAACGGCGAACAGCCGCCGGTGACCCCCGGGGCTTGTCCGGAGAAATTGCCGAATTCGTCCAGGCCGATGCCCAGATAACCGCCGAGACCGTCGCAATAGCCCAGGCCGGCGCCGGGCAGGGCCCCGAGCATGGTCTGGGTCGCGTCGTACAGGAAGAAGCTGATGCCGTCGGCACCGTTGCCGCCCCAGATCACATAGTCGAACTCGACGATGACGCCGTTGCTCGACGGCAAGGTGCCGCCGGTGAACAAGGCATTGCCGACCTGCGTGCCCTGGTCCGTGGTCAGGCGCAACCAACCGCTGCCGTTGGCGTCGTTGGTGCTGTTGCCGTCGGCGATCAGGCCATAACCGCCGGTCAGGATGCCGCTGTCGTTATTGGTCAGGGCATTGTTGGTGCCGATGATGGTCCAACCCGGCGCGGTGCTGTTGGTGAACGCCTGGGCGACCTTGAACTGAGCCTGGGCCGGAGCGGCCAGCAAGCCGCCGAGCAGCATCGCCGACAGCGCAAGCGCCTTGGCCGCACGCCGCGGCGGCGTCGCGATCCGTGCAGATATCGGTTCAGCCCCTTGCCGGACACCGAGAAGCGCGCTTTGCCCTCTGCCCGAACGACCTGGTTTCCCCATGCCCCACCCCTTGTGTGACATGTTTAACAGTAATGCAGCCCACTCGGTCGCTGGGGAGACGAATGGCTCGATTCCAGTGAACGTATGTGAGTTCCGACGAGCGGTCGCGAAGCGACGAAGTCCGATGATGATCGCGCCGCGCACGAGTCTTCCGCGGTGGGCGATTCGTCGGTCGCTTCCTGGAGACGATCGCTCACAGCGATGCGCGCCTCAGCAACGACGTGCGTCGAGTGGCGGTGCGAGCTAGGGGAAGCTCGTCGTCGTGGCGTGCGTGAATGAATCGAGAGGCGTTTATCCACGGGCGGGGTCGCCCGGTAGCCCCTCGCGTCGCGGCCTTGCGGCCGGATTGCGACCCGCCGTCGTGCGGCGGGTCGATTCTTCGTGCCGGCGTCAGCGCTCGCCGCCGTCGTGACGCGCGCGCTCGATCGGCTGGTTCGCCGACTCGGTCGCCTGCTGCGGCGCCGCCGGGGGCTTGCTCTCGAAGCGCAACGCCGGCTGGCCGGATTCGGTCTCGACCGAACGCACCTCGCCGTTGGCGCGACGCGCCTTGACCTGTTCGAGCACCGGGTTGCTGCACGAGCCTTCGATGAAGTCGGCGCGTTGCAGCTCGCCGTTCTTGAGATCGACGAACAGGCTGTGGGCGTCGCCGGCATTGCGGTTGCTCGACGTGGTCAGGCGGCTGTCGCGCGGCAAGGTGGTCGAGTCGACCTTGAGCACGTGGGTCGCCGGGCGCAGCCCGCAATAGCTGTACTTGCCTTCGACGTCGCTGATCAGATAGGTGCCGTCCTCGAAGTACAGGCGCACGCCGGGGATGCCGAGTTCCTCGCGATCCTTGACCGAGTCGAGGTTGCAGTCGACGAAGATCTGTCCGACGACGCAGCCTTCGTCGGAGAACACGCCGCCACGGATCTCGACCTTCCACTGCGACAGGTTCGAGCAGGCACGCATGCCGGTGCCGGCCGTGCATTCGGCCTGGGCGCGGTTGATGCCGTCGCCCTGCTGCGCGCCGACGCCGATGCGCACGCGGTAGCGCACCACCGCTTCGGCGCCCGGCGCCAGGCGGTCGAGGGCGATGCGCAACACCGGCCCGGGCGCGCCGCTCAGCGACACCAGGCTGGCGCCGCGCACCAGCACGCTGTCGCCGACCAGACGGAACCCGGCCGGCAGGCGATCGACCAGCACCGGCGCCAAGGCCAGGCCGGCACCGTTGTTGCGGATGCGCACGCTGTAGGCGACCAGGTCGCCGACTTCGGCTTCGCGCACCGAACCGATCTTTTCGACGCTGAGCACGGCTTCGGTCGACGGCAAGGGCGTGTCCACGCAGGCCTCGTCGCGCAGCGTGCGCCCAGCCATCGTCAACAAGGCTTCGTTGAACAGGCCGCGCCCGCTGCTGCCGGCGACGCAGGCATTGTGGGAGGGATCGGCGATCACCGAGGCGGCGACGCGCACGCGCAGTTCCAGTGCATAGCTGTCGCTGGCGCCGGCGACGAGATCGCGGCCGGTAGCGAGCGCCCACGGGCCCACGCCGCTGACCGCGACATTGGCGCCGTTGCGCGTTGCGGTGGCTGCCAGCACGCTTACGCCGACGCCGAACTGCGGCGTATCGCTGAGGTCGTAGCGGCCGATCGCGGCGCCCTGGTTGCGCACGACGATCGCGTAACGCACCAGGAACTCGTCGGCGGTGCCCGGCACCGCCTGCGGCGGGCCCTGAGCGTCCTTGCTGACGCTCAACACCGTCGCCACCGGCGTGCCGACGCAATGCGCGGGGTCGGTCGCGACATCGCAACCCGGCGGCGGCGTGGCGCAGCCGTTCGGGTCGGTGGCCGGATCGCAGCCCACCGGCGGCGGCGTGCCGGTGTTGTCGGTGATCAGGTTGTAGATGCCGCTCACGCCGGCGGGAATCGGGTCGGCCACACGCACCACGACGCTCGCTTCGGCGGTGCCGCCGTTGCCGGCGATCGGCCCGGCCACGGTCAGCGTGCAAGGACGCGCGCCGGCATCGCCGATCGCGCAACCTGTGAGGCTCGCGCCGCTCACCGACACCAAGGTCGTATGCGCCGGCAACAACTCGTAGAAGCTGTGGTTGCTCGCCGCGACCGCGCTGCCGTTGCTGAGGGTCAGGGTGTAGCTCAGGGTTTCGCCGGGCTCGGCCTGGCCGGGCAGGTTGCCGCTCTCGCCGCTGAGGCGTTTGGCTACGGTCACGGTCGGCTGGATCACCGGCGTTTGCACGCAGTGATTCGGGTCGGTCGCGGCATCGCAGCCCGGCGGCGGCGTGGTGCAGCCGTTCGGGTCGGTGGCCGGATCGCAGCCGACCGGCGGTGGACCGCCGGTGTCGTCGGTGACGAGGTTATAGATCGCAGTGACGGCGCTCGGAATCGGATCGGCCACGCGCACGACGAAGCTCACCGCCGCAGTGCCGCCATTGGCCGCGATCGGGCCGGCCACGCTGAGCGAGCAGGCACGCGCGCCGACATCGCCGACCGCGCAACCGGCGACGCTGGCGCCGCTCACCGACACCAGGGCGGTATGCGCCGGCAGCAACTCGTAGAAGCTGTGATTGCTCGCAGCCGAGCCGCCGCTGTTGCTGAGGGTCAGGGTGTAAGTCAGGGTCTCGCCGGCTTCGGCGCGGCCGGCGACGTTGCCCGACTCGGCCGACAAACTCTTCGCGACGCTCACGCGCGGCCCGGTCGGTATCTGCGCGCAACCGGGCAGGCTCGGGTCGCTGCTGCAATCGGGCGGCCCCTTGTCCGGGTTGTAGGCGCGATTGAGGATGCGTGCGACGCCGGCCGGTATCGGGTCGACCACGGTTACCGCGATGTTGAGGTTCAGGCTCGCACCGGGCGCGATGCTGAGGTTGCGCCAAGTCACCGTGCCGCCGTTCGCCGCGCCGTCGTGAGTGCCGCCGTTGTCGGACGAGACGTAGACGGTATTGGCGTCGAGGTTGTCGATGACGTCGTAGTTGATCGCGGTCAGGTTGCCGATGTTGCGCAGGGTGATGGTGTAGTTCAACGCTTCGCCGGGTTCGGCGATGCCGTTGCCGTTGCCGTCGGTGACGCTCTTGACCAGGGTCACGTCGCTGGCGCAGCTGTCGAGCGCGGTCAGCGAGATGTCGTCGAGGGCCAGGTCGTTGCCGGCGCCGCCGGGGCTGTTGTTGACGACTTCCAGGCGCAGGCTCGACTGGGTCGGGACGAAGCTCACGCCGTATTCGTTCCAGGTCAGCACGGTGCCCGGCAGTTCCGGAATGTCGCCGCTGCTGACGCTGCCGAGCACCGCGCCGGTGCCCGGGTCGATAATGCGGAAGGTGACGTTGGGGTCGATGTCGCCGTCGCCGGGCAGGTATTCCTGCACGTTGCTCAGCCAGGCGGTGAAGTCGTGGCGCACACCGACCGCCAGGCCGGTGAAATCGCGCGAATAGAACACGCCGGGGTCGAAGTCGGCGTTGACCAGCATCATGTAACCGTTCGGGTCGCCGGTGTGGTCGGTGCCGTCGCGCCAGGCGCCGTTGCCGCCGTCGCTGCGCGGCGATTGCACCGGCGAGTACTCGCCGTCGTTGACCCGGCAGTCCGGGCCGATGCACGGCGGTGCGGTGTCTTCGTAGCGGTAGGTGGTCTGCGACGGCGCCAACGGCGGGCCGATGCGGCTGGTGCCGGAGCCGAAACCGAAGCTTTCGTTGAACAGCGGCGCGCAGGTCTGCGCCGCGGCGGGCGCGACCGGCAGCGCCGCGGCGAGCAGCAAGGCCGCCGCGCGCGGCAGCCAGCCGCGCAGGCGGGAAAGGGGCGCGATGATCATGCCGGTCCTCACTTCGCCGCGGTCCGGACTTCGATCCGCACCCGGCGATCCGGCTGCAGGCAT
This sequence comes from Lysobacter sp. CA196, assembly GCF_052078695.1. Taxonomy (NCBI): domain Bacteria; kingdom Pseudomonadati; phylum Pseudomonadota; class Gammaproteobacteria; order Lysobacterales; family Lysobacteraceae; genus Lysobacter; species Lysobacter sp. CA196. The sequence continues at coordinate 122,344 of NZ_JBQJIN010000008.1, read as the reverse complement.
TGTTTCAATGCCGCGGTCGCGCGCTCGCCGACACAGCCCTGGCTGACCGGCTCGTGTTCGCCGCGTCCCTCGGCGGTGATCGGTGCGGACACGCCCTGCCCTTGCAGGTAGCTGCGCACGGTGTCGGCACGCTGCTGCGACAAGCCTTGGTTGTAGCCCTCGGCGCCGAGCCGGTCGCTATGGCCGACGACGTGGAAGCCGGCGACCTCGCCGCGTTCGCGCAACTCGGCGGCGAGCGCATCGAGCCGGCCCTTGCCGCGCGGCAGCAGGCCGGCGAGATCGCCGCGATCGAATTCGAACAAGGCATCCGCCGAGAATTCGTACTCGGTCTTCTGCGACGGCGGTGCCTGCGGCGACGGCGGCGGCGGGCAGGCCTCGGCGGCGGCTTCGGCGCGCGCCAACCCGTCTTCGGCGATCTGGAGGTAGGGCTTGGCGTGGCGCCAACCGCCGTCGTGGATCTCGTTGCCGGCGTGCACCAGCTCGACCTCGGCACAGGCGGTGGCCTGGCGCGCGCAGCGGAAGCCGGAATGACCGCGCAAGGCGTCGTAACGCGCCCACAGGTCGGGGCGCAGCTTCTCCGCGCCGTTGACCAGCGGGGTTTCGCTGCCCGGATCGGTGCCGGCCTCGAGCGCGGCGATCAGCCTGGCCGACTCGGCCAACGCCGCCTGCGGATAACCGCCGCGGTCGTTGCGGCTGTACTCGTGGAAGCTGGTGTCGAGCCAACACTGCGCCTTCGACAGCGCGTAGTCGTCGACTTCGATGCCGCGGTCGTTGAGCGCCTTGATCCGCGCCTGCGTCGCCGCATAAGTCTCATGGTCGGCGTGCACGGCGGCATCGGCGATGCGCTGCGGCGCCGGCGTCAAGGTCTGCGCTGCGGTCTGGCTCTGCGCCGGCGACGCGGTGAGGCCGATCAGCGCGAGCAACACCGACAGGTGCCGACGTTCCTTCGTGGGGTGGTGTTTCATCACTCGATACTCCTCAGCGCGGCAAGGCGGGGTTGGTCGCGGGGTCGTTGCCGCGGAACAGGGTTTCGTCGAACTTGAAGCGCAGGCGCAGGTAGGCGCCTTGGTTGGTGTATTCGCCCTGGGTCAGGTCGTCGTCGCGGAAGCCGCGAACGTTGTAGCCCGCCGACAGCCACAGGTTGTCCTTGACCAGGTAGCCCAGCTCGGCGCCGAACGCGTACTGGCGCGCGCCGCCGGGGCTCCACATCTGCGCCGCGAGCGCGCTGACGTCCCAGCGCTCGGACATGTCGTAGCTCAGTCGGCCCGAAGCGAGATACGCGGTGTAGCGATCGCTGCGCCCGTCGAAGTAATCGCGCTGGCGCTTGCCGGCGAGACGGCCGCTGAGCCACCACGGCCGCGACGGATGCCAGTCGGCATGCAGCGACAGCACATGTTTGTCGAAGCCTTCGTTGCCCAGAACGAAGCGGTCGTCGCCGTCGACGGGAGAACTACCGCTGAGCAGGCCGCTGCCAAGGCCGCTGTTGGCCAGGCTGCTGTCGCGGCGCGTCCAGAACTCGTACTTGCCGAGCACGTTGAGCCGGTTGCGGTCGGTGTCGCGATAGGCGAAACCGAGCTGGAAACGGTCTTCGTAGCTGTCGCGAGCGTCGCCGTCGTAACGGTTGCGCAGGTGATAGTTGCGCAGCAGGCCGGTCCAGTCGCGATTGAGCTTGCGCGCAAGGGCGAAGGTCGACAGCCAGGTGTCGTAGCCCTGGCTCAGCCACGGCACCGTAGCCGGCAGGCCGGTGACCGGATCGTTCGGCAGAACGTTGTCGCCGACGTTGTCGCTGCGCCGCCATTCCAGGCGCCCGCTGATCAGCCACAACTCGTCCGGGCGCCATTCGGCGGCGAGGCTGGCTGCGGTCGCCTCCTGGCCGCGGCCGTCGAGCACCTGCAATTTCTCCAGCCCGGTCTGCAGGCTCAGTGCCGGCGTCACCCGCCAGCGGTTGCGCAGGCCGCTGGCCCATTGCAACTGGCGTGCGCTGTAGGCGTCGTACATGCGGTATTCGCTGAACACCGTACCGCCGTCCATGTACTCGGTGTCGAGGCCGTAGACGAAGGCATTGCTTTCGTACGGGCTGGCATGACGACGGCCGGCGGCGTCGACCGCGCCCTCGGCGGTCGCCACCGACGACAGGCCGGTGTTCCACTCGTAACGGCCGTACAAACGGGTTTTTTCGTGTACGCGCACGCCCATGCCGAGCGCAGCACGGCGGTGCTCGCTGTGGTCGAGGTCCTGCTCGGCCTCGGCGCTGAGGTCGAAGCGTTCGTCGACGCGCCACTGCGCCGCGACGCGCAGCGCGGTGTATTCGACCGGCACGCCGGCCAGGCCGTTGCCGACCCAACTGCCGTACTGGCCGCTCCAGCCGTAGCCGGTGTTGTAGAGGGTCTGGCCGGTGCCGGGATTGATCGCGTTCGGCGAGGCGCCGTAGAAACCGCCGCCGAACCCCGGTGCGACCACACCGACGCCGAACGGCGCGGTGATCGGCGCCGGCACCGACAGGCCGTTGCCGTAGCCGTAGCGACCGGCGCGTTCGTCGACCCGGTTGGCGCCGACTTCAAGGGTGAAGGCTGGGTTGGGCGTGTAGCGCAAGCCGGCCTGGACTTGATCGCGGCGCGCATCGCTGACCGTGTCCTCGACATGGCTGCCTTGCGCGTACAAGCCCCAGGCTTCGTCGAAGCGCCATTGCGCATCCAGGCCGCCCTGCTTGCGTCCGCCGATGAACGACGACGCCGGATTATTGAAGCCGGCATCGCTTTCGCCGTAATAAGCGTTGACGTCGCTGCGTTCGCCGCGATGACCGAAGGCGAGCCGCCACGCATCGCCTTCGACCTCATCGCTGCGCAGCGGATCGATCAGTCCGCCGTTGACGGCCGCGCCCGGCAGCGCGGTGTACAGCAGTCCCGGCAAGGTGTTGTAGGCGCTGCGGCTGCGCGCGACTTCGCCGCGCAGCCAGGTCTGCTCGCCGAAGTGCACGGTGGCGTTGCCGCTGGCCAGTCGATACGGCGACAAGGGATTTTCGTCCTTGACGTAGCTGCCGCCGAGTTCGAAACGCTCGCCGACGCGGTATTGGCCGTTGGCTCCGTAGACCCAATAGCGCTCGCCGCCCTGGTCGACTTCGTAGCTGATCCGCACCGACACCGGGTTCAGCGCGGCATCGACCGAAGGCACCGATTGCGCGAACAGGATGCGGCCGCTGAAGGGCTCGAAGTTATAGTCGACGAAACGCTGCATCGGCTTGACCTCGACGATGCGCGAGGGCGCATGGCGATCGCGCACGATCATCTCCACCCGCTCGCTGCCGAGCACCGCGCCGGCGCTGTTGCTGACCGTGTACGGGCCGGACAGGCCGCGCCCGGGGAATTCCTCGATCACCTGGCGCAGGTTGTCGTAGGCGGCGAACACGTCGAGCGCGCCGCGCGCGCCTTCGGCATGCGCGCGCAGACCGGTCATGGCGCGGTTGTACTGGCCGAGGTCGCGGGTCGCGAGCGAGGCGACGCCGCCCTGGCCGTTGCGCTGGCTGAAGCCGTCGCCGGTGACGATGTCGCCGTACAACAGATAATTGCGCTCCTTGTCCAAACGCAGGTACAGGCGGCTGTTGCTGCGCGCCTCGAAACCGACGATGGAGGCATCGCCGTACACCGGGTACCAACGCTCGGGGTCGAGGTCGCGAAACAAGCGGTCGCGGTCGGGCTTGTCGCTGTCGTAGGCCAGGGTCAGCAGCGCATCGCCGCGCACCTTGCCCTTGAGGAAGAACGCGCTGCGCAAGGCGGCGCTGCGCTTGCCGTCGCCGGAACGGCGCGACCAGTTGCGGATCTCGTCCTCGAAGCCGTCCTCGGGCCGCGCCGGGCTGAGGCTCAAGGGGTTCTTGCGATCGAAGCTGACGATGCCTTCGACCAGGCCGACCGCGATCATCTCGCGCAGCGCCGGCACGAAGCCGATCTCGCCCTTGGCCACGGCCGCGCCGGCGGAGATCTGCACCTGCACTTGTTGCGGTTCGATCGGCGCCAACAGCCAGACCTGCGCGGCACCGTCCTTGGCCACCACCTGGAACCCCGGCATCGCCGCATCGAGATCGCGCGGCGCCAGGCCGAATTGATCGCTGCTCGCACCCGGCAGTTGCCACCGGCCGGCCGAGGATTCGAGGGTCAGCATCGTCTCGCCCGGCAGCGGCCGGCCATCGCGGTCGAGCACCTGGATGTCGAGTTTCGCCGGGGTCTGGCCGTCGGCCGGCAGGCTGTCGCGGTCGACGGCGACGCGGATCGTCGCGGCTTGCTGCGGTGCGAGGCGTTGCGCCAGCAACGGCGTCGGCAGGGGTTTATCGGTCTTGAATTGCGCCTGCGCCGTGCCGCAGATCGCGGCGATCGCACAGGCCAGTGTGCTCAGCGCACTCCGGCGCAGAAGTCGTTCCGTTTGACGCATATCCTTGCTTCCCTCGTTTACAACCCGAGGCGGGCTGTCCGGTAAGGCAGAGAGCGACCACAGCCCGAGGGCGGCGACTCTCGATCTCTATATTTTTGTGACTACAATCACAATTTTGAATTAGAGACGCAAGCCACGTGCCAAGCTCGTCAGTACCGGCCTGACGGGGAAAATTTGTGACATTAATCAACATAAATGACGAATAGTGACGCTATGCGTCACTCATTTGTGTCAGTTCATTGCGCCGATCACACAAAGCACATTAGTCGCCGCGCGCAGACACCGGCCTTGCGCCGCATCGTGCGCAAGGCCGCTGGTTGTCATCGCTGATCGACCGCTCGGCACGCGCTCGGTGCCCGAGCTCGGTGTCGCGAACTCGCGCGCCGCGGCGAACCCAATGGCGCTGCACAACACTCATCCGCCGCCAGCGGGCGGCGACGGCTCAGGGCAGTTCGCGATGCACCGCCTGGTTCTTGCCGGCGCGCTTGGCTTCGTAAAGGGCGAAATCCGCCGCTTCGAGCAAGGGCTCGTAGGAATCGCCGCTGCAGGGCGAGTACGTCGCGCCGCCGACGCTGACGGTGACCCGGCCAACCTCGGCGCCGGTGTTCGGGATCGCCAACTCGTAGACGGTGGCACAGATCTGCGCGGCGACGCGGCGCGCGCCTTCGCTCGGCGTCGACGGCAACACCAGCGCGAACTCTTCGCCGCCGAAGCGCGCGGCGACGTCGGCCGGGCGCTGCGCGCAACGCTGCACGGCGCCGGCCACAGCCTTCAGGGCCTCGTCGCCGATCAGGTGACCGTAGGCGTCGTTGTAGGCCTTGAAGTTGTCGACATCGACCATGAGGATCGAGAAGTCGCCCTGCTCGCGCACCGCGCGGCGCCATTCGGTGTCGAGATAGCTGTCCAGATAGCGGCGGTTGTTGAGCCCGGTGAGGCCGTCGACGTCGCTGAGCCGGCGCAGCACTTCGTTCATTTCCAGCAGCTTCTGCTGGTTCTCGCTGAGCGCGCGGTAGGCGGCGTCGCGTTCGATCTGGTTGAGATAGGCCTGCGAGTGATGGCGGATACGCGCGACCAGTTCGATCGGGTCCGGCAGCTTGACCAGGTAATCGGCGGCGCCGGTGGCGAAGGCCTGGCTCTTCACCGCCGCGTCCTCCTTGCTCGACAACACCACGATCGGCACGTTGCGCAAGGTCGCGTGCACTCGATACAGATGCACCAGGGTCATGCCGTCGACGCCGGGCATCACCAGGTCCTGCATGATCACCGTCGGCTGCAAGGCCTCGGCGGTCGCGACCGCGTCGCTGGCCGAACTGCAGTAGTGGAACTCGATGTCCTGCTCGCTGGCGATCGCCCGGCGCACCGCCTCGCCGATGATCGGTTGGTCGTCGACCAGCAGCACCACGAACCGGCGCCTGCGGGGCGGGGCCGAGGTAAAGCTCGAAGAATGCTCAGTCATGGGGCTACGTTCCTGATGTCCCCGAACAGCAACCGCAACTTCGATGCGATTCGATCCAAGGGAAGAATGTCGACGGCGGCGCCGCGATCGGCGGCCGCCTTGGGCATGCCGTAGACGGCGCTGCTGGCCTGGTCCTGGGCGATGGTGTGATGGCCGCGCATGCGCAGCGAGTGCAGCCCGCTGGCGCCGTCGCGCCCCATCCCGGTCAGCAGCACGCCGACGATCTCACCCGGCCAGTCCTTGTTGATGCTCTCGAAGAACACGTCGACCGAAGGCCGGTACGGTTGTTCCACCGGCTCGGGCGTGTAGGCCAGCTCGCCGTCGGGCCCGAGCACGAGGTGCTCGTTGGTGCCGGCCAGCAACACGCTGCCGGTGCTCGGCCGATCGCCCGGCCGCGCCAGCCGCACCGGGTTGGCGGAAAAGCGGTTGAGCCAGTCGGCCATGCTGCTGGCGAACTTTTCGTCGATGTGCTGGACGATGACGATCGCCGCAGGAAAGCCGGCCGGCAATCCGCCGAGCAATTCGGCCAGCGCCGCCGGACCGCCGGCGGAAGCGCCGATCGCCACCAGGCGCTTGGTGCTGGAGCGGCGCAGCGGCGGCGGCTTCGCCTGCCGCGACGGCGCATCGCCGACCAGGCGCCCGATCAGGTCGATCTTGGCCAGCAACTCCTGCGCACCGGCGTAATCGTCGATGCCCAGGGTCGGCACGTCGGCGGCATCGATGGCGCCGTGGCCCATGGCCTCGAACACCAGCGAGGCGTTGCCGCCGACGCTGGCGGTCACCACCAGGATCGCGCAGGGGCTGCGCGCCATGATCCGGCGCGTGGCTTCGACCCCGCCCATGCCCGGCATCAGCAGGTCCATCAGCACCAGGTCCGGCGTGTCCGCGGCGCAGCGCTCGACCGCCTCCTCGCCGCTGGTCGCGGTCCAGGCGATGCGGTGTTCGCCGCGCTGGCCGATCGCGCGGCGCAGCGCTTCCACCGCCAGCGCCAGGTCGTTGACGATGCCGATCCTCATGCGGCGGCCTCGCCGATCAAGTCGACCACCGCCTGCAACAACGCTTCCTCATGGAAGCCGCCCTTGGTCAGATAGAAATCGGCGCCGGCATCGAGGCCGCGCCGGCGGTCTTCCTCGCGATCCTTATACGACACGATCATGACCGGCACGCTGCGCAGGCGCGGGTCTTTCTTGATCAGGCCGACCAGTTCGATGCCGTCCATGCGCGGCATGTCGATGTCGGTGACGACCAAGTCGAAATGGCCCGCCCGCGCCGCGTTCCAGCCGTCCATTCCGTCCACCGCCACTTCGACCACGTAACCTCCGCTTTCGATCAGTTTGCGTTCGAGCTCGCGCACGGTGAGTGAATCGTCGACCACCAGCACGCGTTTGCGGGTCGCGGTCTGCGCACTGTCGTCGTAACGCAGCTGGGTCAGGCGCCCGGTCGAGACCAGGCGCTCGACCGAACGCAGCAGGTCCTCGACGTCGACGATCAGCACCGGGGTGCCGTCGTCGAGCAGGGCCCCGGCGCTGATGTCCTTGACCTTGCCCAACTCAGTGGGCAGCGACTGCACCACCAACTCGCTGACGCCGCGGAAGCGCTCCACCGCCAGGCCGTACTCGTGGCCGCCGCCGGGCGCGCCGAGCACGATCACGTGCAGTTGTTCCGGCGCGGCCTTGGCTTCGGCGCCGCCGAGCACCTGCTGCGCCGACACCAGGCCGATGCGGCGGCCGTTCAACTGGAAATGTTGGCGCCCTTCCAGCCATTGCACCTCTTCGCGCGCGACCATCGCGGTACAGACGATCTGGGTCAACGGGAAGGCATAGGCTTCCGCGCCGATCTCGACCACCAGCGCGCGCAGCACCGAGGTCGTCAGCGGCAGCAGCAACTGGAAGCGGGTGCCGCCGCCGGCCTGCGACGACAGCCGGACCGTGCCGCGCAACTGCTTGACCATGTTCTGCACGGCGTCGAGGCCGACCCCGCGCCCGGAGATCTCGGTGACCACCTCGCGCAGGGTGAATCCGGGCAGGAACAGGAATTCGAGCAGTTCCGCCTCGCTGAGGCGCGAGGCGGTCTCTTCGTCGGCCAGGCGCCGTGCAATGACTATCCTGCGCACCTGCTCCAGGTCGATGCCGCGGCCGTCGTCCTCGATGGTGATTTCCAGCAGGCCGGACACGTGATGGGCTTCCAGCCGCACCAGGCCGCCGGCGGGCTTGTCGGCGGCGCGACGCTGCTCGGCCGCCTCGATGCCGTGATCGACCGCATTGCGCAGCAGGTGGCCGAGCGGCGCTTCGAGCTTGGCGAGCACGTCGCGGTCGACCTGGGTCTTGGCGCCGACGATCTCCAGCCGCGCCTCCTTGCCGAGCTCGCGCGCCAGGTCGCGGACCATGCGCTTGAAGCCGCGGGTGCCGTCGGCGAACGGCCGCATATGGCTCGACAAGGCCTCGTCGTAGAGGCGATGGGCGACGCTGGCGATGCGGCGCTCGAACAAGTCCAGTTGGGCGATGCGGTCGGCGAGTTGCCGCTGCGATTCGGCGATCGCCGAGCGCGCTTCCATCAGCAATGCGTTGGCGTGCTGATCGCGCGACATGGCCGGCGAAACGTCGGCCAGCCGGTCCAGCGCGATCGCACTGTCGTTCTGCAGGCGCTTGAGGCGGCTCATCGAGCGGATGTAGGGATCGAGCCAACGCGACACCACCAGCGACTCGCCGGCCAGGCCGAGCATGCGGTTGAGGCTGCGCGCGGTGATGCGCAGCACGCGCTCTTCGCTTTCGGCGTCGGCCTGGGCGGTCTCGGCGGCCGGTTCGGGCTCGGCCTCCGCCGCCGGCGAGATCGCCGCGGCAGGCACCGGATCGGCGGCGAGGGCCGCGGCCAGGACGCTGCGGAAGCGTTCGGCCTCGGGCGCGTCGTCGCGCATCCACGGCGCGGTTTCGGCGGCCGGCGTCGCAGCGATACGCGCCAACAGGTCGACACCGCCGAGCAAGGCATCGATGACGAGGTTGCCGAGGATCAGCCGCCCCTGTTGCGCCTCGACCAGACAGTCTTCCATCGCATGCGCGACCGCCACCGCCGCCGACAGGCCGAGGATGCGCGCGGCCCCCTTCACCGAATGCGCCGCGCGCATGCAGGCTTCGAGCTCCGGCGCCGAGGCCGGATGGCTTTCGAGGATCAACAAGCCCTCGGTCAGCACCTGCGCCTGCCCTTCCACTTCCATGCGGAACAGGTCGTGCAGCGAATAATCCTGGAGGTTGCCCGTGCTCATCCGAGCCGCCGATTGAGTGCGCCGAACACCAGCGCGTCGTCGAGCACGCCGACGTTGCGCCGGCCCATCGCCAGGATACCGGTGCTGAACGGCGAGACCGAATGCGCGACCGTCGCCGGGACGTTGCCGATGCCGGCCGGGTCGTAACGATGCGAGCCGTGCACTTCGTCGGCCTCGAAGGCCAGGCGCTGGTCCTGCCAGGCCAGCACCACCAGGCGCCGGCTCAACAAGCTGCGCACGGCATCGGCCTGGCCCGCTTCCAGGTGGAACAGCGCTTCCAGCGCTACACACACGGTGAGTTGCCCGCGCACGTTGACCAGCCCGCGCACCACGCCTTCGCGGCGGTGCGGCAAGCTGTGGATCGGGCGCGGCTCGATGACTTCGTCGACCACCGCGGCGGCCAGGCCCAGCCATTCCGCGCCGAGCCGGAACACGAACGCCGACGCGGTCAGCGACCGGAGGTCTTCGGCCTTGGCGGCGACGTGGCGGGTGGCCTCGTGCAAGGCCTCCGGCTCGGGCGCGCGGTCGAGCAGCCGGGCGACGGCGCTGATCGATCCCGTCGGCGTGTGCTTGACGCTCATCCTGCGGAGTCCTTATCGGTGCGCATCAGCCTGCCGTCCTGCGCGAGCGTTGCGCACGCAGGCGCAGGACGCGCCCTGCGGCCGCGTCGCCGCGGGTTTCGAGCAGCAACGCCAGATGCATCAGGGTCTCTTCGTGTTGGGGCTGCATGTACAAGGCCTTGCGGAAATAGTCTTCGGCCGCGTCGTTGCGGCCCTTAGCGCCATGGATCAGGCCGAGCAGGTACAGGGCGCGCGCCGACGGGCCCTGCGCCTGCAGATAGGCTTGGCACGATGCGGCCGCCTGATCGAACTCGCCGTTGTCGGCCAGGCGCTGCGCGGCATCGAGCAAGGCCTCGGCGCCTTCGGCGGCGGCCTGCGCCGGGCTCGCGACCGGCGCCGGCCGTGGCCGCACCGCCGGGCGCGGCTTGGCCATGGCTTTCACCGTGGAGGCCTTGGCCGCGGCGCCCGCCAGCGCCGACGCCGTCGTCGCCAGCATCGCCGCCGACACCCCGCCGCCGTCGGCGCGCGGCGGACGAAACGCGAAGGCCATCGGCAACTGCGCCGATGCGAAGCCCTGCGACAGGATCAGCCCGGCCTCGGCCGGACCGACGAACAGCAGGCCTTGCGGGCGCAGCAGGCGCTTGAGAATCGCGACCGTGCGGATCTGGGTGTCGGCATCGAAATAGATCAGCAGGTTGCGGCAGAAGATCGCGTCGTACACCGCCTCCCCAGGCAGGAAGGCGACATCGAGCACGTTGCCCTGGATGAAGTCGACCCGCGAACGCACCGCCTCCGGCAATTGCCAGCCGCGCTCTGCGGCGACGAAATGGCGCTCGCGGAACTGCAGTTCGCGGCCACGGAAGGAATTGCTGCCGTACAGCCCGCGCCGCGCTTTCGCCAGCGCGCGCTCGCTGATGTCGACCGCATCGATGCTCAACCGTTCGAGCGGAAAGCCGACGTCCTGCAGGCACATCGCCATCGTGTACGGCTCTTCGCCGGTCGAACACGGCAGGCTCAGCAGGCGCAGGCGGCCGCCGGGATGGGTCGCCGCCCATTCCAGGCCGTAGGTTTCCGACAAGGCGCTGAACGCCTGAGTGTCGCGGAAGAACCAGGTCTCCGGCACGACCACGGCTTCGATCAGTTCCTGCTGCTCCAGTGGCGAGGCGCGCAGCGTCTGCCAATACTCGGCGAGGTGCTTGCACGCGCAGGCGGCCATGCGGCTGGCGACCGCGCGCTCGACCACGGTCGGGCCGATGGTGCTGGCGTCCAGCCCCATGGTGTCCTTGAGCCATTGCTGGAAGCCGCCGGGCTTCATGCGCTCTCCGCCGAGGCTTGGAACAACAGTTCGCGAACCGAGTCGGGCAGCAGTTGCTCGATCCGCACCCATTGCAGCAGGCCCTGCGCATCGGCGGCGACCGGGCCCAGATACGGCGCCTGCGCCGCATCGACGCCGGCCGGAGCGAACTCGGCGGCCTCGCGCCGCACCGTTTCCAGGACCTGTTCGGCGATCAGGCCGAGCTTGCGCGTGCCGCCGTCGCCGGCCGGGTAATCGACCACGATCACCCGCGTGCTCAACCGCGCGCGCGCGGGACGCCCCAGCGCCAGCTGGCACAGGTCGATCAGCGGCACCGGTTCGCCGCGGTAATCGAAGGCACCGGCGACCGCCGCGGGCGCCTGCGGAATGGCCTTGGGGCTGATCAGGTTCAGCACCGAAACGACCTGCGCCGCTTCGATCGCGTAACGATCCTGGTCCAGTTGGAAGACAAGGAAAAGCACGGCATCGTCCTCCCGGTGAGTCTGGCTGTCCGCAGCCGCCGCGCTAGGCCAGCAACTTGAACTTGGACACCCCGTCGCGCAGCCCGGCGCTGACCTGATGCAGTTCGTCGATGGCCTGGTTGGACTGCTTCAAGGCATCGACGGTCTGCTGCGCGGCTTCGCTCAGCTGGCCCAGAGCCAGGTTGATCTGCTCGGCGCCGGCGGCCTGCGCCTGCACGCCTTCGTTGACCACCTCGAAGCGCGGCACCATCGCCTGCACGTGTTCGATCACCTGCGACAGCTGGCCGCCGACCTGCTGCACGTCGCTGGTGCCGCGGCGGACTTCTTCGGAGAACTTGTCCATGCCCATCACGCCGGCCGACACCGCCGACTGGATCTCGCGCACCATCTGTTCGATATCGAGCGTGGCCACCGCGGTCTGGTCGGCCAGGCGGCGGATCTCGACCGCGACCACCGAGAAACCGCGGCCGTATTCGCCGGCCTTTTCCGCCTCGATGGCGGCGTTGAGCGAAAGCAGGTTGGTCTGGTCGGCGACCTTGGTGATGGTGGTGACGACCTGGCTGATGTTGCTGGCCTTCTCGGCCAGCACCGCGAGCTTGGCGCTGATCGCCGCAGTCGCGTCGATCATCCGGCCCATCGTCTCTTCCATCTGGGCCACGCCGTCCTGGCCGTTGCCGGCCAGCGAGGCGGTCTGCTCGGCGCTGCCGGCGACCGTGCCCATGGTGCGCGCGAGTTCCTTCGAGGTCGCGGCGATTTCGCGCGAGGTGGCGCCGATCTCGGTGGTGGTCGCGGCGATCTGCGCGGCGGTGGCCTGCTGCTCGCGCAAGGTCGCGGTGATTTCGTTGATCGAGGAATTCACCTGGATGCCGGAGGTCTGGATCTGCCCGACCAGTTCGGCCAGCTCGCCGCTCATGCGGTCGTAGCCCTGCGCCACGGCGCCGAATTCGTCGCTGCGCGAAAAGCCGAGGCGCTGGCTGAAATCGCCCTTGGCCATGATGTCGGCCGCGCGCGCCAGCCGGTGCAGCGGCAGGGTGATCGCCTTCAACAGGAAGAAGCCGGCCAGCACCGCCAGCAACACCGCGCCGGCGAAGCTCAGGCCGATGCCGAGCTCGGCCGATTTCACCGAAGCGTCGATGCGGTTGCCGGACTCGACCGCCTCGTTGTAGTTGTACTGAATGATGCGGGTGACGGCGTCGACCGACTTGCTGAAGATCGGCTCGGCGCGCGTACGCATCGCCTCTTGCAAGGCCGCCGAACCGGTCTCGCCGGCCCGGACCAGGTCCGGCTGCAAGGCGAACAAGGCGGCGCTGAAACCGGCCAGGGCATCGACGTTGCGGCGATCGTCGGTCTGGGTGGCGGTGGCGCGATAGCGGGTCATCGCCTGCTCGAACGCGGCCCGGCGTTCGCGCAAGCGCTCTTGCGCCGCCGCGCGCTGGCTCGCGTCGGCCGAGGACAGACCGTTGATCGCGGTGTAGTAGGCGTGCCACTCGGTTTCCATCTGCCCGGAGGCGTACAGCCCCGGAATGGAATCCTCGCGCAAGCGGGTTTCTTCGGCCTGGATGTGGAGCAGCCGCTGCAAGGCGATGCCCCCCATCACCACCATCGCCACGATGATCACGGCGAAACTGAGGATGATTCGCTGTCGAATCGTGATGTTATTCATGACCGATCCCCCTGAATGCCGTGAAGCATTACCTACTGGGCCGTGATTATGAGGACCGCCTGTCGCGGACGAAGCCCCTAGTGTAGAGACGCGCTTGGACCCTGCACACCGTCGCGGCTGCGAACGGACGGGCCGCCTTGAACCGGCCTTCGGACTATGGCCTCCCCTGGCCCGCACCGCCGTGAAAAGCCAACGCCGTCTCACTATGAGTCGGTCCGGCCGTGTCGCAGCCCTAATCTACACTCGGCGCCGGATCGCGCGCGCTAACGGCGCCGCCGCCCGATGACCGGCGAAGGGATCGGCGAAGGGATCGGCGAAAGAATGGGCGGATGCGGCGCACGCCGGGCCGGGAGCGAGCGCAGCCCGCTCGGCCGCTCCCCTGGCCCGCGGCGCGACCGGCTCAGTCCATCTCGGCCGCGGCTTCGCGGCCTTGCTGGCGGATCAGGGCTTCTTCGCGGGCATCGTTGATGGCATGGCGGACGCTGTCGAGGTCGACCGCGGACTCGTCGTGCGCGAACACGCCGGTCAATTCGCTGTCGGGACGCAGGTCGCCGGCCTCGAACAGGGCCCACATTTCCTCGGCGTACCAGGTATCCAACAGTTCCGGGGCCCAGGCGCCGAGGCTGGCGGTGAGGTTGTTGACGTCGCGCAGCAGCATCTTGCGCGCCGCGTTGTTGCCGGCGGCGCTGACCACCTGCGGGAAGTCGATGATGACCGGACCGTCGGGCGCGACCAGCACGTTGTATTCGGACAAATCGCCGTGGATCAGGCCGATGCAGAGCATCTTGACCACCTGCCGCACCAGGAAACGGTGGAAGCCGCGGGCCTGCTCCGGGGCCAGCTCGACCTCGCCCAGGCGCGGCGCGGAATGGCCGTCGGCGTCGGTGACCAGCTCCATCACCAGTACGCCGTGGTAATAACCGTACGGTTCGGGCACGCGCACGCCGGCATCGCGCAACTGGTACAGCGCGTCGACCTCGGTGTTCTTCCAGGCGGTTTCCTGCTGCTTGCGCCCGTACTTGGTGGCCTTGCCGATCGCGCGCGCCTCGCGGCTGCCGCGCACCTTGCGCCCTTCCTGGTATTGCACGCGCTGCTGGAAGCTGCGTTGCGCCATGTCCTTGTAGACCTTGGCGCAGCGTATGTCGTCGCCGGCCCGCACCACGTAGACCGCGGCCTCCTTGCCGCTCTTGAGCGGGCGCATGACCTCGTCGATCACGCCATCGTCGATCAGCGCCTGCAATCCGGGTGGAGTCTTCATGTAGTCCTGTAGGGGGGCGGCGCCGGCTGAGGGGGAATCCCGGCGTAACAGGCGTATATCTTTACACTTGGCGACCCCAGTATCGAATTCCGTCATGTCCGAACCCGTCCGCCTCGACAAACGCCTCGCCGAACAAGTGCCCTGTTCGCGCACGGACGCCCAGCAATACATCGAGGGCGGCTGGGTGTCGGTGGATGGCGAGGTCGTCGAAGAGCCGCAGACCCTGGTCACGACGCAGACCGTCGAACTGGCCGCGGACGCCCGCCTCGAACCGATCGAGCCGGCGACGATGCTGCTGCACAAACCGGCCGGCCTCGACCTCCAGGACGCCGCCAGCCTGGTCGTCCCGGCCACGCACGCGCCCGGCGACCTGTCCGAGGTGCGCCTGCTCAAGCGCCACTTCCATCGCCTGACCCCGCTGGTCCCGCTCGACCGCGACGCCAGCGGGCTGGTCGTGCTGACCCAGGACGGCCGCGTCTGGCGCCGCCTGACCGAGGACTACGCCCAGCTCGAACAGGAGTTCGTCGTCGAAGTGGCCGGCGACCTGCTGCCCTACGGCATGCAGAAACTCGCCCACGGCCTGAGCTATCAGCGCCGCGAGTTGCGCCCGTGCAAGGTCAGCTGGCAGAACGAAACCCGGCTGCGCTTCGCGATCAAGGACGTGCAGCCGGGCCAGTTGCGCGACATGTGCCGCCAGGTCGGGTTCGACGTGGTCTCGATCCGCCGCCTGCGCATCGGCCGCATCTCGCTGAGCAAGATGCCGGTCGGCGAATGGCGTTACCTGCCGGTCGGCGAACGCTTCTGATCGCCGGGATCGGCTGAGCGAAAACCTGCACGGCCGCAACGCCGCTGCGCGGTGCGTTTGCGCGCCACGGCTCGTCCACAGCGGCGGCTTCGCGCTAGCATCGGCGCGACCCCACTGCGGGCAGCCGAAATGATCGACGCGCTGATCCTCGATTACGGCGGTGTCCTGCTCCATGAAGACCCGGCCGACTATCACCCGATCGACCGTTCTCTGGGCTTCGCCGAAGGTCGGCTGTGGGCGCTCGCGCACGGCATCGAGGCCTACCGGCCGTCGCGCATCGGAGCCCTGTCCGGCGAACAATTCCAACAGGCTCTGCATGCGCAGCTTCGTCGCCTGGCCGGCGACGCCGCCGCCGATGCGGCGATGGCGGCGCTGCTCGCTTACTACCGCACGAACGAATCGATACGCCCGGCGATGCGCGAGTTGCTCGCCTCGGCCAAAGGAACGATCAAACTCGCCGTGCTGTCGAACGCCACGCGCGGTTCGACTGCACGCCTGGAACGGCTCGGCCTGCTCGATCACGTCGATATCATCGTGTGCTCGGGCGACATCGGCATCGCCAAACCCGACCCGGAGTCGTACCTGTATGTCGCGCGTCGATTGGCGATCGCGCCCGAACGCTGCGCCTTCGTCGACGACGTGCAGACCAACGTCGACGCCGCGATCGCCCTGGGCATGCAGGCGATGCGCTATCACCACTCGCGTCATGACGAACTGATCGATGCCCTGCATCGCTGGCGAGTGCCGGGCTGAGATCGGGCCACATCCGATGCGCTAACCGCATCGACGCAGAACCGCCACGCCGACCTATGTTTTTTTATTACACGACCATAATTAGGCCGTTCCGCCCCCTCATCGACGCTCCAAAGTGTATTCCGAAGCACATAACGAGCTTTCGAGTTCGACAGGCCCGGCCATGCCGCTCGTCGGAAAATAGAAAAAAACCCGACAAATACTTACGCTTCCGGCTATCTCAACAGCCTTTGATCGGCGTTTCGATACCGTCCACAAGCCAAGACTTCATGACTAGGGCGCCTAGAAAAACACATAACGATAAATTCTAAATAAATCTCAAGAAAGTTAGCTACATTCGCCGCAACGGTTCATGTGCTATCGCCACAAGCTCCATCGATGCAGCACCGCGCCCCTCCCGCGGCCCCTCATCGAACCTCCGAGCACAGAGCGAGCAAGCACACCCCTCCGCGACAGGAGTGCAGTAGGTGATGCTCGCTTTCTCTTTCGACGATGCAGTCGATGCGCCGCCATTCGCGCAGGCCGCTCGTTCGCGCATCGCATGCGAATACGAACCTCGCCGCATGGCGATGCCCCGCCCGCATCGATCCCGTCCTGCGCAGCGCCTGCCGGTGCCGTGTCGCAGCCGGCATCGGCGCGAAACATCGAATGCGATCGGCCCGTCCCGTATGCCGCCCGCATCGAAGACACCGGCGCGATCCACGCCGGCCAGGACTCCACGGCAAAGGACATGCGTCATCGCCGCCCGCACGGACAAGGCGGCCCACTCGTATCGGAGCGCACCATGATGATTGTCGAATGGGCACGACGCTGGGGAGCGTTGTTGCTGCTGATCTTGCTTCCCCTGCAAGCCCTCGCTGCCGCACCCGGTGGCCACACTTTCTACCAATTCGACCCCAGCGCCACCGGGTTCGACACAGTCGATTTCGCCATTACCGTGGAATCGGACCCGGGCCCTCGCGCCAACGTGTTCTGGAGCAACCAGTTCTCCATCGCCGGTTCCGCCGGCTACACCGGCATGCAACGCCACTCCCAACTCGGCGGCTATCTCCTGCTTTCGATCTGGGGCGCGAGCGCGGGCCGGGTCGGCAGCGCGGGCAGCAGTTGCGGCCCGTTCGACGAGTTCGGCACCGGCTACAGCTGTCACATGACCTACGACTGGAAGGTCGACCACACCTATCAGTTCCATCTCGCACACGAAGGCGGCGGCTGGTTCGGCGTCACCGTCACCGACCTGACCACGGGGGCCTCGGTGAAGATCGGCAGCGTGCTCACCGCGGCCACCCAGATCTCGCCGAAAGGCATGGTCAACTGGGTCGAATACTGGGAGTGGAACTGGCCGGAGTCGAACTGCTACAACCAGCCCTATAGCCGCGCGGAATTCCTGCTTCCGATCGGCAACGCCGGCACGGTCTCTCCTCGCGTCGCCAGCATCTCGCGCAACAATGTTCCGGGCTGTTACGGCCGGATCGACACGCTGCCGTTCGGCACCGTGCACCACTACGCCATCGGCAACTCGCCGCGCGGTGCGGTGACCGATGCCGGCGGCCTGTGCCTGGATGCAAGAGGCGGCGCGACGACCAGCAACGTCCCCGCGCAAAGTTTCGCCTGCCACGGCGGCGACAACCAGGCCTGGGTGCACGGCGTCGATCGCACGCTGCGGCTGCGTTCCAACCTGTGCCTGGATGTCGCCAACGGACAGACCGCACCGGGCTCACCGGTGATCGTCTTCAGTTGCCATGGCGGCCGTAACCAGCTGTGGAACCGGGTCGGCAACCAACTGCGCAACGATCTGTCCGGCCTGTGCCTGACCTCGGCGGGCGCCGCTACGCAACTCACGATCCAGGCCTGCACCGCGCAAACGAATCAAAACTGGCAGATCCCCAAACCGGCGCCGTGAGCGGCCGAGTCAGAGCTGTCTCGCCGGATGCATCGCCGATGCCCCGCATCGGCGATGCACAGCGACACCGCACGAACATGCCCGGCCGCGCCGGAAGCGAATGCCGACGCAAGCAAACCCAAGACCCGCTCATGACTTACGCGCCAGCCTGAGCGGCCTGCATGGATGACGAACGCCACGGCGCGAGTACTGCTACAGCATCGGAGTTAGAGCAATGAAGATCGTCAAGTCGATACAACGCTGGGGAGCGCTGCTGCTGTTGGCATTGCTGCCCTTGCAGGTTATGGCCGCCGCCCCCGGTGGCCACACCTTCTACGAGTTCGACCCCGCCATCGCTGGGTTCGATTCGATCAATTACGGCATCACGGTGGAATCCGATCCCGGCCCTCGGGCCAACGTGTTCTGGGCCAATCAGTTCTGGCTCGTCGGCTATCCCGGCGGTTATACCGGCATGCAACGCAAGGCCGGCACCGGCGGCTACTTCCTGTTGTCCGTCTGGGGCGCGAGCGCCGGCAAGCTCGGCAGTGCCGGCAGCGTTTGCGCAGAATTCGATGAGTTTGGCACCGGCTACGGCTGCCACATCACCTATCAGTGGAAGGAGGGCCACACCTATCAGTTCCATGTCGCACATGAAGGCGATGGCTGGATCGGTGCGACCGTCAACGATCTCACCGACGGCACCAGCTTCAAGATTGGCAGCGTCCTCACCAAGGCGACCCAGATCTCGCCGAAGAACATGAACAATTTCACCGAGTACTGGGAGTGGAGCTGGCCCACGGTGAATTGCTACAACCAGCCCTATAGCCGTGCCGAGTTCCTCCTGCCGGTAGGCAATCCCGGCACGCCCTTGGCCAGTGTCGCTCGCGTACTCAGGACGAATATCCCGGCATGTAACGGCCGGATCGATCAGACGACGACCGGCAGCGTGCACCAACACGCGATCGGTAACTCGCCCCGCGGCCCGATCGTGCATTCCGGCAATCAATGCCTCGATGCCTACACCTATCAGAACGGCGTCCAGCCGATCCTCGCCACCTGCCATGGTCTGGATAACCAGGCCTGGGTCTATGGCGCGGACAAAACACTTCGTACCGCCTCGAATCTGTGCATCGATGCCTACAACGGTGGCACCACACCGGGCACGCCGATCTACGTCTACACCTGCCACGGCGGCGCCAATCAACAGTGGAACCGGGTCGGCAGCGAATTCCGCAGTGTCCAGTCCGGCCTGTGTCTGCGGGCCGCCGGTTTCGGCGCCGACTACCACTTGACCTTGCAACGTTGCGAACAGGGCTGGCAGATCCCGCTCGCGACACCTTGATCGAAGCGACGGTTTGGTCCATCCGGGCCAGACCGTTGCCGACTGTCCGGCCCATGACCGGCCTCGTCGGCGACCGATGCACAACAGTCCATCGAGAACTGCGGCGTGCAGGTAGCTCCGTACTGGACGATGCGCCGCCCCACGCTCTGAATTGGGTGAGCCGGCCTCCCAACCTCTCGTGGCTCGTTGGCGCCAAGAAGTCGTTGCCTCCCCGCCGGAGTCGATACGCGCCGATCGTCGCACCCGAAACTCAGTTGAGCGAGGTGTTCTCGCGCAGTTTGGCCACCACCAGGTCGACGAAGGTCCGCACCTTGGCCGAGGCATAGCGGCCTTCGCGATGCAGCACGTGCACCGGCACGGAGGTGTGTTCGTATTCGCCCAGGACGATCTTCAGCCGGCCGTCGGCAAGGTGCGGCGCCACTTGATACGACAGCAGGCGGGTGATGCCGAAGCCCTGCACCGCCGCCTCGATCGCCGCGTCGTTGGTGGTCACGCTCAGGCGGGGTTTCACCCGCACCGATTGCGCCTTGGCGCCGTCGCCGAATTTCCATTCGGTGGTCGGGCTGATGCCGAGCGCGGAGACGATGTCGTAGCGGACCAGGTCCGCCGGCGTCTTCGGCAATCCATGCCGGCGCAGATACTCCGGCGAGGCGCACAACAGCCGGCGCACCCGCGCCACGCGGATCGCCTGCATGCTCGAATCGGGCAGCTCGCCGATGCGAACGCCGACGTCGAGCCCCTCTTCGATCAGGTTGACCACGCGGTCGAGAAACAGCGCCGAGACCTGGGTCGCGGGATAGCGCTGCAAGTACTCGACCACGATCGGCAGCACGAACAATTTGCCGAACTGGACCGGCGCGGTGACGGCCAGGTGTCCGCGCGGTTCGGCATTGATGCCCGCGGCGGCTTCATCGGCTTCGTCGACCTCGGCCAGAATCCGCCGCGCGTCGTCGAGATAACGCTGGCCGGCTTCGGTGGCGCGCACGAAGCGGGTGGTGCGGTTGAGCAGTTTGACCGCGAGCCGCTGTTCCAGGCCGGCGATCGCCCGCGTCACCGCCGGAGGCGACAGGCCCAGCTTGCGCGCGGCGCCGGCGAAGCTCTGCTCTTCGGCGACCGCCACGAACACGCTCATGAGATGCAGTCGGTCCATCTCGATTATTCCTCTAACCGCAATAATGAATTTTGTAGCCCGGCGATTCTTATGGCAAGCGAAATGGCGGACAGTGGCGTCACCCCGAAGCCTGCAGGCAACCACGCCAGCCTCGGCCGCACCTAACTCCGCATCCCCCTCAGGAGCTTCCCATGAGCCGCATCGCCGTCATCGACCGCCACACCGCCGACACCGAACAACAGCAGTTGCTGGACGCCATCCAGCGCGAGCTCGGCTCGGTGCCGAATTTCCTCAAGGTCTTCGCCAACTCGCCGGCCGCCTTGCGCGCCTTCCTCGGCCTGCACGGCATCGCCAAGGAGGGCAGCCTCGACCTTCAGACCCGCGAGCGTATCGCCCTGGCCCTGGCCCAGCAGAACGCCTGCGAGTACTGCCTGTCCGCTCACACCGCACTGGGCCGCAACGCCGGTTTGAACGGCGACGAAATCGCCGCCAACCGCGCCGGCACCAGCCAGGACGCCAAGGCCGCGATCGCGGTGAAGTTCGCCCGCTCGCTGGTCGAGCACCAAGGCGAAGTGACCAGCGCCGAAATCGTCGAGGTGCGCGAGGCCGGCTTCAGCGATGCCGACATCGTCGAGATCATCACCCACGTCGGCATGAACCTGCTGACCAACATCCTCGGCAAGGCCAGCCGGGTCGAGATCGACTTTCCGAAGGTAGCCGTGGCCGCCTGAGTCGCCGGCCCCAGGCCGCAGTCGCCACCACGATCGCACACGACGATCACTAGAACCAAGGCCGGCGGCGCAGCATCGCCGCCGGCTGGAGTAGACCATGAGCCGCGCATTCGCCGACATCGCCTTCACTCCCAGCGTCAAAGACGCGCAGCAGCGTCATGGCAGCCGCGAGGCCAACCGCGCCTTCGAATTGGCCGAGGATGCGCGCGATTCGATCGGCGAGCGCGAGGCCGAGTTCATCGCCGAACGCGACAGCTTCTATCAGGCGACCGTGTCCGAATCGGGCTGGCCCTACGTCCAGCACCGCGGCGGCCCGGCCGGTTTCCTCAAGGTGCTCGATGCGAAGACGATTGGCTTTGCGGATTTCCGCGGCAACCGCCAATACCTCAGCGTCGGCAATCTCGCCGCCGACGGCCGCATTTCGCTGATCCTGATGGACTATCCGAACCGGCGCCGGTTGAAGATCTGGGGCCGCGCGCGCATCGTCGACGAAAGCAGCGACGCCGCCCTGATCGCCCGACTGGAAGTGCCTGCGTACCGCGCCCGGGTCGAACGCGGCATCGTCATCGAGGTCGAAGCCTGCGATTGGAACTGCCCGCAACACATCACCCCGCGCTACACCGAGGCCGAGATCGAACGCATCGCGCCGGCACGGCCAACGCCGACGCTCGAGGAAACGCCGCGCGCCGCCGGGGCCGCCATCTGGGGTGAGGGCCCGCTGGAACTGGTCGTCGCCGGCGTCAGGCAACTCACCGCAAGAGTGCGGGCTTACGAACTGCGCCATCCGCAGGGCGATGCCTTGCCGGCGGTCGCCGCCGGTGCGCATCTGCGGGTGCCGGTGCAACTGGACGGCAAGACCGAACTGCGCCACTACTCGATCAGCTCCGACCCTTCGCGGCGCGATGTCTACGAGATCGCGGTGCTGCGCGAAGACGCCGGGCGCGGCGCATCGAAGGCCCTGCACGCGGGGTTCGAGCTGGGGCTGCGCCTGCGTTGCGAACTTCCGCGCAACGACTTCGCGCTGAGCGAAGACGCGCGCCCCGTGGTCCTGATCGCCGGCGGCATCGGCATCACCCCGATCAAGGCCATGGCGCACACGTTGGCGCGACGCGGACAGCCGTTTCAGATTCACTACGCCGGCCGCAGCACGCGCGAACTGCCGTTCCGGCAGACCTTGCAGGCCGAGTTCGGCGAACGCCTCAGCCTGTATCCGGCCGATCAGGGCGTGCGCCTGGACCTGCCCGGCTTGTTGTCGAACCTGGCAGCGGATGCGCTGATCTATGCCTGCGGCCCCACTCGCCTGATCGATGAGCTCAACACCGTCGCCGCCAGTGTAGGGATCGGCGAACGGATCCGGATCGAACGCTTCGATGCGGCCGCACGGCCGGACGACCGCGCCATCGAGGTCGAGTTGCGCCGCTCGGAGCGGCGGATTCGTGTCGCCGGCTCACAGACCATCCTCGATGCGCTACTGCAAGCCGGGGTGAGCACGCCGTCGGACTGCAGGGTGGGCAATTGCGGCACCTGCGCGGTCAAGGTGCTCGATGGAGTACCCGAGCATCGCGACAGCGCCCTGAGCGCTGCCGAAAAGGAGCGCGCCGCCTTGATGTGCATTTGCGTGTCGCGGGCGCATTCCGACCATCTCGCGCTGGATCTCTAGCGCGTCAATGCGGTATCCCACCGTCGTTTCGATCCGCCGGTCCTTGCGACCCGAGCGATCTCCCCCACTCTGCCGAGACCCGTCATGCTTCGATTGTCCGCCGCCCTTATGAGTGCAGCCCTTATGAGTGCAGCTCTTATGAGTGCAGTTCTTGTAAGCGCCGCGCTTCTACTTTCGCCACTCTCGGCCGAGGCTTCCGCCACCGCCGAGACCTTGCCGCCCACCTCCGAGCGCCCCATGACCACCCATCACCATATCGCCGTCGACGGCACCGAACTGTTCTATCGCGAGGCCGGCCCCAAGGACGCGCCGGTCATCGTGCTGCTGCACGGCCTGCCGAGTTCCTCGCACATGTTCCGCGAGCTGATGCCGCTGCTCGCCGACCGCTATCGGGTCATCGCGCCGGACTATCCCGGCTTCGGCGCCAGCGCCGCGCCCTCGCCGGCCGGGTACGACTACAGCTTCGATCGGCTAGCACAGAGCGTCGATCGATTGCTGCAGGCACTCAAGGTCGAGCGCTACAGCCTCTACCTCTTCGACTACGGCGCGCCGGTCGGCTTTCGCCTGGCCGTCGAGCACCCGGAACGCATCCAGACCCTGATCGTGCAGAACGGCAATGCCTACGACGAAGGCATGGGCACGTTGTGGGACCCGTTGCGCGCTTATTGGAAGGAGCCCACCCCGCAACGCTCTAACTTGCTCGCGGAAAAGCTGCTGAGCCTGGCCTCGACCCAATGGCATTACCTCGAAGGCGTGCGTGACCCGGCGGCGATCGCGCCGGAGAACTGGCTGCTCGACCAGGCCTTGCTCGACCGGCCGGGCGTGCAGGAGATTCAGCTGCGCCTGCTCTACGACTACGGCTCCAATCCCGCCAGATACCCGCAATGGCAGGCCTATTTCCGCGAACATCGGCCGCCGATGCTGGTGCTGTGGGGCAAGAACGACCCGATCTTCCTCAGCGCCGGCGCCCACGCCTACCAGCGCGACCTGCCCGAGGCTGAAGTGCATTTGTTCGACACCGGGCATTTCGCGCTCGAAGAAGACGCGCAGCCGATCGCCCTGCGCATGCGCAGCTTCCTGGGCCGCCACCTGGGCGAGACGCAGGCCACCCAAGATTGACCGATGCAGAACCAGCGCCGCCACGGTGTCCGCGGCGGCGCTGGTTTGATCATTGCGCTACCCGATCCGTGCGAATCGACGGACCGCGAACGAACGGATCAGCCCTTGGGCAACAGCAGCTTGCAGCTGCGGATCGCGGCCTGCGCCGCCGCCACGTCGGCGTTGCGGCGGTAGTGATAGCCGCCCTTGAACGCGCCCATCAGGATTTCCTTCTCGATATAGGCCACTTCGCCGGCCGTCACCTCGAAGCTCATCGGTTCCTTGCATTTGCCGTCGCCGCTGAGCACGTGCTGGCCCGGCTCGACCACCAGGCGGTAGAAGCAATAACCGCGGGTCTGGCCGACCGGCTGGCCGTCGAGCACCACGTCCATGCCGACCAGGACCGCGACGAACTGCTTGCGATAGAGGTAGATCACGCCCTTGCCGGGCTCGGGCTGGAAGTTCAAGGCCGCCGCGGTTTCCGCCGACGTCGCCTTGCGGGTGGCCTGGTTCTTGAACGCGAACAACCAGATCAGGTAGACCACGAAGCCGAGGACCAGCAGGCCGATCAGCCAGTTGAGGAAGCTCGACCCGCTGGCCATCGAGGCCAGCACGCGCCCCGCGATGGCGCCGACGATGATCAGCGGAAGGATTTTGAGAAAACTTGCACGACCCTGTGCCATGACGATCCTGAAGCGTTATTCGGGGCGACAGGATAGTCAATCGCAGCCTTGACGGCATGCACGCGATCGGGCGGTTGCCGGCGCAAGCCCGTGCAGACCCGTCGCAAGCTCGCGCGTACCGGCTACGGCGCCAGGGCGATCTTCTCCGGCGCCACCAGGGCATCGAGTTCGGCGGCGATCTCCGCGGCGATGGCCACCGGCACGCCCCAGTAATCGAAGATGCCGCCGTCGCGACGGTTCTGCCCGCAGGTCACGAACACGCCGGTGCCGAATTTTCGCTTGAGCCGCGAGGCCAGCCAGCCGACGAAACCGCTGTTGTCGACGCGGCCCGGAAAATGAAACCGGAACAAGGCGAACAGGTCCTCGGCTGGGTCCTCGCAAGGCACGAGTTGGCTCCAGACCGCGTCGTCGCGGACCAGGGCCAAGGCATCGGCGCGCACCGCAGCGGGGAAATCGACCAATGGAAATTCGAGAAAGGCATAGGTACCCGGATACGCCAACAGGCGCGCCTGCTTGGTCACCGCCAGCAAGCGGGTATTGGTTTGTTCGATCGTTTCCTGCGATATATCTACCACTGCAACCTCCGCCGGCCGCTGGCGGCCTGATGATGGATGGCACGCCCGAGTTTCGCCGCGATGCCTTGAGGACGAGGTTTACTCCAGCCAATGCCGGATGCGCTCGTACACCTGCGGGTCGCCGAGCAGATCGAGATGATGCAGGCCGCGGCCGACCCATTGCCGCGACGTGGGTATGCGCAGATCGAAGGCCGGATCGGGATGATGCCCGAGCGCGCTCGCGACCGGCACCAGGCCGTCGCCGCTGAGCGTGGCGCGATCCTCGCCTTTCGCTGCAGCGCGCTTGTCGGTCGAGACCGCCACCGCGTAACTGCGCACCTGCGCCGGTAGCGGCACCGGCGTACGCGCGTCGCGGCGCCCGTCGCGGCCGTGCTTGCGCCAGTCCGAATCGAGCAGATTGCCGTGGCGCAAGTCCTGGATGCCGGCGCTGCGGATCTTGCCGAGGCGCGCGAACGGCGCGGTGTAAGGACTGCGGCCGATCAACATATCGAACCAGCTGCCGGCGCGTTCGAGCGGCGCACCATGATGCGGCGTGCCGAGGAAGACCAGGCTGTCGAGCCGCGCCGGCCAATCGTGCCCGGCACGCGCGGCGGCATCGCAGGCGCTGCGCGCGACCAGGCCGCCCATGCTGTGGCCGACGATGGCGAAGCGTTCCACCGGCACCGGCCACTCGCGCAGCAGACGCTCCAGGCGCGCGGCGAATTCGCCGCCGTTGCTGGAGATATGGCGGCCGCTGTTGTAGTGCAGATACACCGGCGTCCAGCCCGCATCGCGCGCCAGCGCAGCACCGTGATCGTGTCCGTTCCACTGCCATTGCAGGTCGTTCATGCACAGGCCGTGCACCATCACCAACAGCTTGCCGGTCGCCTGCGGGTACGCGGCCGCCAAGGCCTTGCGGCCGAGCCGCAGGGGCTCGCCGTCGCGGCGCAGGCGCATGCGGATCGCGAGCGGATTGGCGGTCGCGGCGAGGTGATCGCCGAGCACGCCGTTGAGCGCGGACACCAGGCCGTCGCGTTGCGGCGGCGACTCGATCCGGTCCAGCAGCGGCGCGAACTGCGCCAGCGCCAGGTCGAGGCCGTCGCCGACGAAACGCGCGATGCCGCGCACGCTGCGATAGACCAACCCGCTGATGCCGCGGGTCGGGTCCAGCACCGGCGCGCCGAGCGGCCCCGGCAAGGCGACGATGGTGGCGTGGACGGATTCGACCAGATCGACCACGCCGGTGATCGCGTCGATGGTCAACCGGCCGATGCCGCGCAGGTCTGCGCCGGGGCCGTTGCCGGCGTCGGCCGGGGACGAACGTTGCGGCATGAGCGTCCAGCGCTTAGCGGCGGGCCCCCAGCCTAGCGCAGTCGGCGCCGCCGGCGCGTTCTGGCGTACTGTGGACGCGCGGCGGCGAGGCCGCGCCATAACGGCTCGCGCCGGACCGGAGACGAGTGCCGATGACCGATACGAATTTCGAAGGCGGTTGCCTGTGCGGCGCGATCCGCTATCGCGCCACCGCGGCGCCGTTGCGCGGCGTGATCTGCCACTGCGGCCTGTGCCGCCGCCATTCGGGTGCGCCGGCGCTCGCTTTCGTGCATTTCCCGGCCGAGGCCTTCGCCTGGCTCGCATCGCCGCCGGCCTGGTACCGCTCGTCCGACTATGCCGAACGCGGCTTCTGCCCGAACTGCGGCAGCACCCTGGGCATGCGCGAAAGCGTGCTGGCCGATCGGGTGCAGGTCTGCATCGGCAGTCTCGACCAGCCCGAGCGGGTGCGCATCGACGACCACGTCTGGACCGGCTCGCAGTTGCCGTGGTTCGAAGTCGCCGACGAGCTGCCGCGTTTCGACCGCAGCAGCTCGGCGGTACCGTCCAAGGCCTAGCCGACGCCTCGCGGATTCGGTCGGGCTCAGCGCTGCGCCGGCGCGATCATGCTCTGGAAATAGTCGATGCCCTGGCCCCAGGCGCCGCCGTGTTGCTGGGCGATCTTCTGCACCTGTGCGCCGGTGCCGCCCTTGCTCCAGTCGCCCTGCCATTCCAGCATCACCGCCAGCCAGGTCACCGGCACCGCGCCGGCCTGGATCATGCGCTGCACCGCCATGTCGTGCGATTCGTGCGAGACATCGCCGCTGGCATCGACGACCACATAGACCTCGTAGCCGTCGCGCAGCGCCGACAACACCGGCAGGGTCACGCAACTGTCGGTCCACAAGCCGCTGACCAGCAGTTTCTTGCGGCCGGTCTTGCGCACCGCCTCGCGGATGCGCGGGTCCTGCCAGGGGTCGATCGCGGTGCGGTCGTAGGGCACCAGCTCCGGACGCGCCTGGGTGAGCTGCTTGAAGAACGGGCCGCCGAACTTCTCGGCGCTGATCGTCGCGTACAGGGTCGGAACTTCGAAGGCCTTCGCCGCCTTGCTCAAACCTTCGGCGTTGTTGATGAGCTTGCCGACTTCGATCGACTGCACCGAGAACACGAACTGCGGCTGGTAATCGACCATCAGCACGACGCTGTTGTCCGGGGTCAACGGAGTGCGCAGGTCGGCGTGGGCCGGCAGGAACGCAGCAGCGAAGAGCAAGCTTGCGGTGATCGACCGCCGCATAAAAGCCGTGGGCAAAGACATGACGAACACCATCGCAACGCTGGAGGCCGATTGGCCGGTGCCGGATACCGTACGCACGCGCGCCGACGGCGACGGCGCCAGTTGCTGCGATTTCGCTGGAGCCAGTGGCCCGATGCCAACGAAGCACTCAAGGACAAGAGCGGCTTGCCGCTCTTGTCCTTGAATCAATCAATTAGAGAGTCGATCAGAGGCTGCGGAACAGCGAACCGATCAGCAGCAGGACGAAGCCCAACGCCACCAGCCAGAACGCGAAGCCCGCGAGGAACGGCAGATAGCCGAGTCGCGCGGCGATGCCGGCGCCGCCGGCCAGCAGGGAAATGAAGAAGATGGGGAAGCTGGGCGGGGTCAGACGCATAAGAAACCTCGATGGCGGAAGACAGATGCAGATGCGCGCAAGCTTTGCGCTGGGTTCGTGCTGGCTTTGCGCTGGCTTTGCGCTTGGCTTGCGCTAGGTCCGGGCCAGGCTGGCGATGAGCGCGGCGATCACGGCCAAGATCGACGCAACCGTCAAGGCGGCCACCAGCGAGGCCGATGGCCCATGCCCGTGATCGTCTTGCGGAGTTTGCTTGTTCGATTTGCCGCTCATGCCGCTGGCTCCTGCCATGCCGATACCTGCATGAGGGAATGCACACGAATCGTGCCAACGCCGCGGGTCCGCGAGAGCCACCAACGGCGCGCTCAGTGCCGCAAAGCACACTAGTCGGCGCAGGCGTCAAAACTGCTTATCGCGTCACATTTTGACCCGTACCGTCCCCATCACAGACCTTGTCGCTGTCGGTTCGCCGACGCTGCTCAGCTCGATCCGGCATAAGCACATAACCGTTGCAGCCGGCCGCGGGCATGGCCCCGCCTTACAATGCCGACCGCCTCACGGTTTGCCGGGTGATAGTGTGGCGGTCCGACGCCCGCCCTCGGAGTGGCGCCGTGCCGCGCCGCACGGCCTCGCCTCTCCCGCACAGCCACGCCCACGACGGTCCATGATCCAATTCCAGCAGGTCCATAAATCGTTCCGCGTCGGCGGTCACGAGGTGCCGGCCTTGCTGCCGCTCGATCTCGACATCGTCGAAGGCGAGGTGTTCGGCATCATCGGCCACTCCGGCGCCGGCAAATCCACCCTGATCCGGCTGATCAACGGCCTCGAACGCCCCAGCGGCGGGCGGGTGCTGGTCGACGGCGAAGACGCCAGCGCGCTCGACGGCGCCGGCCTGCGCACGCTGCGCCAGCGCATCGGCATGATCTTCCAGCACTTCAACCTGCTGTCCTCGCGCACGGTGGCGGCCAACGTCGCCTTTCCGCTCGAGCTGGCCGGCACCTCGCGCGCCGAGATCGCCGCCCGCGTCGCCGAATTGCTCGCCCGGGTCGGCCTGAGCGCGCACGCCGACAAATACCCGGCGCAGTTGTCGGGCGGGCAGAAGCAGCGCGTCGGCATCGCCCGCGCCCTGGCCAGCCGGCCGCGTATCCTGCTGTGCGACGAGGCCACCAGCGCGCTCGACCCGCAGACCACCGCCTCGGTGCTGGCGTTGTTGGCCGAGATCAACCGCGAGCTCGGCCTGACCATCGTCCTGATCACTCACGAGATGGAAGTGATCCGCCGCGTCTGCGACCGCGTCGCCGTGCTCGACGCCGGCCGCCTGGTCGAAAGCGGCCCGGTCGCCGACGTATTCCTGCATCCGCGCCATCCGACCACGCGCCGCTTCGTGTCCGAGGCCGAGCACGTCGACGAAGGCGGCCTGCACCGCGATTTCGCCGCGGTGTCCGGGCGTTTGCTGCGCCTGACCTTCATCGGCGAACACACCTACGAGCCCTTGCTCGGCCGGGTCGCGCGCGAGACCGGCGTCGACTACAACATCCTCGCCGGCCGCATCGACCGGATCAAGGACACGCCTTACGGCCAGCTCACCATCGCCCTGGTCGGCGGCGACAGCGATGCCGCCATCGCCGCGCTCGGCGCGGCCGGCGTGCACGTCGAGGAGATCGCGCGATGAGCCCGAACCCAGGTTGGTTGCAACACCTCGACGCCGGCAAGTGGGGCGAGATCGGCCAGGCCACGCTCGACACCTTGCTGATGCTGGCCGGCGCCTTGCCGCTGACCCTGTTGATCGGGCTGCCGCTCGGCATCGCCCTGTTCCTGACCGGCCCGCGCCAGCTGCGCGCGCAGCCGCGCCTGTACGGCGTGTTGTCGCTGATCATCAACATCCTGCGCTCGGTACCTTTCATCATCCTGATGATCGTGATGATTCCGCTGACCCTCGCGGCGATGGGCACCTCGCTCGGCGTGCGCGGCGCGATCCTGCCGCTGGTGGTCGGCGCGGCGCCGTTCTACGCGCGCTTGGTCGAAACCTCGCTGCGCGAAGTCGACCGCGGCATCATCGAGGCCTGCCAGGCGATGGGCGCGACGACGCGGCAGATCGTGTTGCGCGCGCTGCTGCCCGAAGCCCTGCCCGGCTTGATCGCCGGCGCCACCGTGACCACCGTCGCCCTGATCGGCTATACCGCCATGGGCGGCGCGATCGGTTCCGGCGGCCTCGGCGACCTCGCCTACCGCGACGGTTATCTGCGCTCGCACACCGACGTGGCGGTGGTGACGGTGCTGCTGTTGCTGCTGCTGGTGCAAGCGCTGCAGACGCTCGGCGACAAACTCGTGGCGCGCTTCAGCCGACGCTGAGCGGCCGCTCCAAGCTATCGAATCGATCGAGGACGCAAGATGAAAAAGCTGATGGCCATCCTGGCACTGACCGCCGCGGGCCTGAGCGGTTGCGGCGACGGCAACGATGCGGCGTCGCAAAAGCTCACCGTCGCCGCCACCGCGGTGCCGCATGCGGAAATCCTCGAAGTGGTGAAGCCGCTGCTGGCCAAGCAAGGCGTCGAGCTGGACGTGCGCGTGTTCAACGACTACGTGCAGCCCAACGACCAGGTCGCGCAGAAGCTGCTCGACGTCAGCTATTTCGAGACCGAGCCCTATCTCGACTCCTACAACCGCAGCCGCGGCACGAAGCTCACCACCATCGTCGGCGTGCACATCGAGCCGTTCGGCGCCTACTCGCGCAAGTTCAAGTCGCTCGACGCGCTGCCGCAGGGCGCCGACGTGGTCATCCCCAACGACCCCAGCAACAACAGCCGCGCGCTGATCCTGCTGCACAAGTCCGGGGTGATCCAGCTGCGCGACCCGACCGATGCGCTGGCGACCCTGCGCGACATCACCGCCAACCCCAAGCAGCTCAAGTTCCGCGAACTCGACGCGGCGATGCTGCCGCGCATCCTCGACCAGGTCGACCTGGCCCTGATCAACACCAATTACGCGCTCGACGCCGGCCTCGACCCGACCAAGGACGCGCTCGCCATCGAAGGCCGCGACTCGCCCTACGTCAACTTCCTGGTCGGCCGACCGGACAATCTCGACGACCCGCGGGTCAAGAAGCTCGCTGCGGCGTTGACCGGCCCGGAGGTCAAGAGCTTCATCGAGAAGAAGTACCGCGGCGCGGTGTTGCCGGCGTTCTGAGCCCGCACGACTCGCCTCGCGTGTCGCACACGAGGTGACCGACACAGTCGGATTCACGGACGAGTGGCGCAATGCAGCCGGACCGGCAGCGCCACGCATCGATCCGCGAACCGATGGCATCGGACCCGCGGTGTGTGCGGCTCGAAGGCTGATCGACGCACCCGCACGATGCGCGGCGAACGCGCGTCCGATCGCGATCGGGCAAGCAGTGCCCGGAGTCGCCGATCCGGGCCGGCCGCCTTCGTCTCCGGCCCACCCATTCAGCCATCCCGACACCCGGCCGTCGGCCGGCACGGCGCCGGCCTTGGCCCGGGCGTTTCCGAAACTGGGTCCGAAGTTTCACAACCGATGAGATCGGCGCCCGAACCGAGATTGACCGTGCTCCCAGCCGCCCCGTATAGCTGGCGCGCGGGCCGCCGGGCTCGGTCGCTAGCGTCGAGCGCCCCGGCTTGCTGCATGGAACTTCCGCAGGTCACATCACAACGAGGGATTGTTATGAAGAAGACGATCGAGATATTCATCATCAAGTCGCGTCCGGTCTTGATCGATGCCACCAAGGCGATCACGGCCCAGGGCATCACGCCGGTGCTGACGCCGCAGGAGAAAGAACTCCTGGAGAAGCTGGCGAAATAACCGGGCCGCATCGCGCGACCGACTCCGGCGCGCCGGCTGCCCGCCGCGACCGCGGCGAGGCATCAACCGCCGTAAGCGATTCGGCGCCGACCCCGGACCTTGCGTATCGCCGGCCCGCTAGCGGGCGGATTCGCTGGGACCGACATCGTCGAACGCTTCGGCGCGTCGCACCAACCTGCAACGACACCACCTCAAGGGACTGTATGAAGAAGCTCATCGGAACGACCATCGTCAAGTCCGTCCCGCACCTGCTCCTCGCCAACAAGATCGAGCAGGACAAGGACATCAAGCCGGCACCGACGCCGGAAGAGAAAGCCATCCTGGACAAGCTGGCTAAGTAAACCTTGCTTCCATCCTGATCGAACGGGCGGCACGAACCCAGGTTCGTGCCGCTTCGTTCCGCTACACCCGCAAGGAGCGACTGCATGATTCCGCTGGAGCGAGAGCGATCGCTGGCCGACGCCGAACGCGTCATCCGCAGGTTCGTAAGCCAGCAGGGCTGGCGCATACGGACCCAAGCCCACGGCGAGCGCCTGCAGTCCACCGTCTGCACCCTGCACGGCGGCGACGACGAAGTCATCGCCAGCGGCTTCGGCAAGGGCGATGGCGAGGCGGCCCGGGTCGGCGCCATCTACGAAGCGGTCGAGCATCTGTACACCAACTCGCCGCCTGCCGGCGAACGCATCGATTTCATCCGTTCGACCGATCTGTTCCACGACCCCCGCTACGCCGGGCTGCCGTTCCTGTCGGCGTTCGGGCAGAACCCGCGGCAGCGCCTGGCGTGCCGGACTTATCGCCCCTTCTTCGGCGACGGCGCCGAAGTGCCGGTGCCCTTGTTCCTGACGTTTCCGAACTACCTGGACAAACTTCCGGCCGAGGACGACTTCGACTACTCCAGCGTCATCCGCTATGGCTCCAACAGCGGCATCGCGATCGGCGCCAGCGTCGAGGAAGCCGCGGTGCACGCGATAGGAGAATTGGTCGAGCGCGATTCCTGGTCCCTGTTCCTGGTCGCGCACTACCTCGGCGAGCCGGCCAGCCTCGGCAGCGTCATCGATCCACAGTCGCTGCCGCCACAGGTCGCCGCGATCCACCAGGCCGCCAACGCTCAGCTCGGCCGCGGCATCGTCCTGATCGAGGTGACCAGTGACCTCGGCTTCCCCGCCTTCATCGCCACCACCGACCGGATTCTCGACGACGAAGTGGTGTACCCGAGCGGCTTCGGTGCGTCTTTGTACGCCGCCCATGCCGCCATCCGCGCATTGACCGAACTCGTGCAATGCGTCGGCATCCGCGAGCAGTTGCCGAGCATGCACGAGTACAGCCGCCTCGCCCTGGAGGCTCTGGGCGAATACCGAAAGCTCAGGGACTGCGCGTATTTCCAGGTATCGGCCGAGCGGCTCGAAACGGTCGAATGGTCGCATCCTACGCGCGAAGTCCAGGCGCCCAAGGCGCTGCTGCGCGAGATGGTGACCCTGCTGCAGCACAAGGGCATTCACCTCTACCACGCGGTCAACCACCGGCAGGGCGATGACTTCTGCGTGGTCAGCTGCGTTTCCTTCGAGCTCGAACGGTTCCTGCTGGTCGCCTCGGGCATCGCCATGGCCCCGGGCAAACGCGGCATGGATCTGCTGGCCGGCAAGCTGCAGGTGCAGGTGCCGG
The DNA here is from genome assembly GCF_052078695.1 of Lysobacter sp. CA196. Classification (NCBI taxonomy): domain Bacteria; kingdom Pseudomonadati; phylum Pseudomonadota; class Gammaproteobacteria; order Lysobacterales; family Lysobacteraceae; genus Lysobacter; species Lysobacter sp. CA196. The sequence goes on along the minus strand of NZ_JBQJIN010000008.1, from coordinate 88,917 downwards.
CGCTGGAGCGCACCGGCTAGTCAACGCTGGAGCAGGAAACCGAGCACCGCGCTCATGAACTCGGCCGGGTATTCGACGTTCGACAGATGCACCGCCGGCAGCACCAGCAGGCTCGCCCCGGGCACGCTCGCAGCGATGGCCTCGCCGTGGCTGGCCAGGGTCACCGTGTCGTAGCGCCCGGCGATCACCAGGGTCGGGCGCGACAGACCCGACAAGGCCTGGCGCATATCGAGGTCGCGCACCGCCGCGTAATTGCCGGCCAAGCCGCGCGGGTCGGTGGCCAGCAACATGCCGCGGAAAGCCTGGATCGCCGGCCCGTTCGCCTCGCGCATCGCCGCCGGGAACCAGTTGCCGAGGAACATCTCGGCGGTGTCGGCCATGTCTTCGACCCCCAGCACCGAGGCGATCCGTTCCGCCCATTGATCGGCCGGCCCGAGATAGGCCGAGGTATTGCTCAGGATCAGCCGGCCGATGCGCTCGCCGGCATGCACACCGAGCCATTGCCCGATCATGCCGCCGAGCGACAGACCGAGAAAATGCGCGCGCCCGATGCGCAGGGCGTCGAGCAGCTCGATCACGTCGCGACCCAGTCGTTCCAGCGAGTACTCGCCCGCCGACACGTCGGAGGCGCCGTGGCCGCGCGTGTCGTAACGCAGCACGCGGAAGTGCCGCGCCAGTTCCGCCACCTGCGCATCCCACATGTGCAGGTCGGTGCCGATCGAATTGGACAGCACGAGCACCGGGCGATCGGCATCGCCGTCGAGGCGGTAGGCGATGCGCACGCCGTCGCCGGTGGTGAGGTAAGACAGTTCGTTCATGGCGTAGCTCCGTTCGGACAGGCCCTTGGGAGCGGCATGGGCGGTCGGCCGCCCGGTGTCGCTCCTGCAACGGCAGACGCCGTGTCACCAATGCTAGTTGCGGCCGATCCCGGCGGATATTACAAAGCTCGTACATTCTTTGTAGTCAAATCCGACATGAGCGCCTTCACCCTGCACGACCTGCAATGCTTCGATGCGGTGATCCGCGCCGGCGGTTTCCAGGCCGCGGCGGCGACCCTGCATCGCTCGCACCCGGCGGTGTTCGCCGCGATCGCGAAGCTGGAGCGCCAGCTCGGTTTCGATCTGCTCGACCGCAGCGGTTATCGGGTGCGTCCGACCGACGCCGGCCAGTCCTTCCATCGCCGCGCCCAGGCCCTGCTGCGCGAGATGGAAGCGCTGCGCACCCACGCGACCCAGTTGGCCATGGGCGAGGAAAGCGAGCTGCGGGTGGTCATCGGCGATCTTTGTCCGAGGCCGCAGATGCTGGCGTTGCTGGGCCGTTTCTTCGCCGCGTGCCCCGCTACCCGTCTGCACCTGCATTTCGAGGCGGTGGGCGGGCCGCTGGAACGCTTGTTCGACGGCGACGCCGATCTGATCCTGCACCGAGTCGACAAGCGCGACCCGCGCATCGAATGGACGGACCTGTGCCCGGTGCCGTTCGTACCGGTGGTCGCCGTGGGCTTCCTGCCGTTCCCGGTCTCGCGCGCGATCAAGCCCGAGCGCATGCGCGAGTTCACCCAATGCGTCATGCGCGACAGCGCGCGTCACTCGCCGCCGCGCGACTACTTCATGATCGAAGGCGCGCACCAATGCACCGTCGCCGACCAGCTCATGAAGAAGGACCTCATCCTGCAAGGCATGGGCTGGGGCCACATGCCGCGCTTCCTGATCGAACAGGAACTGCGCGAGGGTCGGCTGCATTCGATCGCCGGCCGCTACCTGCCCGGCAGCGTCGAGGACCTGGTGGCGGCGCGGCGCAGCGACCGCGCGCACGGCCCGGTCGCGAACCGGCTGTGGAACTATTTGTGCGAACAGGCGCCGCGGTTTCGCGAGTCGGTCGAGGCGACGGCCGTGCCGGCGCGCAAGCGAGCGCTCAAGGCTGCCCGCTCACCGAACAAACGCGGATGACGCGACCCGGTGCCGCAGCGGCCGCATAACGCAAGCCACGCACCGATCCGTCCATACGCCTGCGCCGCGTCGCCGCAGTGCCTGCCGATTCATGTCTGTGTTGCACGCTTGGCGATGCCCGTGCTGGCCTGTCCGGCCGACGCCTGTCGTTGGCTTGGTCGTAACTGGACTCAAGGCCACAGGAGTAGCCGATCATGAACACCGCGTTGCACACCGTACTTTGGATTTCTCTCGCCCTCGCCGCCGCAGCCGCAGGTTGCAGCCCGGTCGCGGCCAGCCAGGTCAGCGGTTGGTGGGGCGGCAATTGGACCTGCACCATCGACGGCCGCCCGGCCAAGATGAAATGGAGCGCCGTCGACGACAGCCAGACGACCTGCGACGGCGATGTCTGCAGCAGCACCTCCGGCGTGCGCTGGCAGGGGCGTTTCTCCGACAACGGCTCGCGTTGGGTGGCGTTGAACCACCCACGCCGCGGCAACAACGGCGGCCTGTATTTCAACCATGCCGACGGCAATCGCTGGTATCTGCCCACGCCGACCGGCAACCGCAGCAAGGGATGGACGACCTGGAACGGTCAGCGCTATCCGCTGGTGTGCTGGCGCTGAAGCCGCTCGTTCGCCGCGCCATCGCGCACGTTCAGCGGTTCGACGGCCGCCTGCACCGAGGTTCGGGCAGGCGGCCGTCGCTACACCGATTCACTCGCGCCGCGCCGTTGCCGCGAGGCGGCGGGTGAAGAATCCCAGGATCTCGTCGCGCGCGGCGATCGTCGGCTGGCCGGCTTCGTCGATCAGGTGCGCCGTCACCACGCTGTGCGGGCCGGCGACGACATGCTCGAAGAACGGCGCCAGGCCCTCGCGATTGGCGGCGCTGTCGGGCAGCACCCGCGCGACGAAACGCTCGCCGAGCGCTTCGCTGTAAGCGACGAAACGCTGCGCCTTGCAGAAGCGGTCGCCGTCGAAGCGATAGGCCATGACGGTCAGGTCTTCGCGTTCCAGGCGTTGCCGCACCGCGGCGAGCTCCTCGGGCGCGCTCTCCAGCCCGGCCGGGTCGTCCAGCGGCAGCGAGGGCTGCGCCAGCACCGGCGCCAGCACTGCCGGCTCCAGCATCATGCTCAGGGCGAAATTGCCGGTGAAGCACATGCCGATCGCGCCGACGCCCGGGCCGCCGCATTCGCCATGCGCCAGTCGCGCCAACGCCCGCAGCCATCGGGCGACCGGGCTCGAACCCTGGCCGGCGAAGGCGCGGAACTCGGCACTGATGCAGGCGCGCTGGAACGTCGCCTTGCTCTCCTCGACCCCGGGCACGGCGCCGTCGCGGCCGAACAACGAGGGCATGTAGACGGTGAACCCGGCATCGCGAACCCAGCGGGCGAAGCGCGCCACCTGCGGACTGATGCCGGGCATCTCGGTCATGACGATGACCGCCGGCCCTGCGCCGGCGACGTGCACGCGCTTGCCGACGCCGTCGAGGCCGATCGTGCGCGGCTCGAAATCGTCGAGCGGGTCGGGCTGGCTCAGGTCGGGCTTGGGCATGGCGCGTGTTTCCTTTGATCGGCCGCAGCGCATGCGGCGACATCGGCACAGGCGCATTGCAACCCGCCGGGCGCTAGACTTCGAGTGTCCGCTTGGACATGTTTCGGGCGTTTCCGGCCATGCACGATTTCACCGTCCTGATCCTGCCCGGCGCCTACGCCAGCAGCGCCGCCGTCACCCTCGACCTGCTCGGCGCCGCCGCCGCGCTCGCGCCCCGGCTGAAAACGCCGCGGCCGAGCTGGCGGGTACTGTCGCCCGACGGCGGCAGCGTGCTCCTCGGCAACGGTCTGCGGGTCGACAGCCGTGCGATCCCCGCCCGGGTGCGCGACGACGCCTCGACCTGGGTCGTGCCGGGACTGGGCGTGGACCAGCCGGCGCAACTCGCCGCTCGCCTGATCCGCGCCGATGCGCAGCGTGCGATCGCCGCGCTGCGTCGGCACGCCGCACGAGGCGGCCGCGTCGCCGCCTCGTGCTCGGCGGTGTTCCTGCTGCAGGCGGCCGGCCTGCTGCACGGACGCCGGGTCACGACTTCGTGGTGGTTGGCGGCGGAGCTGCAACGCATCGCCCCCGATTGCAGCGTGGATGCCGACCGCATGGTCTGCAGCGACGGGCCGGTCAGCACCGCCGGTGCGGCCTTCGCCCAGTCGGACCTGATGCTGCACTTGCTGCGCACCCGCTTCGGCAGCGAGCTGGCCGAGGTCGTCGCCAAGCTGTTGTTGCTCGACGGCCGCCAGGCGCAGGCGCCGTTCGTGATCCCGTCGATGCTGGCGAGCGGCAACGAGTTGGTGGCCCGGCTGACCCGACGCATCGAGTCGGCACTGCCGCATCCGCCGAGCCTGCCCGAGCTCGCCGCGGAGTTCGCGATGTCGCCGAGAACCCTGGCCCGGCACGTGCGTGCCGCCACCGGCCGGACCGCGTTGGCCCTGATCCAGAGCGTGCGCCTGAACCGCGCGCGGCGCTTGATCGAGACCAGCCGCATGAGCATCGAACAGGTCGCCGCGCAGGTCGGCTACGAGGATGCGACCGCGTTGCGGCGGCTGATGCGCAAGGCCACCGGCGCCACGCCGAGCCGGTTTCGCACGAACCAATACCCGGCATCCTCAGGGTAGGAGCGGCGCGAGCCGCGACTACGAAGTTTCGGCATGCGGCGCCACGACATGCAGGCGACGAATGCATTCGCCATGATGGGATCGCCTTCCGGCTCCACGCGGGCTGCGCCGGCAGCCGCGGTTTCGCGGTCGCGGCTCGCGCCGCTCCTACCCTTTAAAGCGCTACGCGCCTCAGCGCCCGTCGATCAGACGTATCGCGATATCGGGCGAGAACTGCCCGGCCGGGATGCCCGGCGCGATGCCGCAATTGCCGTCGGAGTCGCCCGGCACCTTGATCCACAACAGCATCTCCGCACCGCTGCCGCTGTTCTGCGACACCGTGCCGAGCTTGCGGCCGGGCGGGTTGCACCACTCGCCGTTGGAGCCGTTGCCGTTGCGGCTGGTGTCGACCAGGAACGGCTTGGGGTAACCGAACTGCCGCTGCAGGGCGCCGGCGACCGCGGCGCCGTAAGCATTCGACTCGGCGGTGGGGTAGTAGTTCGACACGTTCAGGGCGAAACCGCGAATGCCTTTGACCCCGGCCGAGTTCAGGCGCCGCGCCATTTCGTCGGCGCCGATCCAGCGGGCGTTGCCGCCGTCGTGGTAGACCAACGCATTCGGCGCGCGCAACTTGAACTCGCTCGCAGCGTATTGCAGCAGGCCGGTGCGGATCGTGCGCTGATCTGCGGGCAGGCAATCCAGCTGGGCCAGGGCATCGGGCTCGATCACCACCACCGCGCGGCGGCTGCCGATGCCCGCGGCAAAGCCGGAGATCCAGGCGCGATAGGCCTCGGGACTGCCGGCGCCGCCGCCGGAATGGCTGCCGCAATCGCGGCCCGGAATGTTGTAGGCGACCAGGATCGGCAGCTTGTCCGCGGCCTGCGCCGCGCCGACAAAGCTGGCGACCGCGGTATTGATGGTGCCGCTCCAGTTGCCGAACCAACGCGCCATCGGCCGGGTCGCGATCGCGCTGCCGATCCGCGTCGCGCGCGCATCGCCGGCATGGTCGCGCACCCAGATCGCCGGGTTCGAGTACGGGTCGACATAGAAGCCGCCGCTCTGATTGGCCGCGGTCGCTGCGCTCGGCGCCAATGCGGCGAAGCACAGGGCGACGACGCCCGCGACGAAACGGCGCTGCCGCCGCGGGCGAGCCGCGGGGCCGGCCATGGAATATCGATGCATGAATCCTCCTGCACATGTCCGGCTGCGCGACCTGCGCGAACCGATGACGCAGAAGGTGACCTCGAAACCGGCCGGGCTCTTCCAAGCGCCTCACACTTTCGAGCATCCGTCTTGGCGAAAGTGCCGCAGAGATCGGGTTCCGCCACCGAGCGCACGCTTGCCGCGCGGCAGTTACTGCGGACCGTGCACCGCTATAGCGCTTCGAGGGCCGCCGCGCGGGCGCAGCCTCCGAGCTCGCGTCCGAGACCGGAGTGCGTACCGGATGCGCTGCCGAGCCCGCGCAGGCTGCAGGCATCGGCGACCACGGGCGCCAGGCAGACATCCCAGTCCATGCTCAGAGCATGCTCGGCGCTCGCCCAGGTGCAGCCGAGCGTCGCGCTGCCCGGCACCAGGGTCCAGCCGCGGCGATTCGCATGCCCCAGGTGCTGGGTGCGGGAAGTGTCGATGCACGCCGCCAATGCGATGTCTTGCACCAGCAGCCAACGCGTCTGCGGCGACTCTCGCTGCCATTCCAGTCCGCGCCGCATCTGCACCGGGAAGATCGCCTTGAAGCCGAACTCGGCGACCGACCGGTCGGCCATCAGCAGGTTCTGCTCGCGCCAGGCCACCAGGCCCAGTTCGGCGGACGGCCCGATGCGTTTGCCCACCTCACTCATCAGGCCGCGTGCGGACGAGGAGTCGTTGAGCAGCGGCGCCATGACCAGGCCGAACACCACCCACAAGCCGGCGAGCATCGCGATCATGCCGGCGAAGGCGCGGCGGCGCCCGCTCCACAGCAGGCAGGTCAGCCCCCAACCTCCGACCGCGGCGACGCTGGCGGCCAACGCCGAGGACACGTCCTCGAGCGAGCGCTCGGCGACGAAGCGCCGTTCGAACCCGGGATCGCCGAACCACATCGCCAGGCCGCCGATCAGCAACAGCCCGGACAACACCGCGGTGAAGCCGAGCGCGACTCGCTGCGCCGAAGCCTTGCGCAACAGCCCCGGCAGCAACGGCGCCAGCGCCAACGCGACCATCGGCAGCGCCGGCAGGATGTACATGTCGCGCTTGCCGCCGGGGATACTGAAGAACAACAAGACCAGCAGCCACCACGCCAGCGGCAACAGATAGCGCGCGTCGTGGCGGCGCAGGCGCCGGCGCCAGGCCGGCAACGCCCACGGCAAGGCCAGCATGGTCGGCAACCACATCGTCGCCATCACTTCCAGGAAGTACCAGCTCGGCTGGCCGTGATCCCAGGACGCGCCATAACGCTTGGCGGTCTGGCGCACCAGGATATCGTCGAGATAGGCCGCGTACTGGCCGCCGTCCGGGCCCAGCGCGGCGATCGCCAGCGGTACCAGCCAGACGCCGGCTGCCAATACGAAAGCCAGCGGCCCGAGCCAGAACTTCGCCCTGTTCGCATGCAGCTTCACGTTCCAGCCGCGCAGCGAGGCGAAGGCGGCCGGGACCAATATCAACAAAGCGATCGCGCCGACGCCCTTGCTGATCGTGCCCAGTCCCGCGGCCGCCCAGCCCAGCATCCACATCGGCCAGTCCGGCCCGCGCTTGCGTGCGCTGATCAGCACGTGGCGCAGCAAACCGTAGTTGGCCAAGGTGATCCAGAACACCACCAGGGGATCGATCTGGGCCTTCTTCGCCTGCCAGGTGAATTGCAAGGCGAACAGCAGCGCGTAGCCGGCGTACAGGCCGACGCGGCGTGTCCACAGGCGGCGGCCGAGATCGACCACACACCACAGGGTGCCCAGCGAGGCGAGCAGCGACGGCAGCAGGAAGGCGATGCGCCATTCGCCGAACACCTGATACGCCGCAGCCTGCAGCCACATGAACAACGGCGGCTTGTCCGAATACAGCTCGTGGCCGCGATGCGGGAACAGCCAATCGCCGCTCTCGATCATCTGCTTGGCGACGAGGGCGAAACGCGGCTCGTCGGCCGGCCAGGGATCGCGCAGGCCCAGCCCGACGCCGAGCACCAGCACCGCCAGCACCCAGAACAGCAGGGTCTGGTTGCGTCTGGCGACTCGATGTAGCGCGGCACTGTGCAAGATCGTAGTCATCGGTTGATCGGTAGTGGCATGGTCTTGAAGCAGAGCCCCGCAGCAAAGCGCGGGCCGATCCGGCGCTCGCACCGCTGCGAACGCCCGGAAGGCGAAGCGCCGGCATTGTACCGAGGCCGATCGCGGCCCCGGCATGACGGCTCGCTCGGCTCGCATGACCACGCCTGCATCGGCAAGGCACGCCCTCGGCGAATGCTGGCATCCCCGATGTCCGACCCATGTCGGAAACCCGGCCTTCGACCTTCACAGGCCACCGCAGGCGCGTCGTGCGCAACGGCGCCCATGATGCGCAATACGCCACCGTTCGGAAACAGCCGTCGCAGGCCCGGCGCGGTGCGCATCGCGACCTCGGCTGGGCGAGCGCACGCGTTCGGGGCATACTTTTCGCCGCGACCGGCCGACGGCCGCGCGCCGTCCCGACCCGGAGCCCGGGCCCCGCCGCAACGGCCCGGCCGCGATCGGACGGCCGCTCGCGGCGCACGCGAGGCGGCTCGCCTGCGACCGCGACGGCAGCATTCTCAAGCCCGCGGCGCGCATGGCGATGCCGCGGACGCCCCATCGACGACGAGGTAGACCAGTTGATCATCCACCCCAAGGTTCGCGGCTTCATCTGCACCACCACGCACCCGCTCGGCTGCGAGCTCAACGTACGCGAGCAGATCGAAGCCACGCGCGCGCGCGGCGTGCGCAAGGACGGACCGAAGAAGGTGCTGGTGATCGGCGCGTCCAGCGGCTACGGCCTGGCCGCGCGCATCACCGCCGCGTTCGGCTTCGGCGCCGACACCCTCGGCGTGTTCTTCGAGAAGCCCGGCAGCGACAAGAAGGCCGGCACCGCCGGCTGGTACAACTCGGCCGCGTTCGACAAGTTCGCCAAGGCCGAAGGCCTGTATAGCAAGTCGATCAACGGCGACGCCTTCTCCAACGAAGCGCGCGATACCGCCATCGAGCTGATCAAGAACGAGATGGGCGGCCAGATCGACCTGATCGTGTACTCGCTGGCCTCGCCGGTGCGCAAGCTGCCCGACACCGGCGAGCTCAAGCGCTCGGCGCTGAAGACCATCGGCGAGCCCTACGTCTCGACCGCGATCGACACCAACAAGGACACCATCATCCAGGCCACGGTCGAGCCCGCCACCGAGCAGGAGATCGAAGACACCGTCACGGTGATGGGCGGGCAGGACTGGGAACTGTGGATCGACGCGCTCGAACGCGCCGGCGTGCTGGCGCCGGGTGCGCGCACCGTCGCCTTCAGCTACATCGGCACCGAAATCACCTGGCCGATCTACTGGCACGGCGCGCTCGGCAAGGCCAAGGTCGACCTCGACCAGACCGCGCAGCGCCTGGATGCACGCCTGCGCAAGATCGACGGCGGCGCCAACGTGGCGGTGCTGAAATCGGTGGTGACCCAGGCCAGCGCGGCCATCCCGGTGATGCCGCTGTACATCTCGCTGGTGTTCAAGGTGATGAAGGAAAAGGGCCTGCACGAAGGCACCGGCGACCAGCTCAACCGCTTGTTCCGCGAGCGCCTCTACCGCGAAGACGGACTAGCGCCGGAGACCGACGAAGAGCAGCGCCTGCGCCTGGACGACTGGGAACTGCGCGACGACGTCCAGGACACCTGCAAGGCGCTGTGGCCGCAGGTCACCACCGAGAACCTGTTCGAGCTCACCGATTACGCCGCCTACAAGCACGAGTTCCTCAAGCTGTTCGGCTTCGAGCGCAGCGACGTCGACTACGACGCCGAGGTCGATCCCGAGGTGAAGTTCGACTGCATCGAGCTCTGAGTGCGCGGCATCTCGTAACGCAGTACAGGGCGCCCGCTCGGGCGCCCGCTTCGCGCCCGACCGGGCGCGGAGCTTCGGCTCCGGCGCAGACAGCTCAAGCCCAGCCCCCGGCCGCGCTAGCGCTTGCCGCGAAGACCGTCCTTAGACCGATGCGAATGCATGGTCCCTCCGTCTCGGGTTCGGGCCGAAATCTCAACGATTCGCGCCGGCATCGAGTGTCGCCTGCCGCTGGTACAGGAACAACGGCAGCCCGAGCGAGACCCCCACGAGCAGGGTCGCCGCGATCGGCGCCCACAGGCGGCGCACGCGCAGACGGCCCCCTTCGCTTACCACGAACAGCAACAGCACCAAGGCCGAAACCAGCACGTCCATGCCGAAGAAACCGCCGATGCGCGTGGAAAACAGCTCGGCGAACAAGCGCGGCAGATCCGGGCCGTGCTCGGCCAACCACGGCAGCAACTGCGCATAAGGCAACAGCGCGCCGGGCACGCACAGCAACAGATACAGATGCCTGAGTTTCATCGTCGTCCTGCCGTGTGATGGGAAGCGCCTTGCAACGAACTCGGCGTGGGACCGAAGGGCCGCCTTCAGCGGCTCGCCCGCTCTGAGCACCGCCCTTGAGCCGAAACCACCCTACCCGCCGAGGATCGGGCGAACGATGCCACAGCTATCGCAGCACGGTCTGGGAGCGGCGTCGCGAACGAATCGCTATACCGCAGGATGGCCCGAAGCGGCCGGGTGGTTCGAGTCGCGCGCGCCCATGATGAGCAACCATAGGCAGGTACCGATCTCTCCCAAGGAGGCCGGCAAGCTGACGACGCCCGCGAAAGCGGTTTCCGTGAACCCGGGTATCAGCAACCGCGCGAAAACGTCGATCGAGTACCCGAAACATCCCATCATCAACAAGATGCCCAGGATCTTCGGCAGGAAGCCGGACTTGAACACCAGATAGCCGAACGGAAGCAGCCACAACCCCCATAAGAGTTTGCACACGAGTATTCCGTTGCTGTAGCCCGCGAGTGAAAGCATCACCTGTGCCTGCAACTGCTCCGTCGTGAATGCCCGCAGATGATCCGCTCCGCTCAACAGCGACAGCACATCGAGCTTGTGGAACAGGTTGACGAAGGAAATCGGCACACTGACGACCGCCAGAACCACCATCAGCACCGCGGCATTCCTATGAACGGGGCTGAGCAGTCGGTACAGGACGAACGGCAGCAACAAAAAGGCCGTGTAGCAGACCAGGCCCGCGGCGATGCCGAACCGGAACAGCGGCAGCGCGGCGACGATATTGCCAACCGTCGACGATGCATCGCCTCGCACGAACAATTGCGACGGCACGTAGGCCAGGCTGAAGATGCCGCTCAAGACGACGACCAGGTATAGCGCGCCTGCCGCTCTCGCCAAGCGCTTGTTCATGCCCTTGCCTTCGGTCCTGCCCATGTTCTATCCCCTTGATCGGCGCAGCGGCTTGCCCCGGACGCATCGCCGGCTACCGCGTCCATGCGAACCCTTGTCTCGACGAAGGGTCGGCCCGCGCCCGATAGGGTTTCATCGATTTATCCGATCGCTGCTATCGGCTGCCGGACCGCAGGGTCGAGCGCGGGTCGTTCGCGGATCGTTGCCTAAAGCCGGGATGCGCGCATCGTCCACTAGTCATGGACGAAGGATTGCCGTGGCACGGCTGTAAGGGGAGATCTCGCGAGGTAGACCGACCTATCCGGGGGATAGCATCCCGATGGATGCGCCCGTGCATCTCTATGCCTGACTCGAGGATTGCACGCTCGATCGATGTGCGCCGTTCGAGCGCCGCCCGGCATCGCTCGCGCAAGCGGCATGACCGCAGCGAAGCTCAGGCGCGGGGCCAATACGGCGCGCGCAACTCGCGCTTGAGCAGCTTGCCGGTCGGGTTGCGCGGCAGGTGATCGCGGATCTCGACCGCGGCCACCCGCTGCTGTTTGCCGACCCGCTGGTTGAGCCAGTGCTTGATCGCCTCACCGTCGCCGGCCTGCGCGTCCTTGACGATCACCAGGGCCAGAGGCGATTCGCCCCAGACCGGGCTCGGCACGCCGATCACCGCGCACTCGGCGATCGCGGCGTGCTGCATCAGCACCGCCTCGATATCGGCCGGATAGATGTTCTGGCCGCCGGAGATGATCAGGTCCTTCTTGCGGTCGAGAATGTAGAGATAACCTTCTTCGTCGAGACGGCCGATGTCGCCGGTGCGCAGCCAGGTGCGCCCCGCCTCGTCGATCCATAAGGCCTGCGCGGTCGCCTCGGGCCGTCGCCAATAGCCCGACATCGCGAAACGGCTGCGGCCGACAATCTCGCCGGCCTCGCCGGCTGCGAGCGGGCGGTCGTGCTCGTCGAGGATGCGCAGGTCGACGCCGGGCAAAGGCTTGCCGACCGAAGCGAGATGGCCTTCGGCATCCTCCGGGTCGAGCGCGGTGATGATGCCTTCGGTGGTGCCGTAAACCTCGATCACGTCGCAGCGGCAGGTCTCGATCAGGCCGGCCTTGGTCGCCAGCGGCAGCGACGACCCCACGCTCATGATCGCCTGCAGCGAGGAGCGGTCGGTCGCCGGGAACTGCGGGTGATCGAGCAGACGCTGGTACTGCACCGGCACCATCGCGGTGTGGGTGATGCGTTCGCGCGCGATCGTCGCCAGGGTGTCGGCGGCCTCGAAGACATGCCGCAACACCACCGTGCCGCCGCTCAACCAGGTGCCGAGCAAGGCCGCCCAGGTGATGTTCGAGTACAGGCCGGTGACCAGCAAGGTGCGGGCGCCGGCGTGATAACGCAGCGCCAGCGCCGCGTCGTAGGCCCAGGCCGCACGGGTCCCATGCGTGTGGACGATACCTTTCGGCTCGCCGGTGGTGCCGGAGGAATAGATGATGTTGCACAGGTCGGACGCGGACAGCGGCACCTCGGGCGGATGCCCGTCGGCAGCGCCGAGCCAATCCGGATACGCCCGCCAACCGGCCGCGGCCTGGGCTCCCTCTGCGACGACTTCGATGCGGGCGATGCCGGCGATCGCGCCGACGCGGGCCACATGATCGCTCGTCGCGAACACGAAGGCGGCGCCCGAATCGGCCAGCATGGCCGCCGCGCTGTCGGCGCTGATCGCGCTGTTGAGCGGCACCGCGACGCAGCCGGCCTTCATGATGCCGACGATCAGTTCGGCCATCTCGATGCAATTGGACATCAGCAGCGCCACGCGGTCGCCGTGGCGCGCACCTGCGCCGAGCAGGGCATTGGCGATGCGGTTGGTGCTGCGGTCCAGGCCGTGCCAGTCCAGGGTCCGGTGCGGTGCGACGATCGCCGGCGAACGCGCGCGCCAACGGCCGTGCAGGGCGAAGATCTCGGGCAGCAGTGGTTGCGGTGTATCCAACATGGATAAGTCTCCGGGTCGCGGGAACGCTGGGGTCGCTGCGCTCGGCATGCGTCGCGACCAGATTGATGGCATCGACGCCTGCAGACAGTGCCGCGGTCTCAATCCGCAACGTCGAGCAAGGTTTCTATGCCGATCCGGGCATCCAGTTCCGACAGCGACGGCGCATGGCCGACGTCGGGCACTTCGACCAGGCGCACCAGCGGCGACACCGCGGCCATGCGCCGGGCGGTCTTGGCTTCGAGAATGTCGGACAAGGCGCCGCGCAGCAGCAGGATCGGCCGGCCGGCGGCGAGCTTGCGATAGAGGTGCCACATCAACGGCCGCAGCAGCCACAGCTTGGTCGGGCTGACCGTGCGGATGATCTTGGGATCGTAGTCGAGCACCAGCAGACCGTCGTCGCGGACCCGGAACATGCGCTCGATCATCCGCGCCCAGTCCGCGCGCGCGTACTTCGGGTAAGCGGCGCTGCCGATGCGTTCGATGTAGGCCGCCGCGTCCTCGCGCGTCATCGGCGGCACCGGCACCCCGGCGTAGCGCGCGATCCGGTCCAGCGCCGACTTCGGCGCTTGCGGGCCGGCGTCGTTGAGCACCGCCGCCACGACCGCGGCCGGCTGCTTCACCGCCACGGTCATCGTCACCCACACGCCGAGCGAGGTGCCGATGAAGACCGCGCGCGGGATCGACTGCGCCGCCATCAGGTCGAGGATGTCGAGCGCATAGCGGTCGGCGCTGTAAGTCGAGGGATCCTCGGCGTATTGCGAACGGCCGCGGCCGCGCAGGTCCACCGCCAGCACGCGCCGCCCGGCCGCGGCGAGCACCGTGGCGATCTCGTCGAAATCGGCCGAGTTCCGGGTCAGCCCCGGAATGCAGATCACCGGGCAGCGCGGCTTCGCGTCGGCATAAACCGCGGCAGGGTAATCGCGGGCGAACAACCGCAGTCCGTCGCGACTGTGCCAATGCAATGCGTCGTAAGGTTCGGCCGACATGGTGGGTGGGGATTCCTGTGACAACGAAAGAGCGATCGGCCCTGGGCGAGGACCGATCGAAACGCTCATCGCGGTGTCCGCGGCGAGAGCAGTTCAGAACTCGTAGCGCGCCGACAGGCTCACGGTGCGCGGCGCGCCGTAGAAGCCGGTGACGATGTCGAGCGCGGCGATGTGATAGCCGGTGCTGCGATACGACTTGTTGCCCAGGTTCGTGCCCTGCAGGCTCAAGGTCCAGGGCTGGTTGATCTGCCAGATCAAACCGGCGTTCCACAAGCCGTAGGCCGGCTGCGCGATCAGCGGCGACAAGGTGGTCTCGGGATAAGTCTTGCTCTGGTAGCTGTAATTGATGCGGCCGCCGAGGCTGCCGCCGTCGGCGAGCGGATACAGCGCGTCCAGGCTCAACCCGCCCGACCATTTCGGCGCGTTGGTGAAGCGCTGGCTGTCGGCGATGTCGACGCCGCCGCTGCGGTACTCGTCGTACTTGCTGTGCAGGTAGGCGACGTTGCCGCTGAGCGTCCAATGCTCGGACGGCTTCCAGGCGAACTCCTGCTCCAGCCCCTGGATGGTGCCCTTGCCGGCGTTGGTGAAATCGCCGAAGAACCCCGGGCTGCCGTTCGGCAAGGTGTAGGAGGTGAACACCGACAGCTGGATGTTGCTGTAGTCGTTGCGGAACAACGAGGTGTTGATCATCAGGCGGTCGTCGAAGAAGGTCATCTTGCTGCCCAGCTCAAAGGACTGGACCTTTTCGTCGTCGATCGGCCGGCACGAGGCCGGGATCACCGCGCAGTTGGCGCGGATGTTGTAGCCGCCGGAATGGAAGCCGGCGTTGTAACTGGCGTACAGGTTGACGTGATCGTTGGCGCGCCAGGCCAGCGACAGCTTCGGCGAGACGTTGCGCGAGGTGTTGGAGCCGGTGAAGTCGGCCAGCTCGGCGATCGGCACCTGGAAGGCGCCGTCGGCGTAGGCGTAGTTCTGGATCAGCGCGTCCTTGGTTTCCTCGGTCAGGCGCAGCCCCAGGTCGAGGCTCCACTGCGGGTCGATGTCCCAGGTGAAATCGCCGTAGGCGGCGATGCTGCGGGTGCCGATGCGCCCGCTGCTGACCGCGTACTGCGACAACCGCAGCGCGGTGTACGGCGGCGAGCCCAGGAAGGTGCTGCGGTTGATGCCGCCGGCCGCGCCCTTGAAGTAGAACAGGCCGAACACGCCGTGGAGCTTGCCGCCGGCATCGTAGTTGGCCTGCAGCTCCTGGCTGAACTGATGGTCGCTGTAGCCGCCGGAAGCCTCGCCGATCCGTTCCGGCAAGGTGTCGAAATCGATATTGCTCTGGGTCGATGAGCTGCGATAGGCGGTGATCGACTTGAACGCCCAGTCGGCGCTGGCGATCCATTTGAAGGTCAGCGCCGCGCCTTCGAGTTCGCTGTGGTTGATCTGCTCCATCGCGCTGCGGGTGTCGAAGTCGCTGGCGAGCGGTCGATAAGCCGGGTAGTACTTGTTGGCTTTCAACATCTTGGCGCCGCGCGGATTGGAATTGTCGTGCATGCCGTCGAGCGCGAGTTCGACATTGAAACTGTCGGACGGGAAATAGCCAATGGTGGCGCGCGCGGCGTTGGTGTTCTTGTTGCCGTTGCGGCTGTCCTGGACCAGGTTCTTGCCGTAGCCGTCGTTGTGCATGCTGGCGACCGCGACGCGGGCGCGCCAGACGCCATCGTCGCTGGCATCGCCGAGGCTGGCTTTGGCGCCGCGCTCGCCATGGGTGCCGACGGTGGCCTCGATCGAACCTTGGGTGCTCTTGGGCAGCGGGCTCGATACGTACTTGATCGCGCCGCCGATGGTGTTCTTGCCGTACAGACTGCCCTGCGGGCCGCGCAGCACCTCGATGCGGCTGACGTCGAACACGTCGAGCAAGGCGCCTTGAGGCCGCGCCAGATAGACGTCGTCGAGGTATACGCCCACCGCCGGGTCGAAACCCCAGGTCGGGTCGGACTGGCCGATGCCGCGGATGTAGGCGGTCAGGGTAGTGTTGGAACCGCGCGCGGCGTACACCTGCAGCGACGGCACCTTGCCCTGCAGGTCGGCGAGGGTCTGCACGTTCTGCTTGAACAGCGCCGAGGCGGTGAAGGCGCTGACCGCGACCGGCACGTCCTGCAAGGTTTCCTCGCGTTTACGCGCGGTCACCGTGATCGATTCCAGCTGGGTCGGTTTCTTTTCCGATTCGACCGACGCGGTTTCGATTCCGACTTCGGTTTCGGTCCCGGCTTGCTGCACTTCCTGTGCCTGCATTTCCTGCGCCTGCACCGCCGGCCACTGCGTCCACATCGCCACGCCGATCGCCACGCTCAAAAGCCTGTGCTTCATCTTGATCCATTCCCCTGGGGCGTCGCCGTCGCCGCCCACTGCGTGACTGCAACATAGCCGCGACGCCTCGCCGCGGTTCCACCGCGGGAGCACACCGCATTGACCCTGAGTGCACAGACGTGCTGCGTCGCAGCATGCAGCGCGAGCCGCAACGCTCCTAAGATGCCGCTCGTCCGTTCTCCGAGGGATCGCCATGTTCGCAACCGAGGTTGCAGCGCCGACTGCATTCCCCGCCAAGGGCGCGGCGAGTCCCCGGGTCGCGATGGGCGGCTGGTCGACGGTGCATTCGCCCGGCTTCGGCAGCGCCGACATTCAATTGACCCGCCCCGAAGGCCGTATGGGATGGCTGGCGAGCCAGTCGGTCGGCGCGCTGCAACTCAACCACATCGCCCTCAGCGGCCTGCACATGCGCCGCACCCCGCAGCATCTGTCGGGACTGGCGCAGAACTACGTACTCGCCCTACCCGCCGCCGGCAGCTCGCGCAACGTGGTCGGCGGCCATGAAGTGATCCTGGTGCCGGACCGCATCTATCTGATCTCCGCCGCGGTGGTCGGCGAAGTCCAGCCGGAAGGCTGCTACAAAAGTTTCAACACCCTGATACCGGCGCATCTGCTGCAGCAACGCGTGTCGCATCTGCCGACCGTGTTCTCGGCGCCGCTGGACGGCACCGACCCACGCGCGGAATTGCTCGGCGCCTATGCGCGGCAGATCGACCGCCTGGCCAAACAGCTCGGCGAAAGCGAGGCGCAAGTGCTGACCACGCAGTTGTGCGACCTGGTCGCGCTGATGCTGCGCGGCGATTCGCGTACCTTCTGCGACGACCGGTCCCTGGCCGCCGCGCACAAGCAGCGCGCGCTGGATTTCATCGAGGCGCATTACTCGAACGAGGACTTGTCTGCGGACATGATCGCCCAGCGTTGCAGCATCTCCGAGGGCTATCTGCACCGCTTGTTCCGCGACAGCGGGCAGTCGGTGATGGAACGGCTGCGCGCGCTGCGCCTGGGCAAGGCCCACGACATGCTGAGCAACGCGGCCCTGGCGAAACTGCCGATCTCCGAGATCGCCTACCGCAACGGCTTCCGTTCGCAATCGAACTTCTGCCGGGTGTTCCGCCAGCACTTCGGGGTCTCGCCGAGCGAACTGCGCCGCCATTGAACGCCGCGCCGACGAGCGCAAGCACCCGCGCTAGCGATACAGCATCGCCGCCATCTCGGCGACCAACGCCGGCTTGTCCTTGCCGTCAATTTCCATGATGTTGCGGGTGATCATCAGCAGGCGGCCCTCGCCCTTGGCTTCGACCGAAGCCAGGGTCACCCGCACCCGCACACGCTCGCCGGCCGACACCGGCGCCTGGAACCGCACCTCGCCCAGGCCGGCATTGATCGTCCGCGAGACGTCCTCGGGCAGCAGGCCGAGCTGCATCTGCAGCGGCGCGAGCAAGGACAGCAGCAGGAAACCGTGGGCGATGGTGCCGCCGAACGGACTCTCCCTGCGGCAACGTTCGACATCGACATGGATCCACTGGCGGTCGCCGGTGGTCTCGGCGAATCGATCGATCATGGCCTGGTCGACGATCAGCCAGGCGGACACGCCGAGTTCCTGCCCCACTTGTCCGCCGAGGGTGTCGAAGCTGTAGCGCTGGGTCATGCGGAGTCCGTAGCCGATGGATGCGGTGCGGCCCAGCTTAGCGCGACATCCCGGGCCGACCACGGCGCCCCGATTCGACATGATCCGATTCGCGACCGCCGCCTGCACTTCGCGCATGCGATCTGCTGCGGTCAACACACGGTACGCCCGAGGTGAAACCGGGCACGTCTCAAGCGGCTACAACGCGAAGGCTACGCGGTCTTCCGACCGCCAGGAGACACCGCCATGTCGCAATCGTCCACGGCCCTGCGCCGACGCTTCCTCTGCGCGCTCGCCGCCTTGCTGTTCGTGTTGTCGATCCCCGCGCCAGCGTATGCGGCCGGCTATTTCCGCGACCTCTACGTCAGCCTGGCCGGCGCCCGCGATTACCACGGCTACGTGCCGACCAGTTACCGGCCCGGCGTGCCGATGCCGATGCTGGTGGCCCTGCACGGCTGCACCGAGAACGATGTCGGTTTCGAACTGCTGTCGGGCTGGACCCAGCTCGCCGAGCAGCGCGGTTTCATCGTGGTATTCCCCGACCAGAACAACCTCGCCAACCCGCTCGGCTGCTGGAACTGGTACCTGGAAAGCAACCAGCACCGCGGCCTCGGCGAGCCCTCGATCATCGCCGGCATCACCAACAAGCTGCGCTCGCGCTACAGCGTCGACCCGCGGCGGATCTATGTGACCGGCGTGTCCGCCGGCGGGGTCATGGCCAACATCATGGCGGTCGCCTACCCCGACCTGTACGCCGCGACCAGCATTCTCGCCGGCTGCGAATACGACTGCGACATCCTCCAGTTGCAGTCCCCGCAGGTGTCCGGCCAGAAGGCCATCGCCGAGATGGGCAGTCGCCGTCGCGCCGTACCCGCGCTGATTTTCCAGGGCAGCGCCGACCTGGTCGTGGCGCCGTCGACGGCCGAACGCATCGTCGGTCAGTGGGCGACCGTCGCCGGCATCGACAGCGTCGCCGACGAGGTCGTGCAGGGCCAGGTACCGGGCGGGCGTTCCTACACCCACAAGGTCTATCGTGCAGCGGCGGCCGGCCCTTCCTTGATCGAGTCCTATCTGATCGACGGCGCCGGCCATGCCTATCCGGGCGGCTGCCCGTGCAGCCTCTACGGCGATCCCTCCGGCCCCGATGCAAGCAACCTCACCTGGGACTTCTTTCTCGCCCACCCGAAGCCTTGAGTCCCGGCGATTGGACGGCGCCCGGGTTCGCGAGGATTTCGTCGTGTACGACTCCCTGGACACCTGGGCGCCTCCACCTGTTGTTCAACTGGCGAGATGACTGCCGCGCGGCATCAGCGGAAATCCGCGCCCACTTCCAACGCAAGAATGCGGCCGGCGATGGAACTGCGACGTGTGCCGCGATCAGGAACGTGATCTCCGACGATACCGTTATCCAGCGCGCACAAGGTTTCTTATTCGCCAACAAATTGCCCGCATAACTTCTTTAATTTCAAATGCTTGCACTAGGGATCGACCTAGGTTGCCGGCTACGTTCGGCAGTCGTCTACTGGCATCCGATCACGACTGCACAGGAGCGTGTCATGTTGTTGGATCCCATCGGCGGTGGCAGTGCGATTCAACCCCATCAACCCTTGAACTCGCGCCCTGACCTGGGCCAGGTCGAGCGTGATTATCAAGTCGAAACCGACAAGATGATCAAATGGGAGCCGAACTACGTCGGCTGGTTCGTCAAGTCGACCAAGATGACCAAGACCGAGGGCGAGATGCTCGACAACCTCCAGTCCAAGGAGGGCTTGAACGGCGTCAACGAGTTCAAAAGGATCGGGAAGGATGCCTTCAGCACGTCCGAGAAGCGATTCGACACCAATCGCGCCGAGGACGGTCACCAGGATGCGTTCCGCCACGCCTATTGGAACGCCCGCATGACCAAGGAGTACGGCGAGAAATTCGCCAAGGACTTCGCCACCGCGCATGAGGGAACGCTCAATGAGAGCGATCGCGAAGCGATGGACCTCTACAACAACGAAGTCGGTCGCCGCATCGCCACCGAGAACCCTCATGCCAGCAATAAAGAGCTCGCCGACCTGGTCGAAGCGGCGGTCGGCAACGGCGAAATGATCGTGATCGATCGGCAGGGCAATCTGGCGTGGAGCGATCAGGTGCCGGTGGGAGATCATGGAACGGCCAATGGCCTGGTCATGGAAGAAGGCAAACCCAGGCCCGACGGCGAGACCTACCCTTCCGGAAGCACCTGAGCCACGACCGGACCGACTTCAGGAGCGCACTCCTTGTCGCACTGTCCGAAACGCTGCTTACTTGCCCTCCTGGGCCTAACGATGGCGGGCTGCAAAATGTCCAGCAACTTCGATGCTGAGTTGTGGCGCGAACAGCGCGGTTCCGATGCATTGGACAACCCGCGGGTCGAGCAGGTCGTCCCCCTCGAAGAGGGCGGCCATATTCGCGAAGGCATGCGCCGGGTCGAGGTGGCCGAGCTGCTCGGCCCGCCCGATCGAAGTACCTTGCGCAACGATTACTACGAGCTCGGCGCTTCGCCTTTCGGCGTGCATTTCGAGCGCTATGCGATCGAGTACAACGACCTCGACCAGGTGGTGCGTTTCGACATCGAACGACGTTGAGTTCGATCCGGCCGCGATGGCATCCCGGGCCCGACTCGATCGGGGAGACCGTGTAACCCCGGAGCGGGCGCCCGTACGCACGGCTCAGGCGTAGGCGATGACCTCGTGCACCGGCTTGCGCGGTTTCTGCGGCCAGTTGCCCGGCAGCGGATGGCCGACGGTGACGACGATCACCGGCACTTCGCCGGCGGCGAGCGCGAACTCGCGCGCGACGCCGTCGAAGTCGATCCCGCCCATCGCGCCGGTCGCCCAGCCCATGCCTTCGGCGGCGAGAATCAGAGTCATCGCCGCCAGCGATGCCGAACGGATCGCTTCGTCGCGCTGTAGCGCCGGGTCGTCGGCGTGCGCGCGCGTCGCCTGGGCGACCCATCCGTCGGCCATCGACTGCGCCATGATCCCGGTGTCCACCGACGGCTGCAGCGCCTGCTGCAAACGCTCGTGCGCCGCCAGGGTGCCGCAGACGATGAAGGCCACCGAGGCGTCGGCGATCTTCTGCTGGCCGTAGGACAGCGCCTTCAAGCGCGCTTTCGCCTCGGGCGTGCGCACGGCGATGAACTTCCAGTTCTGCAAGTTGTAGGCCGAAGGCGCGCGCGTGGCCTGATCGACCAGAGCGGCGATGTCGTCGTCGGAGATCTGCCGGCTGGGGTCGTAGCGGTTGGCCGATACGCGCGATTCGATGAGTTGTCTGATCGGGTGATTCATGACGCTTCTTGAGTGGGGATTGGAGGAAAACAGCGAGCGCAGACGCCCGCAGGTTCAAGCCGGCCGGCTGCTGCGCCATTGCACGGCCAGCACGCTGCCGAGCACGATCGCCAAGCCGAGCAGCGACAGGCCGGTAAGCGATTGGCCGAGCAAGGCCCAACCGAGGATCACCGCGGTCAGCGGGCTCAGCAGGCCGAGCGAAGACACCGCCACCTGCGGCAAACGCGCCAGGCCGCGGAACCACAGGGCATACGAGACCAGGGCGCCGGCGATCGACAGATAGGCATAGGCCGAGACCTGGATCGGGCTCAGGCGCGGCAGCGGCGCATCGACGGCGAGGGCGACCGGCGCCAACATCAGCCCGCCGAGCAGCAACTGCCAACCGGTTAAAGCGAACACCGGCATATCGCTGCGCCAGCGCCGGGTCAGGTAGTTGCCGGTCGCCATGCAGGCGGCGCCGGCCAGGGCCGCGGCGATGCCGACCGGCTCCCACACCGTGCTCGGCGACAGCAGCAGCACGGCCATGCCGACCACGCCCAGCACGCTGGCCCAGACCACGAACTGCAAAGGCCGGCGCTGGTCGATGGCCCAGGTCAGGGCGATCACCAGCAAGGGCTGGATCGCGCCGACCACCGCGGCGAGACCGCCGGGTAGGCGGTAGGCGGCGACGAACAGCAGGCCCTGGAACAGGGCGATGTTCAATCCCGCCAGGACCAGCAGGCGCAGCCATTGGCCGCGCGCCGGCCAATGGCGCATGAAGGCGACCAGCAGCAGACCGGCCGGCAGGGTGCGGATCAAGGCCGCGGTGTAGGGGCGGTCCGGCGGCAGCAGCTCGGATGCGACGATGTAGGTGGAACCCCAGATGGCCGGGGCCAGGGCGGTCAGCAGGATGTCGATCCCGGCGGGACGTTGCGCGATAGGGCTCATGAAACTATCTTCAATTCAAGATAAGATCCTAGCCTGAAGACAGTTTATCTTGAAGTCAAGATACTTGGAGCCCGCATGGCCAGGACGAAACGCCCGCCCGACTCGGTCGACGCCATCCTCGAACAATGGCGCCGCGAGCGTCCCGACCTCGACGCCAGCCCGATGGGCGCGATCGGTCGGGTCAAGCGCTGCGCCGCGCTGCTGCAACGTCGCCTGGACAAGACTTTCTCGGCGTTCGGCATGACCAGTTGGGAGTTCGACGTGCTGGCCACGCTGCGGCGTTCCGGCACGCCGCATTGCCTGGCGCCGACCGCGCTGTTCTCGGCGCTGATGATCACCTCGGGCACGATGACCCACCGCCTGCAGCGGCTGGAAGCGGCCGGCTGGATCGAACGCCAGGCCAACCCCAACGACGCGCGCAGCCTGCTGGTACAGCTGACGCCGGCCGGCCTGGCCTTGATCGACCGCGCGGTCGAGGCGCATATCGAGAACGAGCGCCGGATCATGGCGACGCTGGCGCCGGCCAATTTGAGCTCGCTCGACGACGCGCTGTCGGAGCTGCTGACGATGCTGGAGTCCACCGCCGTATAAGCGACGCATCGGCGCAGCCCGAACCGCCGTGATCGGCCCGAACCGAGCGCGATGCGACACCAGCGGGAACGCTCAAACTGAACCACCGTCGCCGGGGTTAAGTGGCAGTCACCCGACGCGTCCATGCTGGCCACGGAAAGCACACTTCCGCCCAGGGGACGACCATGCAGCTACCGATCGGACGGCCAGGCAACCGCAACCTCGCCCAGTTTCCGATGCACGCCATGAGCGGTGCGAACGAGCCCGACGGTTGCATCCATCCAAACGACAAGCATGCGCATGGTTTCGGCACCTATCGCGCGGCGACCGATCGGCAAGTGGGATCGCGCTGGGTCGCGGCACTGAGGCGGACGCTGGATCCGCGATTCCTCGCTACGCCGCTGCAGGAACTCGCCCTGCAAGCCATCAACGGAATGCCCGGCTCGGCGGAACCCGAGATCGGTTGGCATACGCCGACCTGCGTGTGCGTGTCTTTCGCATGGCGACTGCGCGGCGAGCCGGATCTCAACGACCGCTATCTGGCCGACTTCGGGCTGATGCGCTCATGGGTCGATCTGCATTGCCGTATCCCGATGCATGCGAGCTATGCCCGCAACCCCGGGGAACTGACGGGGCAGTCACAGCCCATCGCCTAAGTTGTATCGCACGCAACGTGCACCACCTGGGGAAGGCCATGCGCCTGTCGATCCGATTGAGGCGAAACGGCAATCCGAAGCTGTCGCCCGTGCCCATGTCCGACCTGGGCGTGGCCGCCCTGGACGGCCTGCCTGGCGTCACCGCACCGAAGATCACCGACACCATCCGCGAGGATGCGATCTTCTCGTTCGTCTGGAGCGGCCCCGGCATGCCCAAGGTCACCGACGAGTACTTGCAGGGCTTCGGCTTGTCGCGCGTCGAGTGAGCCTCGGCCGCGGCGCATCGCCCCGCGCTCGCCGGGGCCTCAGCGCGCGCGGACCTGCTCGGCCGCCGCACCCGGCACGCCTTCGCGAATGAGTTCCGAGAACGCCGACGAGTCGCCCGCTGCGCGCGCGCGATCGGTCACGCGTCCGCGGCCGTGCAGGCTGCGGTAGTCGTACCCCGCCATCAAACCGTCCTGGTCGTAGGCGTACTCGGCCAGATAACCCGACAGCAGCAAACGGTAATCGAGCGGCAAGCCCGGCGCTATCTGGCGCATCAGGTCGAACACGATGGTGGTGCAGTTGCTGGTCAGGGTGTTGTAGAAGCTCGGCTGCCTTTCCAGCTCGCGCGCCTGCGCCACATAGCCCAGGAACAGCGAACGCAGCGCCGCCTTCGGCAGCCGCAAGCGGTACAGATACACCTCTTCGTTGCGCACGTTGCTGCGCACCCGCAGGATGTCGCGCTCGTCGGCCGCCACCAGGGCGGTCTCGAACTCGCGGAAGAAACCGCCCAGGGTCGAGAACTCTTCGCCGCGCTCCTTGCGGATCTCGACCGAGAACACCAGCTTGCGGCCGTCGTCGAAACCGAACGACACCAGGGTGTGGGCGATCGCCGGCCCCATCCAGTACGACAGCACCAGGTCCGCCGACTGCAGGCGGCCGAGGTCGTATTCGCGGCGCTCCCATCGCGGCGTGTAGTCGCTGTCGCTGCGCCAATCGAAATTGCGCACGTTGTCGAGCCGGACCCGGTCGCCGTCGACGTGCGCATGCAAATGGCGGGCGACATCGTCGGCCCACGCCCGATGTTGCGACGGGCGCAAGGTGCTCCACCACAGCAGCACGCCGGCCAGGGCCAACAGATACCCCCACAAGGCCGGCCTGCGCAGGCGGCGCGCGGCGAACAGGGCCGCCAACGCGCTCACCGCGAAGACCGCGACGATCGCGCCCTTGAACGCGACCGCCAGCGGCAGTCGATACCACAAGGCCAAGCCGCCCCAGGCGGCCGACAAGGCGATCGCCGGCGCCAGCAATATCCAGCGCAGCCAGAACGCCCGACGCCTGCCTCCGTGCTCCAACGTGTGCCCGACCTCGCTCATGCGCTCGCCCCGTGGCAGCCGCGAAAGCGCGACGGAGGCCGGATGACCGCAACCTCGTACGCGCGGCACGCTGGCAGGCGCGCGCACGACCGCGCCTCAGCGGCGGCCGAGCGCGCCGGCGTTCGCGTGTCCAGGAAAGTCATCGAATCGTCCGTCATGCGAGAAGTACGCCTAGTTTGCCGGCCGCCGGGGTGTGCCGGAACCGCCGGCATCGGGACAGACCCGGCGACGAGCTTACGTCGCCGGGCGATGAGCCCGCATGACGACCCTGCGCATGGCGCGAATACCAACCCGGTTCCGGGTCGCGACATCCGCCGTGCGGCGCATGAGGAAGCGTGATCCAACGAACGGAAGCTCGCTGGCGACGTCGCTAGTCTCGATCGACATCTCACGCCCCGCATCGGAACTCGCATGGTCGGTATCCATCAGGTATGGCCGTATTTCGCGATGCTGCTGGCGGCATCGGCCTTCGCCGCCCTGCCCTGGTTCCGGGCGGCCGACCGCGCGCCGCCGCAAGCGGGCAAACGCAGCGACACCCTCGACGGCCTGCGCGGCTTTCTCGCCCTCAGCGTGTTCGCCAGCCACGTGATCGTCCACCACGAGTACCTGCGCAGCGGCGTGTGGAAACCGTCGCCGTCGGCGTTCTACAACACCGCCGGCCTGCTCGGGATCTGCCTGTTCTTCATGATCACCGGCTTCTTGTTCTGGAACAAACTGCTCGAGGCCGGCGGCCGGCCGCCTTGGAAGGCGTTGTATATCGGTCGCGTATTCCGCCTGGGGCCGATGTATCTGGTCGCGGTGCTGACGATGATCGCCATCGTCGCCTATCGCACCGGTTTCCAATGGCGGGTGCCGCCGTCGCAGGCGATCGCCTCGGCCCTGGGTTGGCTGGCGCTCGGCATCGTGCCGCCACCGCCGACCCTCAACGGTTATGCCGACACCGGCACCATCCTGGCCGGGGTGACCTGGACCTTGTTCTTCGAGTGGCTGTTCTATTTTTCTCTGCCGGTCTCGGCCTGGTTCGTGCGCCGCGGCCGCCACCTGGCTTTCAGCGCCGGCCTGGTCGCGCTATGCCTGCTGACGATAGCCGCAGCGAGCTGGAACGGCGGTTTCGAGCCCGGGCTCAAGCCGCGCCCGATCCTGCTGTTGGCGATACTGGCCGAACTGGTGCTGATGCTCGGCGCCGGTATGTTCGTCGCCTCGCTGCTGCATGCCGGCATCGGCGCGCGCGTGCGCTGGCAGCGGCCGCTGTGGAGCGTGGTCGCGCTGCTCTGCCTGGTGGCGCTGTTCGCCACGATGATCTCGGCCGCACCGCGCATCGGGCTGGCGCAGTTGTTCCTGCTGTGTCCGCTCGCCGGCGCGTTCTTCTTCATCGTCTGCTCGGGCAACCGTTTGTTCGGCCTGCTGTCGTGGCCGGCTTCGCGTCGGCTGAGCCAGCTGAGCTACGGCATCTATCTCTCGCAGGGGCTGATCCTGGTCGCGGTGTTCGCGATCCCGGGCACCGCTGCCTACGCCGCCCGCGGCGGCCTGGCGTTCTGGAGCATCTACATCGGCTGCGCCTTGCTGCTGTGCGCGAGCGCGCTGCTGACCTATCGCTACGTCGAAGAACCCGGCATCCGCATCGGCAAGCACATCGCAAGCCGGCTCGGCGCCAAGTCCGACGCGGGGGTACCGCTGCCGGCAACGACTTAGCGTGAAACGCGTAAAGCCGTATCGGGCACTCCCACACACCTTCCCCAGAACCTTGGTTTCGATGCAGGCGTGGTCGCCGCTGCGCACGGAACCGCACGCTCGCCCCCCCCCATCAAAACGGAGACTTGCAATGACCTACGCCTATCTCGGCGCAGAACCGCCCGGTCAGAGCGCATTCGGATCGACCCCGGCCGACGTCAAGCTGGCCAGCGGTTTCAAGCAGTGGAAGTCGGACAGCCTCACCATCAGCCGCGCCAACCTCAGGAGGCTGGTGAACAACGGCACGCTGGCCCTCGAGGCAGAACGCTGGTGTAGCGGAGAAAAACGCGAGGACGGCTGGTTCTTCAGCTCGGAGCTGGATGAACCGGCCGACTACCACGCATCTCCCTACTTCTACCGCTTCGACATCACCGGCCTGACCCAGAAGGCATGGACGGTGCTCGGCAATTACGGCGCGCCGGAGATGCACCTGTACCTCGACAGCGACGACCTCGACACGGCGACCAAGATCGTGGTGATCTGGTTAGCCAGGCCCAGGCAGTTGCTGGTCATGTCGCCGGTCGGCGTGAACCTGATCGATCTGCGCATCGGCAAGAATCCGGATGTGTGGCTGCCCCTCGAGGACTACGACGGAGCCTGAGTCCGCGCGATGGTCCCGGCCGCGCAAGGCCGGGGCCATCGAGGTGCGGCAGTCGGGCTTGTGCGAATGCGTCGGCGGCGTCTCCCGCCCGCCGATCGGCTGTCGTGGCAGCCTGCCTGCGGCGCTTCCGCATCCACCGGGCATAAGCGGACACGCAGCCGCAGCGCATGCGCCTGCTTGGCGGCCTTTCACACTCGCTCCTCCGACAACGTTCGTTTCCGATGCGGGTACGGCCGACGCCGCGCCCGCGGTCGACCGCGACTGTGCATGCAGCGCGCGTTCGCCCTCAACTCATCGAAACGGAGACGTGCAATGACGACTTATGCCTATCGTGGCGAAGAAGGCCCCAGCGGAGGCAAACCCGGACGCACTCCGGGCGAGGTCAAACTGGCCGGCGGCTTCAGACCGTGGAAGTCCGACGGCCTGGCCACCAGCCGCGCCAACCTCAAGTATCTGGTCGACAACGGCAAGCTGGCCTTGGAGGCCGAGCGTTGGTGCATCGACAAGAACCGTGAGAACGGCTGGTTCTTCAGCTCGGGCCTGGACGAAGAAACCGCCTACGACACCGCCCAGTATTTCTACCGCTTCGACACCACCGGCCTGGTACAGAAACCCTGGGAAGTGCTCGGCAAGAAGGACGTGCCGAGGATGAAGCTGTTCCTCGACAGCAACGACCTCGACATGGCGACCAAGATCGCGGTGATCTGGTTCGCGCGTCCGAAGGAACTGCTGGTGATGTCGCCGGTCGGCGTGAATCTGATCGATCTGCGCATCAAGGTGAAGCCGGCGGTGTGGCAACCGCTCAAGGATGTCCCGAGCCCCTGAGCCGGCGCGGCGGCCCCGGATGCCCAGGCCGGGGCCATCGCCAGGCAGTGACCGGCCTCATGCGAATGCACACGGCGGCAACGGCCGCCCCTGGCCGATCGGGTTTCACGGCGGCTTGCTTGCCGCGTTTCGCTAAACATCCCGCCATTCGGCCCGCAGGAGTCCGCCTCATGGGAACCAAGTCGTCGAAGGAGGCCGAACAGGCCAAGGCCAGAGCCGAAACCATCAGCGATCTGTTCGCGCTGTCGAAAGTCGATCCCCAGGACGGCATCGATGCGGTAACCCTCGACGGCATCGTCCGCCATCTCCGCAAAGCCTCGATGCAATCCGACGATTGGGCGGCGATGGACATCCTGCATCGCGTGCAGTGGTACCAGACGGTGCAGGGCCTCGTGCGGAAGATCGGCATGAGCGCGCAGCGGCAATCGGAGATCCTGGAGGAACTCTACCCATTGCTCAATCACGACAGAAAAATGCGGGACGCCGGAATATCGCCGCCGGACGGCGACGACAGCAGCGACAGCAGCGATAGCGATAGCGATAGCGGCAGTACCAGCGGCAGCGATGTTCCAGCCCACCCATCGTTCCTGTTGCGCGAGCTCGACGCCTTGCTCGCCAACACCCACAGCTATCTTGCGCTTGCGGGTTGGACCCGGGAGCGGCTGATCCGTTTCGACACCGGATCGTTGATGGCAGCGGTGAGAGCCGACCAGGACTTCATCAAGAAGTCCACCGACTACACGCCTCCTCCGCCGGTCAATCTCACCAACTTCATTCCGACTACCGCTTCTACCTCCACGTCCGGCTCCTCCTCGGCCCCGACAGCACGGCTCAAGATCGACTACTGGAATCTGCCCGAGAGCGAGAAGGCGTCGGCCGCCAGCAAAGTAGCCGACGAATACAACCGTTCTCTCGCCAATACCACCGGCGCAGCGCCGTCGACGAATGCGGTAGCGATCGCGGCTTTCATGGCCAACCGAGAGGTGGCGATCAGAGCGGTCATGGCCGGCTACGATTTCTTCGAACCCACCCAGGGCGCTCGCAAGCTTCTCGGCCAGACCGCCGTGGCGATCGAATTGGCCCTAGGCGTGGCGTCCACACTGGCCGGACGAGGCGTTTCCAGCATCACCGAATCGACGATGCAACAGAGCCCGGACGGGTTCGACAACCAAGGCCTGAAGAAACTGTAAAGCTCGCGACTGGTTGAATCTCGGTTGCCGACTCCAGCGCAGGCCCCGAAGGTCGGGAATCGCGACGACGCCTGCCGCCGGAAACGCCGCCTTGACCCCGGCGCCACCCCACAGGGGGTTGCGGCGCATCGAACGCAGTCGCAAGGCGGCCGCGTTCACTGGTATATCTGCCCATCCGGCCTCGCCATGGCCGATCCGCAGACAAGGCCGTCGCTCCCATGCTGTTTCGTCGTTTTCTCCTGCTCCTCGCCGCCCTGGCATCGATCGCCGCCGCCACCGTCGCCGCCGTGGTGCAACCTTTCGTCAGCCCCTTGCCCTCACAACCCGTCGCCGTCGACGCAGCGCGGCTGAAGGCCGACGTGAAGCACCTGTCGGTCGACCTGTACCCGCGCAGCTACGATCAGTTCGACAACATCGACCGCGCCTCGCGCTTCATCCATGACGAGTTCGCCCGCACCGGCGGCCGCGTGTCCTATCAGGAAGTGGCAGTCGAAGAGAGCCGCTATCGCAACGTCATCGTGCGCTTCGGCCCCGACACCGGACCGGTGCGGGTGATCGGCGCGCATTACGACTCCTTCGCCGACATCGGCGTCGGCATCGACACCGACGATGCGCGCGGCTATTCGCCGCGCACCCACACCCCGGGCGCCGACGACAACGCCAGTGGTGTCGCCGGATTGTTGGAACTGGCGCGCCTGCTCGGCCGCAACCGGCCCGCGCATGCGGTCGAGCTGGTCGCCTACACCCTGGAAGAACCACCGCATTTCCGCAGCGGGCACATGGGCAGTGCCTGGCATGCGCGTGCGCTCAAGGCCAGCGGTCGCAAAGTGGAGTTCATGCTGTCGCTGGAAATGATCGGCCGCTTCAGCGACCGCCCCGGCAGCCAGCGCTATCCAGTGCCCGGCATGGACCGTTTGTACCCGGACCGCGGCAATTTCGTGGTCCTGGTCGGCAAGATGAGCGACTTCGGCACCCTGCGCCGGCTCAAGGCGACCATGGCCGGGGCCAGCGACCTGCCCGTGCACTCGATCAATGCCTTGCCGCTATTGCAGGGCATCGATTTTTCCGATCACCTGAGCTATTGGCACGAAGGCTATCCGGCGTTCATGGTCAGCGACACCGCCTTCCTGCGCAGCGACACCTACCACCAGGCCAGCGACACCTACGACAAGCTCGACTACACGCGCATGGCGAAAGTGGTGCAGGCGGTGTATGCCATCGCCCAGCGGCCCGGCACCGGTTGAATCGTCGCGCGCATGCAACCCGCGACGCCGCCGGTTGCATGCACGCCACGCGTCCGGGCCGAACCGCGCCTCAGGCCGCGGCGACGCGCACCACCCGCTTGCCGAGGTTCTGCCCTTCGAGCAGGCCGATGAATGCGGCCGGTGCATTCTCCAGGCCTTCGACCACGTCTTCGTGCAACTTGACCCGACCCTCGGCAACCCACTCGCCCATCTCGCGGCTGAAGGTTTCGAAACGATCGCCATAGTGGTCGAGGATGATGAAGCCCTGCATGCGGATGCGCTTCTGCAGCAGCGCGGTCATCGTCTGCGCCAGACGATCCGGTCCGGAGGCGCGCTCAGCGCCGTTGTAGTGCGCGATCACGCCGCAGACCGGCACGCGCGCGCCGATGTTGAGCAATGGCAGCACCGCATCGAACACCGCACCGCCGACATTTTCGAAGTACACGTCGATGCCGTCGGGACAGGCCGCGGCGAGTTGCTCGGCCAGCCGCGGGTCGTGACGGTCCAGGCACACGTCGAAGCCGAGCTCCTCGACCGCATGGCGGCATTTGTCGGCGCCGCCGGCGATGCCGACCACGCGCGCGCCCTTGAGCTTGGCGATCTGCCCGACCACCGAGCCGACCGCGCCGGTCGCCGCGGCCACGACCACGGTTTCGCCTGCCTGGGGCTGGCCGATGTCGAGCAAGCCGACGTAAGCGGTGAAGGCCGGCATGCCGAGCCCGCCCAAGGCGAGCGAGGGACGCGCCATCTCGCCGAGCGCCTGCAGATCCTTGCCGTCGGACAGGGCGTAGTCCTGCCAGCCGGCATTGCCGAGCACCACCTCGCCGATGCGGAACTGCGGGTGCCTGGAGGCCGCGACACGGCTGACCGTGCCGCCGACCATCGGCGCGCCCAGCGCCACCGGCGGCGCATAACTGGTCCCGGCTTCGTCCATCAGATTGCGCATGTAGGGATCGAGCGACAGGTACAGCGTGCGCAGCAGCACCTGGCCTTCGTCGGGCGTCGGTACGGCGGTTTCTTCGAAGCGGACGTCCTGCGTCGTCGGCAGGCCGCTCGGGCGGTTCACCAGGACGATGCGGCGGTTGACGGTATCGCGTTGCGACATGAGTGCATTCCTTTAGCGGTGGGGTTGGTTGTAGGGTGGCGGCCGGCCCGCAACAAATAGACCGGTCGTCTATAGAGCAGGCAAAACAAAGGCGGGAGCGCAGGCACGCTCCCGCCTCAGGCGTCTTGGGCCAGGCCGAGCCGCTCGCGCGTGCCGGTCATGGCCATGTCCAGGCTGCTGCGGTCGCGGGCGATCTTGGCCAGCAGACTGGCGCCGAGCCAGCTCTGATAAAGCGCGACCGCGGTCGCCTGCGAGTCCGATGCGTCGGCGAGATTGGCGAGTGAGCCGTCCACGCGCCCGGCTTCGATACCTTGCGCCAGCCGATCGATGACCCCGCGCGTACCGCGCGCCAGCGCCGCGCGCATGCTTTCCGACAGATCGCAGACCTCGGCGCCGAGCTTGACCACCGGGCAACGGCTTTGGCTTTCCTCGCCGGTTTGCGAGTCGAGCCAGTCGTTGAAGAAGGCGATCACCCGCTGCGCCCCGGTGCCGGGCTGCGCCAGCAAGGCATCCATACGTCCCAGGTACTCGGCGAAATAGACCTCGAGCACCGCTTCGCCGAAGGCTTCCTTGGACCCGAAGTAGTGATAGAACGAGCCCTTCGGCACCTGCGCCGCGGCCAGCACTTCCGACAACCCGACCGCGGTGAAACCCTTGCGCAGGAACAGCGGGTGGGCCACCTCGAGGATGTGGCGGCGGACGTCGGTGGAGGCGGGGGTGGCGTTCATGGGATGGCACGATAGCGCCTATTAGACCGGTCGTCTAGTGATTAAATGACTGTTTTGCATCCTTCGCTGTAGGAGCGACGTTTCACGTGACTTCCTTCGGTCATAAGTCGTGGCCGCGGGACACGCACAGATCACGGGGCCGTCGTCGTTCGCCGAAGCGGCATTTCCTCGCCAGGGTAGGAGCGGCGCGAGCCGCGACCGCGTCGCATCAATCTCGCGCCGATGCCGGCCGCAGCCCGTCAGGGTGGAGCGGCGCAAGTCGCGACCGCCATGCTTCGGGTCTTGCTGCGTATCGCTCAAGCAAGATCAAGATCAAGATCTAGATCTAGATCTAGATCTAGATCAAACGCTAAAAGCTTCCGCCACTAAAGCGGCGGGTTACTTTCTTTTGTCTAAAGCAACAAAAGAAAGCTAACCAAAGAAAAATGCTTTGTTTTGAATCACCAGCCCGCACGAGCGATGCATCCGCAGGGATTTTTCATACGGGACATCCCTGTCCCGATGAAAAACGGCCTGCATCCCTGCAGGCCGCCCTCCGGGTCTTCGATTGCCTTCGCGAGGGCGAGATGACGCACAGCCAGAGCCAGATCTAAAGCCTTGGATCGAAGTGGCTTCGAAAGATTCTCATCAACCAAGATTCGCGGTCGCGGCTCGCGCCGCTCCTACCCAAGAGCAACCGAATTGCCGTTGCTGTTGCCTTTGCCTTTGCTGTTGCCGTTGCCGTTGCCTTTGCCTTTGCCTTTGCCGTGAAAGCTTGGCGCAGTGCCAAACTTGCGATGCGATCGTAGACCCGGAGGGCGGCGCACAGGACGTGCGCCCGGCTTCTAAATGGAATGCCCCGATAGGACAAGGATGTCCTATCGAAAAATCCCGGCGCGAGCACCGTACTCGTACGGGAGCTTCGTCAAGGAAGGCCTCCCTTTGGTTAGCTTTCTTTTGGGCCAGCAAAAGAAAGTAACCCGGCCGCGTTAGCGGACGGAAGCTTTAGATCTTGCCTTGGCTTCACCGCCCTGCGGTAAGAAACGTCGCAACGTCAAGCAACGCGGTCGCGGCTCACGCCGCTCCTACAGAAAACCGGGCGCCTGCCCAGCAACCCGATATGCCGATGCCGCCCCCGATCACGCCAGCACTTGCCGCAGATAAGGCGCAGTGCGACTGATCTTCGACCGCACGACCTGTTGCGGCGTACCGCTGGCGACGATCTGCCCGCCCTGCTCGCCCGCGCCGGGGCCGATGTCGATGACCCAATCGCTGTCGGCGACCACGCGCATTTCGTGCTCGACCACGACCACGGTGTTGCCGGCTTCGACCAGGCCGTGCAATTGCGCCATGAGCTTGTCGACATCGGCCGCATGCAGGCCGGTGGTCGGCTCGTCGAGCACGTACAAGGTGTCGCCGTGTTGGCTGCGCTGCAGCTCGGTCGCCAGCTTGATGCGCTGCGCTTCCCCGCCGGACAGCTCGGTCGCCGGCTGTCCCAGGCGCAGATAACCCAGGCCGATGTCGCGCAGCAGGCTCAGCGAGCGCCGGATCGTCGCTTCGCCGTCGAAGAAGGCGAGCGCTTCGTCGACCGTCATCGCCAACACTTCGGCGATGTTGCGCCCGTTCCAGACGACTTCGAGGGTCTTGGCGTTGTAACGGCTGCCGTGGCAGGTCGGGCACGGCGCGTACACGGTCGGCATGAACAGCAATTCGACCTGGACGAAGCCCTCGCCCTCGCAGGTGTCGCAACGCCCCTGGGCGACGTTGAAGGAAAACCGCCCGGCATTGTAGCGGCGGGTCTTCGCCATCGCGGTCGCGGCGAACAGCTTGCGCACGTGATCGAACAAGCCGGTGTAGGTGGCCAGGTTCGAGCGCGGGGTACGGCCGATCGGTTTCTGGTCGACGTTGACCAGGCGCTTGATCGCGTCGGCGCCGGCATGCAGGCGCCCGGATACGCG
This sequence comes from Lysobacter sp. CA196, assembly GCF_052078695.1. Classification (NCBI taxonomy): domain Bacteria; kingdom Pseudomonadati; phylum Pseudomonadota; class Gammaproteobacteria; order Lysobacterales; family Lysobacteraceae; genus Lysobacter; species Lysobacter sp. CA196. The sequence goes on along the minus strand of NZ_JBQJIN010000008.1, from coordinate 54,783 downwards.
CGCGAGCGGGCCGGGTTGCGGCGTGTCGCTGTCGCTCTCTTCGACCACCGGCTCATGGCCCAGGTGCTCGCCGACCAATTCGACCAGGGCCTGGCTGACCAAGCTCGATTTGCCCGAACCCGACACGCCGGTAACCGCGGTGAACGCGCCCAAAGGAAAGCGTGCGTCGAGGCCGTGCAGATTGTTGCGATGCAGGCCGCGCAGTTCCAGCCAGCCCGACGGCTTGCGCGAAGGCCGTGGCGGGGCGACGACGAGATCGAACAGATACGGCCGGGTACGCGAAGCCTCGATCTCGCGCAGCCCCTCGGGCGGGCCGCTGTAGAGGATGCGTCCGCCGTGTTGTCCGGCGTCGGGACCGACGTCGACCAGCCAGTCAGCGCGGCGCAAGGTTTCCAGATCGTGCTCGACCAGGAACACGGTATTGCCGGCGGCCTTGAGTTGGTCCAGCGCGCGATGCAGCGCCTCGCTGTCGGCCGGATGCAGGCCCGCCGACGGTTCGTCGAGCACGTAGACCACACCGAACAGATTGGATCGGATCTGGGTGGCCAGGCGCAGCCGCTGCAACTCTCCCGGCGACAGGCTCGGCGTGGCCCGGTCCATCGCCAGATAGCCGAGCCCCAAGGCCTGCAAGGTGCCGATGCGCTCGACCAGGTCGTGGGCGATGCGCTGCGCGGCGATGCGTTTTTCCTCGGACAGGTTCGGTGTGCGCCGCACGTCGGAGCTGCCGGCATGCGCCAGCCCGCCGGCGGCGATGCGCTTGGCTTCGGCGCTGCGGCCGGCGGCGCGGCTGCGGGTGGCGGCGCTCGCAGGCGCATCGAAGCGACCTTCCGCCGCGGGCTTCAGCACCTCGGCGATCCGGTCCAGCGACAACTGCGACAGGCTGCCGATGTCCAGCCCGGCGAACGTCACCGACAAGGCTTCGCGTTTCAGACGCCGGCCCTCGCAGAGCGGGCACTGCGCGCCGATCATGTAGCGCGACACGCGCTTCTTCATCAGCGCACTCTGGGTGCTGGCGAAGGTATGCAGCACGTACTTGCGCGCGCCCATGTAGGTGCCCATGTAGCTGGGCTCGGCCTTGCGGCGCAGCGCGGCGCGGGTCTCGGCGACGCTGAAGCCGGCATACACCGGTACCGAGGGCTGCTCCTCGGTGAACAGGATCCACTCGCGATCCTTCTTCGACAGATCGCGCCAGGGCTTGTCGATGTCGTAGCCCAGGGTGACCAGGATGTCGCGCAGGTTCTGTCCATGCCAGGCCGGCGGCCACGAGGCGATCGCGCGCTCGCGGATGCTCAGCGACGGGTCCGGCACCATCGACTGTTCGGTCACTTCATAGACGTAGCCCAGGCCGTGGCAGTTCGGGCAGGCGCCCTGCGGCGTGTTCGGCGAGAAATCCTCGGCGTACAGCATCGGCTGCTGGGCCGGATAGCTGCCGGCGCGCGAGCACAGCATGCGCAGCAAGCTCGACAAGGTGGTCACGCTGCCGACCGTCGAACGTACGTTGGGGCTGCCGCGTTGCTGCTGCAGGGCCACCGCAGGCGGCAGGCCTTCGATCGCATCGACGTCGGGCACGCCGACCTGATCGATCAGGCGCCGCGCGTACGGCGACAGGGATTCCAGATAACGCCGCTGGGCTTCGGCATAGAGCGTACCGAAGGCGAGCGAGGACTTGCCCGAACCCGACACGCCGGAAAACACCACCAGCGCATCGCGCGGGATGTCGACGTCGATGTCCTTGAGGTTGTGCTCGCGCGCGCCGCGGACACGGACGAAAGCATCGAAACCGGGGTCGCGGCGGAGCTGTTTCTTGGCCATAAGGACGGGATTGGAGCACTGGGAATGCGGCAGGGCGGTGAAGATACCCGCTCGCGCCCGGCTTGGGGAGCGCGGCGCCGTACCGAATCGGCCGTGCCGATTCGCTGCGAGCCTCCGGGTGCGCGCCGGCCGCATGCGTGCCGGCCCCGACGGGTCCGCTGCGATTTGTCCGGGCAAGGCGGCGCTGCGAAACGGACTAAGAAGTCTTAAAGCATCGCCAGGCCCCAATCCACCGTCCCAACTACCGCCCCGATGCATCGCAGCGACAGCAGCCCGCAACCGCGGCGCTCTGCGATTGGCTCGGCCAGGCATCGGCGCTGAAGACACCGTTGTCTTTCAACGAAGGTGCCTGCGGTCGCTGCATCGCCGCGCAAACAGGACGATGGCGTCGATATCCGCGGTCGCCGCGGATTCTTCGCGATGCTTTCATGGCTATCCCAGACGCGGATCGCGATGCAATCATCGAGAACGTGATCGGATACCACGGCCTGCGCGGATGACAACGATATCGGCCATTTCCCCGTGCCACGCGGAACGCTAGGTTCGCGCTGCACCCAGGCCGTGCACCGACCCGTATTCGCGGGCGGCCCCATCCGCAAGAGGAACCGCAATGAAGAAGCTAGCTCTGACCGGGCTGATCGCAGCAGCATGCATGTTGATCGGGCCGACCGCGCAAGCCGTGGTCGTGGGCGGGATCGTCAGCACCGATGCGCATTGGCCGGCGACCACCGCCGGCTACAACCAGCTCACCTTCTACGATCAGGTCAACCACGACGGCGGCTCGCGTTCGAACTATTACTGGGCCAACCAGTTCTGGTTCCACGGCGGCGACGGCGGCTACATCGGCTTGCAGAACCGCAGCGGTCAACGCTGGCTCAACTTTTCGATCTGGCTCGCCAGCGGCTGGGATGCATCGAGCCGCGCCAGCTGCGGCCACTTCTCCCACGAAGGCAGCGGCGTGCAGTGCCAGATCAAGTGGAACTGGAAGCCCGGCCACAAGTACAAGGTCGACGTGATCCGCGCCTCGACCAAGGTGAGCGGCGTGGTCACCGACCTGATGACCGGCGAAAGCATCACCGTCGCCACGATCAACATCCCGGCCACCTGGAGCGGCTTCAAGAGCCAGACCGTCAGCTTCGTCGAGGAGTACAGCCAGGGCGCGAACCAATTGCCCTCGTGCAACGTGATCGGCGCGCAGTCCTCGGTGTTCTACCTGCCGGTCGCCAACGGCAACCTGCCGGCGACCAGCCAGACCACCAAGACCTACGGCAACTGCAACGACAAGAACCTCGCCCACGCCGCCTGCGACGCCACCGGCAAGTGCATGAACATCGTCAGCAACCTGGACGGATACGCATCGCCGAGCGAATGATCGCGCGCCGTGGCAAGACCCGCATAAAACAAGGGCCCGCGTTGCGGGCCTTTGTCTTGCTGCGGCGCCGGGCTCGATCGTCGACCGAGCCCGGCGCTGATCGCGGTTACCGACCCTGTACGGCGTCGCCACCGGCGGCCGAAGCCGAGGCTTCGGGCGTGGCCGGCGCAGCGGCCGGTGCTGCCGGTACGACAGGAACCGCGGGAGCCGCAGGCGCCTGCGCGGGGGCCACGGAACTTGCAGGAGCGGCCACCACCGCAGGGCCTGCAGCGGCTTCGCTGACGACGGTCGTCGCGGGCGCAGCGGCAACCGCCGGCGCCGCCGCATCGGCGCTGAAGGCGACGAGCGAAGCGTCGTTGAGCCGGTAGGTGCCCAGGATGTCCGGCATCATCGCGTGGCGATGACGGTTCCAGGTCCAGTACTCTCCGGCGCGTATCTGGCGGAAACCGTTCCACACGCTGACCTTCTGCTCGCGCTCGACGCGCCCCTCCTGCGAAAACTCGTAGGCGAACATCGCCGCGACTTCGGCCGCGGAATGGTCGAGCAACTGGTGCACGCGCGCCGCATCCAGCCCCTCGATATAGCCCTTCTGCTGCTTGCGCGGCATCGCCTCGGCGTCGGCGACCATCGACACCTGGTAACCCCGCGACCAGCCCAGCTTCTCTTCGAGCCCGCCCTTCTTGCCGGGCACGCAATCGTAGAAGCTGGCATTGAGCCCGGTCACCAGCGTGCTGTTCACCGGCGCCCAGCGCAGCGGGCGCAAGCGCAGCACCGGGTTCGTGCACGCCACCGGGTCCTTGCCGACCGGCTTCGGCTTGGCGGCGGCCGCGCCGGACTCGGTACTGGGCTCGGGCTTGGGTTCGGGCAGCACCAGCTTGATGATCGGCGACGAGGTGATGCCGCCGGAGACGAGCGCCGCGCGCAGGCTGGCCTCCATCGAGGTCCGGTAGTCGTAGGGGCCAACGACCTCGTTGCCCCACTTGGCGCCGTCGTTCGCGCCTTTCTGGATGATCGCGCCGACGATCAGGCCGCCGAGCAGGCCGCCGATCAATCCGGCCGTGCCGTGATTCGCGACCAAGCCGTTCATCATCACCGGGTCCACGACCGGACTGGAGACGCCGCTGACCGGCGTCAGCTCGGTCTGGGTCAGGTACAACTCGACCGCGAGTTCAGGCGCCAAGGGATACGGCAAAGGCTCCGGCGGCTTGGCCATGGCGACCGCGCCGTGGGCGGCAAGCGCGACCGCCACTGCGATCCGCGCACGAAAGAAACCTACCGGCCCGCGACGGGCCGATTGCATCGACTGCTTCATTGGATACTGCCCCCTGGATGTTCCGTATCGGCAAGGCGCTGCTGCGCCTCCCCCCCTGAAAGACCGGTGGCCTGCCCGCGACGGCCTTGCGACTTCGCTGCGGCATGGGCGACCGGTGCCGGCAACATAGCAAAACCCACGGCGAGTTCGCAGCCAAGGCCGCCGGCGCCTCAGCGAGGCCCGACTCCTCGGACGGCTCCACCGCGACATGACGCTGAAGTCTCTGGATCCCCGCCTTCGCGGGGATGACGGTCGAGTGAGATGCGCATCGGCTGACATGGTGCTTGCGGGCGGCAAAAGGAACATCGACCGTCAGGCCGATCCAAGCTGTGCGCATCGCAGGCATCGCCCGCTCCCGCTTTCGTCATCTCCGCGGAGGCGGGGATCCAAGCCCTCCGCGCCGCCAACCGGACTACCGCCTCGGCCGGTGCGAACCTCGGACGATGGCATCGAATTGCTCTCCGAAACAAAAAGGGCCGCTCCACGAATGGAGCGGCCCTTCGATGGTTTCGCACCCGACCGCTATCGTCAGGCGCTATGCCGAGATACCTCGATCAGGGGCAGCTATAGGTATCGCTGGCCTGCGCGCGGTAGGCGGTCCACATCGCATCGGCGAACTCGCTGCCGTAATAGCCCGCGTCGCGGGCGGCGCCGTGCAGGGCCGGCCAGCGCCCGGTGCCGTCGGCGGGGTTGTTGTCGAGCGCGCCGTTGCCGTTGGGCTGGTAGGGGTCGGGCTGAGTCCATGCACCGTGGTTCACCCAACGGTCGGCGTAACGCAGGATCTTGTCGTCGGTCCAGATGCAACGCAGCGACGGCATCAGCCGCAGCGCCAGCGCGGTGGCCTTATAGCCCTTGGCCGTGCAGCACATCTGATAGTAGGCGCCTGGTTCCTGGCCGCCGTCGATGTAGCCATAAGGATCGCGGCAATCGCGCGAGTTGCCGCCGGTGTTCTGGTTGTCCCAATAGTCCTCGGCCGAACACAGGCCGCCGAACAACACCTGCCCGGAGGCGGCACCGACATACAGCTGGCCGTCTTCCTGGAAGGTCCCCTGCTGGAAATCGCGCACGCGCGCGGCCATCGCCGGATCGTCGAGCAGCAGCGCCGACAACGCCAACACCAACTTGCGGCCGTGACGGTGACCGCCGTCGGCATTGAAATGCAAGCCGCCCTGCATGCCGGCGTCGAGGTCGATGCCGTACTGCACCATGTTAATTGCCAGCTTGCGGCGCTCGGCCGCATTGCCGTCGACCATCAGGCGCAGCGACGCCTCGGCGAAGTTCGTCGCGATCCAAGCCCCGTAGTCCGGCATGTTCTTGAGCGGATGGATCTCGTCGGCGCTCCAGTGCAACTGGTGATCCAACTGCAGGCGCTGGTACCTCGCCGACAACGCGCTCAAGGCCGGCGCCGACGCCAGCGGCGCGAGCGAGGGCAAGCGATCCAGGCGCAACCGGTTGGTCGAGTACAGCGGCTTGCTGCGGCCGAAGTACGGCGGACGGAACGAGGTGCTGCCGCCATCGGCCGGAGGCGCGGCCAACACCGTCAGCACTACCGCGGTGTCGAGCGCGGTCTTGTTGAAGGTGGAGAGCGATTTCGCCTTGACGATGGATTGGTTCGGCGAGGCCGAATAGGGCAGCGCCGGCACCAGCGAGCGGAGGTAGTTGCTTGCGCGCGAGTCGAAGCCTTGGCGGTCGACCTGGGTCGGGTTGACCTCGAAGCCGTTGCGACCGCTGGCGAAGGCCGGCGAGATCGACAGCACCTTGACCTTGCCCAGGCTGTCGGCGGTCGGCGCGACCCAGTAGTCGCCGTTGGCGAACTGGCCGCAGGGATAGGCGCGGTCGAGGACGAAGGTAACTTCGTATTGCTGCACCTGAGTGCACGAGGCGACGAGTGCGCTACGCGTCGGGGCCGCTGCGGACGAATCCGGGCGGGCGGTTGCGTCGACCTGCGGCGAGGCCGCCGCGGGCGGCGCCGAACCGACCGTCAGCGCCGCGGCGGGCGTGGCGTTTTCGAGCGGCGCTGCCGTAGCGGGCGGTGCGGCCTGTTGCTGAGGGCAGCCCGCCAGCGCGAGCGAGCCGCCGGCCAACAATGCGGCGCGCGTCAACAGCAGCCGCAGGCTCGGTTTGCCCGTGCGCGGCAATAAGCATGCTTCTTTCATGATCTCTCCTGGTGCGGTAATCGCGGCATCAGGGTGCCGTTGTCTACGGCGGCCGCCCAATGGAAAAATCCGGAACCGCGCCGGGCCGCATCCAGTTTCGACAAATTCCCGGGCGCCGGTTTTCGACTTGGCCAATCGCATCACGGTTTCGAAAACCGGATCTGCTCTCGCCTCGGCGGCAGACCTGTGCTGCAGTGCCGCGGCATCGAGATAAGGCACGGGGGCCGCAAGCGACGCCAGCTCGGCCAGCCCGTCCTCGCAGACAGCTGGCGGGTCTGGGACAGCAAGTTGAAGCGCTGATGGGGCAAGGTGCATGCCGACGATGCGGCCGCCGTGCTCGACGAACTCAACGACGCGGGCTCGCCGCAACGGCTGACCGAACTCGGCCGGAGCTCGCGCGCGCCGAAAACGAAAGCCCGGCGCAAGCAACGCCGATGCCGTTCGATGGCAGCCGCCCTGGCCGTTTCGTACCCAAGCGACCGGCGCTCCGGCGCTGCCTGCTCGTATCCGCTCCCCGCGCTAAGTTCCCGGGATTTTTTCTGCGATTCGCCGGCTGGCAGAACCAACAAAAAACACAGTTCGGCCATGGTCGCGGTACGAGTTCCACGCTCGGTCGCCGGCCGCTTGCGGCAGCCGCCCATGCAGCGGTTTCGCTTCCGCAACAGGCAAGGCCCCGGATCGACCGGGGCCTTGCGCTGTCGCGTCCGCTCGCCGACGACTGCAGGCGAACGCGGTCGATCACTTGCCCGCGAACTCCAGCAGGTCGCGGTCGAGCCGGTCCTTGTGCGAATCCGGCAGACCGTGCGGCGCGCCCGGGTACACGATCAGCTTGGCGTTCTTGATCAGCTTGACCGCGGCGTGTGCGGAGGCGTCGATCGGCACGATCTGGTCGTCGTCGCCGTGGATTACCAGCACCGGCACGTCGATGCGCTTGAGGTCCTCGGTGAAGTCGGTGGCGGAGAAGGCTGCGATCGAGTCGTAGGTGTTCTTGTGCCCGGCCTGCATGCCCTGCGAGCGGAACGATTCGATCAGGCCGGGCGAGGGCTTGGCGCCGGGACGGTTGTAGCCGTAGAACGGGCCCGAGGCGATGTCGAGGTACAACTGCGCGCGGTTCTCGCGCGAGGCCTTGCGCAGACCGTCGAACACTTCGATCGGCAAACCGCCGGGGTTGGTTGCGGTCTTCAGCATCAGCGGCGGCACCGCGCTGACCAGCACCGCCTTGCGCACTCGCTCGCCGCCGTAACGGCCGAGGTAGCGGGCGACTTCGCCGCCACCGGTGGAAAAGCCGACCAGCACCGCATCGCGAACGTCGAGGGTATCGAGCACCGCCTTGAGGTCGGCGGCGTAGTGGTCCATGTCGTTGCCGTCCCAAGGCTGGCTGGAACGACCGTGGCCGCGGCGGTCGTGGGCGATCACGCGGTAGCCGTGCTCGGCCAGGAACAGCATCTGCGATTCCCAGCTGTCCGAGCTCAGCGGCCAGCCGTGGCTGAAGGCGACCACCGGGCCGTCCTTCGGGCCCCAGTCCTTGTAGTACAGCTGGACGCCGTCCTGGGTGACGATGACATTGGACGACTGGCGCAGCGCGGCGGCCTGCTGGGTCGGTGCAGTGGCGGTGGCCGCGGTGGTGGCGGCCTGGGCCGAGGTGGCGATGCCGAAGCTCAGCAGGGACAGGGCGAGCGAACGTTGCAGGGTGGTCATGGCGGTCTCCTGGTTGAAGGGCGGGCGTCTGGCCCGTGGGAGCTACTTTGCCGGCCCAGCCAGGACTCCACGTAACGTATAGTCCACAAAACTTTACCTATCGTATTTTCATGACCGACCGCCTCGAAGCCCTGCTCGAACGCTTCTCCGCCAGCGCCCGGCTGTTCCAGGCCGGCGCCCTGTGCGGCATCAACGACCTGACACCCGAGCACGGCGCCGGCCAGCTGCACCTGGTGCGCGACGGCACGGTCGAGGTCATCCACGAAGGCGAGCCCGGGCTGCGCATCGAACGGCCGAGCCTGCTGCTCTACCCTCGCCCGCTGGCGCACCGCTTCATCACCGACGCCGAGCGCGGCGCCGACCTGGCCTGCGCCAATCTGCAGTTCGAAGGCGGCGCGGCCAATCCGATCGCCACCGCCTTGCCGGCCTTCGTCTGCATCGGGCTGGACGAGATCGACGGCAGCGAGACCGTGCTGACCCTGTTGTTCGAAGAAGCCTTCGAACGGCGTTGCGGCCGTCTGGCCCTGGTCAACCGTTTGTTCGAGGTCGTGCTGATCCAGGTGTTGCGCCATCTGATGGAGAGCGGCCGCACCCGCGTCGGCATGTTGGCCGGGCTGTCGCATCCGCAACTGCGCCATGCCGTGGTCGCGATCCACGAAGCGCCGGAGCACGACTGGACCCTGGACACCCTGGCTGCGCGCGCCGGCATGTCGCGCAGCGTGTTCGCCAATGCCTTCCGCGACAGCGTCGGCTGCACGCCCGGCACCTACCTGCAGCAATGGCGCGTCGGCCTGGCCCAGCAATCGCTGCTCGGCGGCCGGCCGCTGAAGTCGATCGCGATGGATGTCGGCTACGGCAGCGAAGCCGCGCTGTCGCGTGCGTTCAAGGCCTCGACGGGGCTGTCGCCGCGCGCATGGAAGACGGGCATGCTGAAAGCCGAGCCCTGACCAACCATCGCCGTGGACCGGCGTTGCTGCCACGATGCCGGCGCGTAAGCGACAGCGGGGCTCCACCGACACTTCCGCAACAACCGGACTTACCCATCATGCCGAGACTGTCTGCCTCCGCCCTCGCGCTCCTGCTCTTATCGGCCCTGCCGTCGTCGGCCGCGCCTCCCGCCGACGCCCGGCCCGGCGCAGACGCCCCGGGGAAAATCGAACGCGACGAAGGCTTCGTGCGTTTGTTCGATGGCCGCAGCCTCGAAGGCTGGCATCTGTACGGCCGGCGCGGCCAACCGATCAGCGGCTGGCGCGTGGCCGACGGCGCGATCGTGCGCAGTGGGCCCGGCGGCGACCTGGTCAGCGACCGGGTCTACGGCGACTTCGAGTTGCGCATCGAGTGGAAAATCGCACCCGGCGGCAACAGCGGCATCTTCTATCGCGCCGCCGAAACCCAGGCGCCGATCTATCGCAGTGCGATCGAGTACCAAGTGCTCGACGACCAGCGCCATCCCGATGCGGGCAACGGCCGCAAGCGCTGGGCCTCGGCCGTCTACGATCTGTATCCGCCGGCCGAACTCGTCGCCCGGCCGGCCGGCGAATGGAACCAGGCCCGCATCCGCGTGCGTGGCGCGGAGGTCGAGCACTGGTTGAACGGGGTCAAGGTGGTCGCCTACCGACTCGACTCGCCCGACTGGAAAGCGCGGCTGGCGCAGAGCAAGTTCAAGGACTGGCCCGAGTTCGCCGCTTCGCGCAGCGGGGTGATCGGCCTGCAGGATCACGGCGACCAAGTCGCCTACCGCAACATCCTGATTCGTTCGCTGTAACGCTCCGCATCGGACGAACTGCGGGCCCGGGCTCGGCGACCGCGCAAGAACGACACGCATCGCGCCTACCGCATCGCACCGTCATCGGCGCGGGGATCGGATGGGGGTCGCAGTGTGATGGAGAGTGAGTGGCCTTTCGGAACCGCGGAATGAAGATCTTCGCCTCGTCGAGGATTACACGGCGCCGCGCCGCGCCCTCGCCGGACGCCCAGCGACGCACCCGCCACGGCGCGACGACGAACAGCTTCGACGATCGCGCATACCCGCACAGGAGCCGCCATGAAAACTCGCCCGATCCGCATCGATGTGCTCGCCTCCTTGTTGCTCCTCTCCGCGATCGGCCTGCCCTCGGCCGCATGGGCTGAAACCGTCACCCTGACCTGCCTGGGCACCGAAACCGCGCACTACAACCCCGGAATGACCTTCACGCCGCAGCCGATCGCGTTCTCGGTGAATGGACTGCTGGCCCCATGCGCCGGCATTCCGCTCGGCGTGACCAGCGCGAGCTACGGCACTTCGGGCGTCGCCAATCTCTCCTGCGAAATCCTCTCCGGCGTGGCGCCGACGCCGCCGCTGACCGTGCACTGGAGCGACGGCAGCACCAGCGTCATCCAGCCCACCACCGTGGTGACGCAACGGCCGGTCGGCGAAGTGGTCCGCATCGAATCCGGCCATGTCGCTAGCGGCCGCTTCCTCGGTGCCGCCACGGTCCGCACGGTGACCTTGCTGCAGACCCAGTTGGACGCCTGCACGACCAGCGGCGTCGAATCGGTCGGCGGCCCGGTGGTGCTGGAAGTCGTCAAGCTGCTGTGAAACGGCGGCGCCGGCAGCGCTGCGGTTGCGCGTCTACAACGCCGGCAACCGCTGCGCCTGGGGTGGGCGCCAGCGGCATCCAGACTTACCAGCCCAAGCGCCAGGAGATGTTGAGCCTGGCTCTGGGCGATTGATTCGATCGATTGCCGATGTATCCCCACCGGCTGACGGCCGATGGGGCCTACAACCGATGAGACGAGGAGACCGATCAGTTCATGTCCTTCGAGAATTCATCATTGACTTTTTCGGATACAGTCGACTTGAACTGCCCCATGATGTAGTTGAGCTGTGTCTTTCGCTCACCATCCGTCCAATCCGGCACCATCTCCGCGATCTTTCGTTCGACGTACTCATTGACGACTTTGACAGCCAGATCGCGAATTTTCTCGGCGTCGATCTGCTCGCCGTTCGCCATGTCCTGCACGAAATCTGCCAAATCCTTGGACACAGGGGTAGTCACCGGGGACAAGGCGACGTCGATGACTGGCGCAATCAGAGGTGGAAGTGTCATCAGCAAATAGCCCATAACGATGGTCTTCAATGCATCGGCCATCGCGTCTCGCCGACCTTGCTCATCGATATCGGCACGAGTAATTCCGCCCAATAGCAGGGAGAACAGTGCGAAATCGACCTGCAAGCGTCCTTGCAATGCCAGTTGGTCGCGGGACTTCAACATGTCCGGCGTCATGCTCGCCAAGCCGCCTTGTTGAAACAGCCGCGTCGCCTCCTTGAGCAGGCTGTCCAGAGCGAGTGGGTCGGAACTCAGCGCTGCTACGAAGTTCGTCATTTGGTCGGACGACAGGGGGCCGTCCAATCTGAGCGCATCGGCGGGCAGCGACGGTATCGGATGCGTACCGGCATACCTTTGCGCCTGCTGGTTCGCAGCCCACGGCAAGTAGTTCTTGAACTGCTCGGCCATGGCCCGCGCCAGCAGTGGGTGGCTGTTGATCTGGTCGCGGAAACTGTCGTCCTTGTCGTCGCCGTCTTTTCTTCCCTTGGGATAGGAGCGCCAATCCTTGTCGTCGCAATCCTTGATCAAGGCCGTCCAGGCCTTCTGCTGGGTCGCGGCATCGCCCTGCCCTGGCGTCAGCGCCACGTTCAAGGCGCGCGCCAGATCCTGCTCGTAGTCGGTACCCCGGTTCGGCGCGAACATGCTTTTGTCGAACAGCAGATCCTTCGATTTCGGATCGGCCAGCAATTCCTGCATCAGCTTGGGGTGTTGGTCCATGCCGACCATGAGCTGCTGGATCGCGAAGTTTCCGGCCGGGGTATAACCCGGGCCGTTGATGAGCCTATGCATCGCATCTCTCATCATCCCTTCGGTCTGCGGCGAGGAGCGCAGGAACAGCGCCAGCTCGGCCGGGCCGCACTCGAACAAGGCCTTCTTGGTATCGGCCGGCAACACGCCGGCCCGGTCGGCCGTCGCCACCACCTGCGCGAGCGGGCCGAAGTAGCCCTTGAGGAAGTCGAAATTGCCGGGCGTGATATTCGGGTTGCTGCTGTCGATCCGGTAGAAGCCACCGACGAAGTCCCCAAGATGGTCGGCCCCCACGCCCTTCAGCGCAGCCTCGGCATACACCGGGTCCGCCGCGTTCGCGCGCAGATCGTCCAGTGCGCAGAACAGCGCCGCTCGCTTTTGCTCATAGTCCAATGCGCCAGGCTGGGTGGCCTTGAAATCGTCCCAGGCGCTCGCGACCGCTTGGCCGTCGCGGTTTCCGAGTTCCCGCTTCCATCCGAGCACCTCGTCGTTGCCGGCCAGACTTTTCTGCGCCTCCGGCGACAGCTTGGGCGTCTCGCTGCGCAGGTAGTCCAGCGCCTTGCGCGGATCGCCCATCGCGCGCGCCGCATCCAAGGTCGAGTTCACCTCGAACTCGAGTCTGATCTCGGCGACTATCGCCTCGACATCGGCCTTGGTCTGGGGATCGCCGCTGTAACGCCCGGCGATCGCCTGGCCATGGCTGTCGATGGTGCTCCGGTCGTAAACCGCACCGGTAGGCCGTGCATCGAATTCGCGTTGATAGCCGGTCTTGATCTCCGTCTCGATCGCCTGTTTGAGCCCGACGCGAGCCTGCTTTACCGATTGCTCGTAGCCGGCGCGCATCTCCAGCAGGACCGGATCGTTCCTGACCTCCTGGCCGCTGAAAGTACGATTGAATACATCGAGATTGTCTTGCGCCTGATGATAGCCGCGACCCGCGAGGTCGACTGCGGTCGGCGACGATGCCTGCACGGGCGCAGTCGCGTCTCCCGGAACCGAAGGCGCTCGATTCGGCACGGTCTCGGGTTCGCTCTGCGGCGGAACGGCCAGGCGGTTGGGGCGTATGCCGTCGGGATACATGGGGAAGCCTCGTCGATGGGGAGTGGATCGATTCCAGTCCTTCTCGACGCCGCCGGCACCTAGGGAACACCCTGAAAGAGGTTCCTTTTCAGCACGTATTTCGATGGTGCCAAACCGAAGCGCAAGACAAAGCCATCATTGCGGTTCTGCACGCATAACCACGCCGCCCCGAAAGCCTGTATTCGGATGTCCACGACTCAGTCCCGGCCGACCGATGCGCGGCGCCATTGCCTGGACGCTTCTGCGATCGACCTGGCCCCAAAACGACTGCGGAGGGCCGATGGCCCTCCGCAGCGCAACGCGAAGAAGTGCGAGAGGTTTACTCGTCGCCTTCTTCTTCCTCGTCTTCGTCCTCTTCTTCCTCGTCGTCTTCGTAGGGCAGCCCCATCGAATACGCGAAGCGCGGCTCGCCGTCCGCGCGATGTCCGGTGGCGATCGCGAGAATCACCCAGCCGTCCTGCAAGCGCTGGTTGACGTCCGACAGCTCGTCGGTCTGCACCACTTCTCCGATCGTCTCAAAGTCCACTGTCTAGCTCCGCTGGAAGAAGCGCGAAGGATACGACAGGTCGGCAGCACTGATAAGAATGCGGCCGGCCATGCTCCGGCCGCCTCAGCGGCGCACGAAAATCTCGACGCGGCGGTTGAGCTGGCGGCCGCCCGGATTGTCCTGGCCGCCGATCTCGTTGGGCGCTACCGGCAAGGACTCGCCGTAGCCCTTGGCCGAGGCGTCGTCGGCGGCGCCGCGGTGCTGCAGGGCCTCGACCACCGCGTCGGCGCGGCGCGCCGACAGCGACTGGTTGTAGTCGTCGCTGCCCTTGGCATCGGTATGGCCGCCAATCTCCAGGCCGCTCTGCAGACCGTCGGACTCGATCTCCTTGAGCGCGCCGGCAAGCGTATCGAGCACTTTGGCCGCGTCGGCGCGGATGTCGGACTTGTCGAAGTCGAACAGCACTCGGTCGTTGAGGGTGATCAGATAGCCGCAGGGCGCGCCCGGCGGGGCGAACTTCTTGATCGGCGGGAAGCGCCCGGCCGGCGGTACCTTCGCCAGCGGTTCCATCTTGACGTTGCGCGCCGGCGTGCCGACCTGGCCGGTGCCGTCGCCATTGTTGCGGATCAGCCCCTGCGGACCGTTCCAGGTGCCCGAGCCGTCCTTGTTGATCGTGACCAGGCCCAGGGGACCGTTCCAGGTGCCGCTGCCGTCGCCGTTGTTGCGGATCAGACTGCCCTCGCCGTTCCAGGTGCCGGCGCCCTTGGCATCCAGGGTAATCATGCCCGCCGGCCCGTTGTAGCTGCCGGAACCGTCGGCCTCGACGCGAACGACGGCATCGTCGTCGCCGTCTTCGCCGCCGTTGATGCTGCCGCTGCCGTCGCGGTTGACCACGACCAGCCCGCCTTCGAAGTTGGCGGTGCCGCTGCCGTCGGCGGCGATACGGAAGATGCCGCCGTCGCCGTTGCGGCTCAGATTGCCTTGCGCGTCGACGCTGGTGATGCCGGCGTCGCGTATCAGGCCGCCGCCGGCGTCGCAGCGGGCCGGGCTTACGCCGATCCCGGCGATCGGATTGAGGATCTCTTGCATCGACGATTCCAACGCCCGCTGCGCCGGCGTCACACCGACGATCTCGGGTACCACGATCAGCGGGATCGCCGGGAAGGCGTCGGCGGCGGCGCGGTCGGCGGCGGCCTCGCCATCGGTTTCGCCGTCGGTGGCCGTGGCGGCGGTCGAGGCGGCTCGATCCGGCGGCGTCGCGGGCGCGGCGTCCGCGGCCCGATCCTGGCCGCACGCGGCGACCGCCACAGCGCTGACGAGCGCCAATGCCCATCCTGAAATACGCATCGCATCCTTCCCTGATGTAGTCGACGCGCATAGATACACGAACGTCCGCGACAGTGGCAAGCAGGCCCGGTCGCGCCGCATCGTCCCGCATGCGCAACCATGCCGATCGTCCCTGGTCGCTGCCTCGGCGCCTGAGTACCATGCCGGCTCGCCGCCCCGGCGCTCGCCCTCAGGAGTCCCCCTTGCAAAAGTCACTTGCGGTCTGCGGTTTGTTGATCGGCCTGTCGGGTTGGGGCGATGCCGTCGCACAGGTCGACCTGTCCACGCTCGACCAACGCATGCCCGGACCGACCACGCAAGTGCTGGTGCTGGGCTCGGTGCACCTCAGCGACTTGCCGAAGGACTTCAAGCGCGAATCGCTGGCGCCGGTGATCGATCGCCTGGCCGCGTTCAAGCCCGAGGTCATCACCATCGAGGCGATCTCCGGCGAGCAATGCGACCTGGCCGCGCGTCATCCCGCGATCTACGGTGCGCAAGCAATGGCGCCGTACTGCCGCAAGACCGACGCGGCGAAGGCCGCAACCGGGCTGGACGCGCCGGCGGCGATCGCCGAAGCGCACAAGACGCTGAAAAACTGGCCGGCGGCGCCCACATCCGCACAACGCCGGCGCCTCGCGGCGGTGTTCATGGCCGCCAACGACAAGGCATCGGCCCTGGTGCAATGGCTGCAACTGCCGCAGACCGAGCGCCGCAGCGGCGACGGCCTCGACGATGTCCTGGTCGCGTCGCTCGAAAAGGCCATGCTGTACAACGACGAAAGCCTGCAAATCGGTGCGCGCCTGGCCGCGCGCCTGGGTCTGCAACGCGTCCACGCGACCGACGACCACACCGGCGACAACGTCGACATCGCCGATGAAGCCGCGTACGGAAAGGCGGTCCAGGCCGCGTGGGAAACCGCCGCCGCACCGATGGGCCAGGTCCTCGAACGCGAGGCAGCCTTGGCCAAGAGCGGCGACATGCTGGGACTGTACCGTTACGTCAACCGTCCGGACGTCTTGCGCGTCGTGGTCGACGGCGATTTCGGCTCCGCCTTGCGCGACACCTCGCCCGAGCATTACGGCCGGTTGTACGTGGCCGGCTGGGAAACCCGCAACCTGCGCATGGTCGCCAACATCCGCGCGGCCTTCCGCGAACGCCCGGGCGCGCGCGTACTGTCGATCGTCGGCAGGACTCACAAGCCTTGGTTCGACGACCTGCTGGGACAGATGCAGGGCGTGGAGATCGTCGAGGCGGCGCAGGTGCTGAAGTAATACGGCCGGCCTGGACGGTCGCGCGCTCGCGACCGTCCAATCCTCGTCGCTGACGAGAGCATTCAAAACTCATTCGCCTGCTTTATACAGGCGCAGCCGACTGCGCGTGCACCCGCTGCGTGGGTACGGTCCGGCACAGCTCAACAGCAAACACCAGCAGCGTCTGTGCGGGCCGTCGCGAGTCGATCGGCGCAGCACCATCGAAGCCTGCGACTTGCATTCCGATTTTCGGCAACCGACCTGGCGGTCGGACTGCGCGCGCCTGCTCGCCTTCGCGCGGGTACGCATCGCCTGGACGCTCACACGATCGACTCGAACAGTCGCCCGCAGCGGACGCTTGGCCGGTGACCGACTCGGCCGGCGTTGTATTGGTCGGCAGCGGCGGAGGAAGGAAAATCGTTCGAGCCAAGTGATGCCTGGACGTCGGCATCTACAGGTCTCGTTCTCGGATCTTCGCAGCAGCTGAGGGTAATCCACACAACGACCAACCAGGGGCTTGGCATGTCGAATACATCCGCGTCATCCGCATCCACGCCAGCGAGCGGCGAGTCCGCCGGCAAGACGCCGGTCCGCCTTCCGCCGATCCTGCCGCCGAGCCCATGCGGCTGCGATAGCGATCCGATTTCCGCGCTCACCGCACTGTTCGTCGACTACTACCAGGGCCGGGGCATGGCCGCCGGCCGCGATCCGGCGACCCGTCCGGTGTTCCTGCGCCTGCATGGCGCCGCACACGGTCGATTCGTCGTGAATCCCGACCTGCCCGAATCGCTGCGTGTCGGCGTGTTCGCCCAGGGGCCCGAATTTCCAGCGTGGGTGCGCTTCTCTGCCGACGTGCAACCCGGGCAGCCCGATCTCAAAGGCACCACGGGCATCGCCCTCAAGCTGTTCGGCGTCGAAGGCCGAAAACTGTTGGAACCCGATCAAGACGCGACGACCCACGACTTCATCCTGCAGAACCACGACGTATTCTTCGTCGACACCGCCAAGGACATGTGCGAGTTCACCTGCCAGTCGCTGCATGGCCAGGGCGACGAGTACCTGCAGGCGCACCCGACCACGGCGCGAATACTCGAGGACATGGAGAAAACGGTCGAGTCCGTGCTGACCACGGATTACTGGAGCGTGCTGCCGTCGCGCTTCGGCGAAGGCCGCGCCGTCAAATACAAGCTAGAGCCCCTGGATGCGCCGGCGCCCGATGCGCCGCCGAACTACGAGGACCCGTTCTATCTGCGCGCCGATCTGCACGCGAGGATGCATCGCGGACCGGCCCGGTTCCGCTTTCTGGTCCAGTTCCAGAGCAACGATCGCGACATGCCGATCGACGCAGCGACCGTCCGCTGGAGCGAGCAGGCCAGCCCGCCGATCCAACTGGGCACGCTTGAACTGCCGCTACAGGATCTAAACGCACGCGGCCAGTCGGGCTACGGCGAGAATCTGGCCTTCAACCCCTGGCACGCATTGCCCGAGCATATGCCGCTGGGCAGCATCGCCGACGCGCGCAAGGTCGTCTATCGGACTTCGGCGGCGAACCGCCGCAACGTCAACGGCATCGCGCTCGCCGAGCCGGCCGCGCCGCGCCCTGCCGAGTACGCGCCGGGCGTCGACTATCCGAAAGCCAAGGACACGCGCGTCGTCCGCGCCGCGATCCACCCGGCCATCGGCATCGCCCGCGTCGGCAACAGCGCGGATGCGTTCTATATCGGTCCGCAAGTCGCCGACCCGCCGCCGCAGGCGTCCGGCTTCTATCGCGATGCCAGCGGCGCGCTCAAACGCGAGGCGGTGCAGTTCCGCATCTATGGCTACAACTCCGCAGGCGAGGCGGTACGCGAGCTGACCTGCGACTGGGCCGATATCCGCTGGGACGTACACGTCGCCAACAGCAAGGCGGCGTGGTACCAGTGGCAGATCGCTATGGACATCCCCGAAGCCGCGACCACCGTATTGCCGCTGCGCAATGCAACGGTCGCCAACCGCGGCACCCTGGTGATCGATGCAGGAATGCAAAGCATCGCCGGGCGCAACGCCGCGCCGGTCGCCTGCGTCGGCCAGTTCGACAGCGTGCCGGTCAAGATCGGCGAACTGCAGACCGACGCCAGCGGCCGTCTGTTGTTCCTCGGCGGCCATGGCGTATCGGCATCGCCGAACGGCACCCCGATCTTCATCCCGACCGACGGAAACTCCTTCATAAACGCCGACGGCTGGTACGACGACACCTGCGACGGACCGGTCTCGGCAACGGTGACCATCGAAGGACAAGCGATCCCGGTGGAATCGGCCTGGGTAGTGACCGCACCGCCGAACTACGCGCCGCAGGTCAAGGCCGAGCGCACCATGCACGACCTGCTCTACGATCTGTTCGTGCAGGCCGGCTGGCTGCCGGGCCCCGCTGCCATCTCGTTCGTCGACGACGTCTATCCGATCCTGCACCGCCTGTCCGGCCTGCAATGGGTCAACCAGGGCTTCGCGACGCTGTTCGGCCACAACGGCCGCTACGATTTCGAGAGCCCCGACCTGATCGCGAAGTTGTCGGCCCTGCCGCCGGCCGGCGACTACGATCCGAATGCCGAACTGCGCCGACAGGTCTTCAACAGCTTCCGCCCGCCGAACCCACCGGATGGCAACCAGTTACCGTGGCCCTGGCTGTACGGCGATGCGATGGAGGTCCCCGCAGGCGAGAGCCCGCGTCAGAACGCCAGCATCAGCGGAACCCAGTACGACATCCTGCAGCGTTGGATGAACGGCGACTTCCAGGACGATTGGACGCACGAACGCAAACCGCCGGCCAGTATCGACGAGGTGCCCTTGGCCGGGCAGCCGGCAATGCTCGATCGCGCCGCGCTCGACTTCTGCCTCGCCGACGCCTTCCATCCCGGTTGCGAAATGACCTGGCCGATGCGCCATCTCAGCTTGTACGACAAGCCTTACCGCATCCGCCGGCGTCCCGAAGGTTCGCCCGAGCCAGACTACGGCGCCACTCTGAATCAAGCCACGGCCCTGTCCGCGAAGGGCCCGCTGCATGCGCAATCGCCGGGCGACATCAATCGCTGGATGGGGCTGCCCTGGCAGGCCGACACCGCGTTCTGCCGCGCCGGCTACGACACCGACTACGACCCGTTCGCGCCGACCTTCTGGCCCGCCCGGGTACCCAACCATGTGCTCAGTACCGACGATTACGCGATCGTGATCGATCCGCAGCAGCCGATGAATCGACGTATCGAGGCCTTTACCGACCGGACCAACTGGAATAAGCCGCTGCACGGCACCACTGCCGAGCAGATGATGCAGATGGTGCGGATCTTCGGCTCGATGGGCCTGGTCGAACAGCGTCCCGGCGTAAGCGGCGAAGCGCAGTTCCCTGCGACGATGATGGTGGCGTCCTATGGACCCGACGTCGCGGCCGCCGACACCGCCAGCATCATCGAAACCGCACGGGCGGCACCGTTGCTCAAGGACCGGAAGACGGCCGCTGGAGCACGACCGCTGCCGCGCGGCGCCAACTTCGATTCGCACGAAGAGGCCAAAGCCGCTCCGCTGCCGGTGCCGCGCGGGCGCCCGCGCGGCTGAGGCGCATGCGCACGAACGCCTTCGAGGTGGCGATCGCCGGCGGCGGCCCGGCGGGCGCCGCCGCCGCGATCGTGCTGGCCCGTGCCGGCGTGCGCGTACTGCTGGCCGATAGCGGCGGCGGACGCGAGTTTCGCATCGGCGAAGGCCTGCCGCCGTCGGCACGGAGTTTGTTGCGCGAACTCGGCCTGCTCGAACGCGTGCTCGCCGACGGGCATCGCCCGGCCCACGGCACGATCGCGGCGTGGGGCGCCGAAGCACCCCGCGCGAACGACTTCATTTTTCAATTGCACGGCCATGGATTGCAGCTCGATCGCGTTCGATTCGATGCACTGCTGCGGGCCGCGGCTCGCGATGCGGGCGCCGAAGTCGTCGAATCCGCTCAGTTACGGCCCGATACGACGCCGGGCGGGGGCGAACGGGCGCCACATCGTTTGCGCCTGCGCCGACGCAACGGCGACGAAGACAGGATTGGGGCATCCTGGCTGATCGATGCCAGCGGCCGCCCGGCCGCGCTTGCGCGCGCGCTGGGGGCCGCGCGGATCGAGCACGACCGCATGCTCGCCTACTACCTGCGCTTGCGCAGCGAACGCGACAGCGACTGCGACGGCCGCACCCTGGTTGAAGCGGTGGAGGACGGATGGTGGTACAGCGTGTTGCTGCCGGGCGGGGAGCGCATCGCCGCGTTCCTGACCGATCCCGACCTCATCGATCGGCGGGCCTTGCTCGATGGCGACGGCTTGTGGGAAAAACTGTCGCGGACCACGCCGTTGCGCAAGCTGTGCGAGGCACACGGCTATCGTCCGCATGGCCGTGCTCACGGCGCCGATGCCAGCAGCGCCGAACTCGATCGCGCTGCGGGAGACCGCTGGCTCGCCGCCGGCGACAGCGCCATCGCCTTCGATCCGCTGTCGTCGAAAGGCATCGGCAACGCGCTCTACACCGGCCAGCATTGCGCACGAGCACTGCTCGCTCACGAGCACGGCGACACCATGGCGCCCGACCGATACGCGGCTCATCTACGCGAAATCCACCGCGTCTATCGCGAACAACAATGCGCCTACTACGCCATGGAAACCCGCTGGGTCGATTCGGCGTTCTGGACGCGGCGGCAACCGCATCGGCGAGGCGAAGCCCCCGCGATGGAAGCAGCACGGGCGCCGGGAGTCTCGCTGCCACGGCCACAGTGAGGCGTTACCGACGCAAGCCTCACGGCCGAGCCAGGCGCTGGATATGGAAGGCATCGCGCCATCGGTACTGCATGGCCGCGACCAAGGCATGCATCAGCAGGATCCGGCGGTCCGCTTGCGCCGCCTGCGCCTTGGCGCGATCGGCCGCGGCCCGGCCCTCCCGGTAGTAGACGTTCAGCAGCCGCACCCCGACCTCTTCGCTGGTGCGCTCGCGCGACACCGGCACGTGGCCCAGCGCAGCGACCATCGCCTCGGCCACCGACCAGGTCGACCACGGGTTCTGACCGGTGACCAGGCGACCGTCGACGACGGTGTTGTCGAGATAGATCGGGCCTTCGACGTAGCGGGCGCCTCGGTCGGCGATGCGGTCCTGCAGCAGGAACGGAAACAGCCTGCGTGCATCCTTCAACAGGAACAGCTCTTCGTCGTTGCTGAAGCCGGTCATGCGCCTGCCATCGATCAGGCGCCGGCCGTTGCCGAGACGCACCTCGAGCAAGGCCGCCGGGCCGTGACAGACCGCGCCGACGACACCGCCATTCGCGTGCACCGCAGCGACGATGCGTTGTATTTCGCGATTGCCGGGAAAGTCGAACATCGCGCCTTTTCCGCCGACGAAGTACACCGCGGCATAACGCGATGCATCGACCTGCGCCAACGTCAGGGAACGATCCAGCTTGGCGATGGCCTGCGCGTCGTTGAGAAAGGCGTAGTCGGCGGCGACCAGTTCGTCGTCGAGCCGCATCGGCGGCTTGCCGCCGAGCGGGCTGGCGATGTCGACCTCGAAGCCGTTCGCGACGAACACGTAATAGGCGCGCGACAGCTCGGTCAGTTCGAACCCGGCTTTCTTGCCCGAGGCGCCGATCATGGCAGTGCTGGTCAACACGGCCAGGACCCGGCCGCGCGATTCGCTCACGCCCACGCGAACGAACGACAGATCGGAGGCGCGACTGGCGGAGTCGGCCAAGCGCTGTTCGTCCAGGCGAAACCCGGCGACATACCCATAGCCGGCAACGGCCAGCAGCGACAGCGTGCACAGCGCCGCCAGCAGCGCAGTCTTCCGTTTTTTCCAATAGCCGGTTCGCATCGTCCCGCTCTTCCGATTGCAGTCGAACGCACCTTAGGCAGCCGATGTGAAACGAACTTCAAACCCGCTCGCCTCGACGGCGACTCGATCAAGGCGCGCTCGAGTGCCCGGGCTTCGGACGCGACCGACCGGCGCAGCCGTGCGAAGCTTGGCGCTCCCCAACGTCCGACCGAACCATGACCCACCGACTTTTCGTTTATGGAACGCTCGCGCCGGGACGGCCGAACGAACACGTCCTCGCCGGCATCCCCGGCAAGTGGGAGCCGGCCAGCGTGACCGGCACCTTGCTGCAAGAGGGCTGGGGGGCCGCGGTCGGCTATCCCGGGATCGTGCTGGAGCCGGATGGCGCCGAGGTCGAAGGCCTGCTGTTCGAATCGGACCGCCTGCCCGAGCACTGGGCGCGCCTCGATGAATTCGAGGGCGAGGGCTACGAGCGCGTGCTGACCACGGCCAAGCGCAAGGACGGCGGTCCGGTGCAGGCCTACCTCTATAAGCTCAGCGAGCAGGGAACCCCGCCCGGCCCGACGGGTGACAGCTGACGCCGCACTCGGTATGTTCTGCGCCCGGGTGCACGACGGCGCATCTTCGAACCCGCATCCCAATGTCGCACGATGCGACGCGAACGGCAGCACGCCAAGGAAGCCCATGGCCACCACCCTGCAGCTAGGCAAGGACGAACTGGTCGCGAAAGCGCAGCGCAGCATGCAACAGCTGCTGCCGGACAACACCTGGAGCACCTGCCAGAAGCTCGCCCTGACCTGCCGGATACTGTTCGACGCCGGTCACGATTCCGGCCTGGCCGGCCAGATCACCGCTCGTGCCGAAACCCCGGGCACCTATTACACCCAGCGGCTCGGCCTGGGGTTCGACGAGATCAGCGAGCGCAACCTGCTGCTGGTCGACGAAGACTTGAACGTGCTCGAAGGCGACGGCATGGCCAATCCGGCCAACCGCTTCCACAGCTGGGTCTATCGCGCGCGCCCGGACGTTAACTGCATCATCCACACCCATCCGCTGCACATCGCCGCCCTGTCGATGCTGGAAGTGCCGCTGACGGTCTCGCACATGGACATCTGTCCCTTGTTCGACGACTGCGCCTTCCTCAAGGACTGGCCGGGTATCCCGGTCGGCAACGAAGAAGGCGAGATCATTTCCAGGGCGCTCGGCGACAAGCGCTCGATCCTGCTCGCCCACCACGGCCAGCTCGTCGCCTGCGCCAGCGTGGAAGAAGCCTGCGTACTTGCCGCGTTGTTCGAACGCGCCGCCAAGATGCAGTTGCTGGCGATGGCCGCCGGCGAGATCAAGCCGCTGCCGCCGGCGCTGGCGCGCGAAGCCCACGACTGGATCTCCACCCCCAAGCGCAGCCAGGTCACCTTCGCCTACTACGCCCGCCGCGCACTCAAGCAACACGCCGACTGCCTCGACGGCGCCGACTGATCCTGCCGACCGGCCCGGCCCCGGTCGACGCGGCACGTATCGGCCGCAGGGCGCATCGCCTAGCTTCGCCCACCCGATCGCGCATCCGACACTCGACACGGGTGCGTTTGCGCTGACGGCATAGACCGGCGGCTCGCCACTCGCGCTGCGCGAGCGAGGCGGTTTGCCTGCTGTCCCATCGAATCGCCTGCCTCGCTTATGACGGCCGCATCGATGGCGCCTCGCCATCGATGTCGGCTCCGAACCTTGGCGTACGGAAACTTGTGCCGAACCGATGGCTTCCGCACCGCATCGGCGATGCAATCGCCGACTTCATCGCATCGACACCGATAACAGGCCGCGACCGACCGCAGCGCGCGATATCGGCCGATGCGACGGGGCTTTCGTATACCTGCGCGAATGACATGGATACCTCGTGCCTGGCGCTCGACGCCTCCGGATCGCGAAGCTGCGCGGCGCATCGCAAACTTGATCGGCATCGTTCGCCGGCGATGAACGCAATCACAGATTCGCGGCGAAAAAGGCGATCCACATCAAGTTGAAACATCGACGCCTCTATCTGTCGCACACCGACGGCGAAGCCGGCAATCGATCACTTTCGAACACGCCGCCCTCACGTTTCTTCATGCCCGGCGATCTCCGAACGCACAAGACGACAGTCACACGCGGGACGTACGCCGAAAGTCTTATATCGACCTTCGACTAATGAAAAACCGTATTTTTCACGGCTTTCGCACAAGCGATCGATCAGTTATGAAACACGCGAATATTCCTTTTTTTACCCAGATTCGTTTCCTCAGTTCGGATCACACAATTTAGTCAACTGCATCGAACAACGCATGTTGACGCGATTGCTTTGGATACTCGATAGTGAATCGACAAGGAGCGACACGCACAGGGAACGATCGAGAGTGCTTCTGCAACACCACCACTTCATCCACGACATCGCGCCTGACCGCGCGAGGCCAACGGCATGGCATCCATCGTGATCGCCGACTGCCGCGCCCGCGCATAGTCGCTGGTTTCAGGGGTTAAACGCAGCAAGCCTG
Organism: Lysobacter sp. CA196; assembly: GCF_052078695.1. NCBI lineage: Bacteria > Pseudomonadati > Pseudomonadota > Gammaproteobacteria > Lysobacterales > Lysobacteraceae > Lysobacter > Lysobacter sp. CA196. Next base: position 30,112 of record NZ_JBQJIN010000008.1, on the reverse strand, counting down.
TCGCCGCATGCGAATGCGGTACAGGCGAGTTTTCGCCTAAATTTTCCAGTTTTCGATCGCACGCTTCCAATCGCGCGACGCGCCGCTTCGCCTGCGCGCTCGCCGACCGACTCTCTTCGAAAACCGCCCCCAGCCGATCAGCAAGGAGCCAAGCGCAGTGGAAAAGTTGAGAGTGCTTCTGGTCGATAACTACGACAGCTTCACCCACAACATCGCGCACTACCTGGGCGAGGCCAACGGCACGCCGCCCACGGTGATCGCCAACGACCGCATCGAGTGGGCGCAGATCGACGCCGCCGACTACGACGCGATCGTGATTTCCCCAGGCCCGGGCCGTCCCGAACGCGCCGCCGACATGGGCGTGAGCAACGATGTGCTGGCCATGGCCACCGTGCCGGTGCTCGGCATCTGCCTGGGCCACCAGGCCATGGTGCACGCCTTCGGCGGCAGCATCGTGCATGCGCCGGAGCCGATGCACGGGCGCCTGAGCGCGGTCGAACACGACGGCAGCGCGCTGTTCGCGCACATTCCTTCGCCGTTCGACGTGGTGCGTTATCACTCGCTGATGGCCGCCGAGCCCTTGCCGGAGGGACTGCGTGTCACCGCGCGCACCGCCGACGGCCTGGTGATGGCGCTCGAACACATCAGCCGCCCGCTGTGGGGCGTGCAGTTCCATCCCGAGTCGATCCACACCGAATTCGGCCACCAGATCATCGACAACTTCATCGAGCTTGCGCGCAGCCACACCTTGCGCAAGCGCAGGCGCCGCAGCGGCGACAGCGCCGCCGGCAGCGAGCCGGAGACCGCGCGGCCGGCACCGGCGACGGCCTGGCGCATCCAGTCGCGGCGCATCGCCGCCGAGGCCGATCCGCAATCGGTGTTCCTCGATTGCTTCGCCGCCAGCGATGCCGCGTTCTGGCTCGACTCCAGCGCGGTGCGCCCCGGCTATTCGCGTTTCAGCTTCATGGGCGACGGCCACGAGGCCGGCGCGCGCAGTCTGGTGCATCGGGTCGGGCAGGACGGCGACGACGCGGGCGAAGGCGAACGCTTGTTCGGGCAGGTCCGCGACGGCCTCGCGGTCGCGCTGCACGGCGGCGAGACCCTGCCGTTCGATTTCGTCGGCGGCTGGGTCGGTTATTTCGGCTACGAGCTCAAGGCCTTGACCGAAGTCGGCGGCCCGCATCGCTCGCGCCAACCGGACCTGTTCCTGCGCTTCGTCAGCCGCTTTCTCGCCTACGACCACCTGGAGCGCTGCTGGCATGCGGTCGCGACCGGCCCGGCCGAGCGCGCAAGCGAAGACGCCGCCTGGCTGGAGCGCATCGCCGCACGCCTCGACACGGTGCCGCCCGCGCCGCCGTTGCGTCATGGCGAGCGCGAGGCGCCGGTGGAGTTCCACCTCGAACTCGACCGCGCCGCCTACAGCGAGCGCATCGGCCGCTGCTTCGAGCAGATCGGCGACGGCGAGACCTACGAGGTCTGCCTGACCAACCGCTTGCGCGCACAGGTCGATCTCGACCCGGTCGAGCTGTATCGCCACCTTCGCCAGATCAACCCCGCGCCCTATTCGGCCTTGCTGCGCCACGACGGCTTCGACGTACTGAGTTCCTCGCCGGAGCGCTTCCTGCGCCTCAGCCCGAACGGCGTGGTCGAGATCAAGCCGATCAAGGGCACTCGCCCGCGTTCGGCCCGCGAGGAAGACGATCGCGCGGTCCTGGCCGAACTCAAGCACTGCGAGAAGGACCGCGCCGAGAATCTGATGATCGTCGACCTGACCCGCAACGACCTGGCCCGCGTCTGCGAGGTCGGCTCGGTGTGGGTGCCCAAGCTAATGCAGGTCGAGAGCTACGCCTCGGTGCATCAGCTGGTGTCGACGGTGCGCGCGCAGCTGCGCGCCGGGCTGGACGTGATCGACCTGCTCCAGGCCACCTTCCCGGGCGGCTCGATGACCGGCGCGCCCAAGCGCCGCACCCTGGAGATCATCGACACCCTCGAAGCCTCGGCGCGCGGCATCTATTCCGGCGCGATCGGCTATCTGTCGCTCAACGGTGCCGCCGACCTGAGCATGGTGATCCGCACCCTGGTCCACCAGGACGGCAGCCTGGAACTCGGCGTCGGCGGCGCGGTGATCGCGCTGTCGGATGCCGACGGCGAATTCGAGGAACTGCTGGTCAAGGCACGCGCGCCGATGCGCGCGGTGGCGCGCTGCGCCGGCGGCGACGCCGAAGCCTGGCGAATTCCCGGCGAGCGTTCGCCGCACACCGACGCACCCGTCGTTCCCGTCGCGCAGCTAGGGACTTAAGCATGCAACGCAGTCATATCGTCACCGGGGCCAACGGCTACCTGGGCTCTCACCTCGTGCTCGAACTGCTGCTCGGCCAGCCCGAGGCGCATGTCGTCTGCATCGCCCGCAGCGATGGCGGTGCAGCGCGGCAGCGGGTCGTCACCGCGGTGCGCCTGGCCGCGCAAACCTGCGGCCAGGCCTTGCACGCAGACGCACTGACGCGTTTGCAAGTGGTGAGCGGCAACCCCTTGCGGCCCGAACCCGACCTCGCCGAACGCATCGCCCAAGCCGTCGCCGGCCGCGGCGACGCCACCTTCTGGCACGTCGCCGCGACCGTGCGCTTCACCGAATCCGAAGCCGGCGAACTCGAACGCATCAACACCCAGGGCGCGACCCACGCACTGGAACTGGCGATCGCCGCCGGCTGCAGCGACTACAACTACGTCAGTACCGCCTATGTCTGCGGCGACCGCAGCGGCGGCATCGCCGAACGACTGGAGCCGCAGGCGCCGGCCACGTTCTCCAACCCCTACGAGCGCAGCAAGTTCGAGGCCGAGCGCCGCATCGTCGCACGCGCCGAGGCCGCCGGCCTGGCCTGGCGAGTCCTGCGTCCCAGCATCATCGTCGGCCATTCGCGCACCTGGCTCAGCGCCAGCGACAGCGGCCTGTACAAGTTCTGCGAACTGCTGGAAGAGTTCTGGTCGTCGCAGCGCGGTGCCGCGGCGCCGCGCAGCCTGCGCTTCGCCGCACCGGAGAACGCGCACCTGAACCTGGTGCCGGTCGACGTGTGCGTGGCCGAGATGCTCGCCATCGACGCCAACCCGGCCAGCCGCAGGGGCATCTATCACCTGGTCTCGGCCACCACCGTGCCGACCGCCGACTTCCTGTCCAGCGTCGCCGAGGCCACCGGCGTGCCCCTGACCATGGCGAGCGCGCAAGAACTCGCCGAGCAGCCGCTGTCGCGGCGCGAAGTCGAGTTCGCCCGCCGCGTCGCCCACTACCGTCCTTATTTGTACGGCGACAAGCGCTTCGAGCGCACCGCCAGCGTGGGCGCCTGCGGCGGCGACCTGCAGGCCGGCCGGGGCGTAGACCGGCAGGCGGTGCTGTCGTGGCTGCAGGCCTTTCTCAAGCGCAGCCGGGTGCACAGCGACGCTTCGCCGGAGGCGCGTCTGTTCACCCAGCAGCGTGCGCTGCCGGCGCACTTCAACGTCACCGAGCATTTGCTGACCGGCGCAGCGCGCGCCTACCCGGACAAGATCGCGATCCGTCACGAAGGCGGCGAGATCCGCTATGTCCAACTCGCCGAACGCATCGCCGCCTGCGCGCGTCGTTTATCGGCGGCCGGGGTGCATTATCAACAGCGGGTCGCGCTGATCTCCCACGACGGCATCGAGCACGTCGCAACCTTGCTCGCGGTGATGCACCTCGGCGCAGTCTGCACCCTGATCAATCCGCTGTTGCCGGCGCGCGACATCGCCGGGTTGCTCGAACAGGCCGAGGTGAGCCTGGTCGTCGCCGACCCCATGGCGCGGCAACGCTTCGCGGAGATCCACCCGGCCGCACCGGTACTGCCGCTGGAAGCGGTCTGCGCCGCGCCGACCGGCGCCGAGTGCGAACCGCTGCTGGCCTCGCCGACCGGGCCGCTGGACCACGCCTTCGCGGTGTTCACCTCCGGCTCGGTCGGCCAGCCCAAGCTGATCGAACACCGGCACCTGGACCCGATCGTCGCCACCGAACGCTACGCCGCGCACCTGCTCGACCTGCGGGTCAGCGATGTGTTGTTCTCGGCGTCGCGCACCAGCTTCGCGTTCGGCCTGCAGAACCTGTTGATCGCCCTGCTCAAGGGCGCGACCGCGGTGATCGCGCCGCAGAAGATCTCGGCCGCGGTGGTCGCCGAGCTGATCGTCGCCGCGCGCCCGACCGTGATGTTCGCGGTGCCCACCGTGTATCAGTACCTGCTCGACGACGAGGCGCTGTCGGGCCGGATCGAAGGGCGCAACAGCCTGCGCCTGTGCATCGCCGCCGGCGAACGCCTGCCGCAGGCGGTGGCGACGCGCTGGTTGCAGCGCCACGGCATCCGCCTGCTCGACAGCCTGGGTTCGACCGAAGCCTTCTCGACTTATCTGAGCAACGTCGCCGACGGCGACTACCAGGGCTCGACCGGCAAGTTGGTGCCGGGCTTCGATGCGGTGCTGCGCCATCACGACGGCCGCCCCTGCCGCAAGGGCGAGCGCGGGGTGATGTGGCTGCGCGGGCCGTCGCTGTCGGTGTCGCGCCAGGACCGCAACGCCGGCAGCCGGTTCCACGGCGGCTGGTACTGCACCAACGACGTGTTCTGGCGCGATGGCGACGGTTACTTCCACTTCTGCGGCCGTCACGACGAGATGTTCAAGGTCGCCGGGCAGTGGGTCTCGCCGCTGGATCTGGAAGAAGTGCTGCTGAGCCATCCGCTGGTGCGCGAAGCGGCGATCACCTCCAGCGCCGACGGCGTCGCCACCGAGGACGCCAGCACCCTGCGCACCAAGGCCTGGGTGGTGTCCGACCAGGCCTCGCCGGACCTCGCCGAGGAACTGCGCACCCTGTGCAAGACCCGCCTGGATGCGCGGCGCTATCCGCACCTGGTCGAGTTCGTCGACGCGTTGCCGCGTACCAGCACCGGAAAACTGCAGCGCGCGCCGCTGCGCAGGCGCGCCGAGGAACAGTCGGCCGCTGCGCACACCGCCGAAACCCTCCCCGCCTGAGGTAGACCCCATGCTGTCCCGATTGAAGTTCATCTTCGATGGCGGCCTGACCGTCGCCAACGCGCTGGAGAAGTCGATCGCCGTCTATGGCGAAGACTTCGAAGTGCTGCGCTTCTCCGGCTCGCTGGAACGTTTCGGCGTCGGCGGGCGGGCCATCACCACCGGACAATTGCGCCGGCTGTCGGACCGGCTGTCGCAGACCCTGATCGACCTCGGCCTGAAACGCTACGACCGGGTCGCGATCTATCTCGACAACGGCGTCGAGTACCTGATCTATTCGCTGGCGATCATGCGCGCCGGCGCGATCACCGTGCCGATCAACGGCGGCATGCGCAGCGAAGACCTCAACGCTTACCTCGACTACACCGGCGCGCGCCTGGTGTTCATCGACCGCGAGCGGCTGCCGCGGCTGGACGCCGATGCCCTCGCGCAGGGCCGCCGCGTCGCCATCGTCACCGACGCCGTGCAGGCCGATGGCGCCGGCAAGGTAGCCCTGAGCGAATGCCTGGCGCCGCGCGCCGACGGCTTCGCGCCGGTGCGCATGCACCAGCACGACGACGTCATGATCGTCCATACCTCCGGCACCACCGGCTTCCCCAAGGGCGTGCTGCACGGCTCCTACAGCCTGGTCCGCGCCACCAAGGGTCAGCTGATGATCCAACCGATCACCCGCAACAACCGCATCCTGCTGGCCTCGCCGACCAACCACCACATCACCCAGGCCAGCATCGTCAGTTGCCTCGCCGCCGGCGTGCCCGGCTACGTGCCGGCGAAGGAAACCCCCGAGCAACTGCTGTCGATCATCGAGCGCGAGCGCTGCTCGCTGATCCTGTCCTTCCCCGACGTCTACCAGGGCATGTGCGACGCCGGCCTGTCGCGCTTCGACCTGTCGCACGTCAAGGCCTGGATGGCCGGCGGCGACTCCAGCCACGAAGTGCACATCCGCCAGCTCACCGCGCACGGCTCGATGGCGCGGGTGTTCGGCAAACGCCTGCTGAGTTCGATGTACCTGGAGTTCTTCGGCACCTCCGAGGTCGGCTTCGCTGCCTTGATGAAGGCCAGCTTTTCCTTCACCAAGCGCTACGACCGCTATGTCGGCAAGCCGACCATGGTCAGCCCCAAGGTCATGATCGCCGACGAAGACGGCCGCGCATTGCCGGTCGGCCAACCGGGCCGCCTGATGGTCAAGGGCCCGACCTTGTTCAAGGGCTATTGGAACGCCCACGACCGTTTGCACGGCGTGCATTTCGACGGTTGGTGGTGGACCGGCGACGTCGCGGTCAAGACCCGCGGCGGCGGCTACTACCACCTCGACCGCGAAGTGGATTCGATCCGCGTCGGCGACGGCCGCGTGTACTCGCTGCAGTGGGAGGAACGCATCCTCAAGCACCCGGCGGTGGCCGACGTGGCGGTGGTCGAACTGAGCCGCGCCGACCGCAGCACCGGCGCCGGCGCGGTCATCGAATGCCGCCCCGGCCAGCCGACCGACGCCGGCGCCTTCGAGACCTGGCTGCGCCAACAGGTGCCCGGCTACGACGGCCTGCGCATCGAAGTGCTGCCGCCCGGCGAACAGCTGCCGCGCGGGCTCACCGGCAAGGTGCTCAAGCGCCACGTTCGCGAACGCTACGCCTTGATGCCTGCCGTGGAGCCCGCCTCCGCCCCTGCTTCAACCTCCGCCCAGATCTGATCTTCCTATCCCTTCACCGACAAGGACTTCCGCATGAGCAGCACCGTTACCGCCATCGCCGACGCCCACGCCCCGGCGTTCGACTACGCCCCCGGCTCGATCGACTTTCCCGACCTGCCCAACGTGCCGGAAGAATATCGCCATGAGTTGATCCGGTTGATGGCGATCCAGGCTTATTCCGAAGAAAAGGCCGCCACCGAAGGCATCGAGTGGATCGCCAACGCGCCCGACTACAAGCGCCGCCGCGTGTTCGCCAAGATCATCGCCGAGGAAGCGCGGCACAGCTATCTGATCTACAACCTGCTCGAGCGCATGGGCGTACCGGAGAAGCAGGCCATCGCCATCGCCGAGGGCCGCGCCCACCGGCCGATGCACGACGCCTCGCTGGAAGGCCCGCTCAGCGTCGGCGACGAAAGCAACGAGTGGATCGACATCATGTTGAACCACATGTTCCTCGACCGCGCCGGCAAGTTCATGGTCGGCAACTTCTGCGAAGCCAGCTTCAAGCCCTGGGCCGAAGCCAACCAGACCATCCTGCGCGAGGAGCGCGGGCACATCGGCTTCGGTTTCGCCGAGCTGCGCACCTACCTGGCCGAGAAGGGCGAGACCAACGAGGCGCGGATCAAGATCTCCAACTGGTACGCCAAGGGCCTGAACTTCTTCGGCCCGCCGTCGACCTCGCGTGGCGCGCGGCTCAGCGCCTACGGCCTCAAGCGCAAGGACAACGAGACCCTGCGCAACGAGTTCCGCGCCGAGGTCGAGGACGTGTTCAACGAGCTCGGCCGCCAGGACCTGATCGAGTTGGAGAAGAACGACTTCCCCTATCGCTCCGGCAACGAGGGCTGAGCCCATGGCGCCGACGACCTCTCGCGACTTTCGCCTTGGACGCTTCAATCAGATCTACGCTCAGCTCAACCTGATCTGCAACGCCAATTCCTGCGACTGGATCGAACTGGACTCGGCGCCCGACCTCGCCCTGCTCAAGCGCGCGATCGAGCACACCATCGACCGTCACCCACGCGCGCGCTCGGTCCAGTACCAGCGCGGCGTGATCCTGGGCTGGCGCCATCTGGCCCAGCGCCTGCCGATCGAGATCGAACAGCGCAACAGCATCAACGTCGACCCGGCGCGGCTGCGCGCGGAGCTGCTCGGCAATGCCTGGAACGAACGCGTGCCGACCCGCGACGGCCACCCGTTCCGCTTCATCTACATCCGCACGCCCGAGAAACACATCCTGCAGTTCCTCACCAGCCACACCTTCACCGACGGCAAGGCCGCGCAGTTGTTCTCCGGCGACATCGCCGAGGCCTACGGCCGCCTCTCGGCCGGGCTGCCGCTCGACCCGGAAGTGGTCGAGTTGCCCGAGCACAACCACGACCGCCTGTTCCTGGCCAAGCTGCGCGGCGCCGAGGCGCTGCGCCTGGCCTGGAAGGGCGTGGCCGGTTTCTTCCACGACCTGGTCATGCCGGCCGGGCGTCTGCTGATCTCCGGCAAGCGCAGCGGCGAGACCGATGTGCTGATGATCGAGCTGCCGACGCCGATGCTCGAGGCGCTCAAGGCCGCCGGCGCGCGCCGCGGCAGCACCATCCATCCACTGTTGTTGCTCGCCCTGCTGCGCACCGCCCAGGCCGATGCCGGCCGCCAGGGCAAGCGCCTCAAGCACGGGCTGCGCATCGTCGACAACTTCAGCCTGCGCCGCTTCGTCGACGACCCGCGCGTGCACAAGCTGTACGACTGCGTGGCGGTGCCCTACACGCTGGAACTGGACCCGAACGAAGACGACGAGGCGGTGATCGAGCGGGCCAACGCGCGCCTGGACGCCTTGAAGCGCGGCGAGATCCTGTCCGAGCTGTACCGCTTCCGCCTGCTGTTCCAAAGCTCGCTGCTGCTGCCGAAGGCGGCGACGATCCGCTTCGCCGCCAACGTGCTGACCCGGGCCAACCTGATCTGCACCAACGTCGGCCCGATCGACACCCGTCTGGAGCAGTTCGGCCCGATCCCGGTGCGTACCTATTACTCGTTCCCGCAGTTGTTCCCGCCGGGCGAGGTGATGGTGCAGGTCAGCGCCTTCCGCGGCCATCTGCGCCTGGTCTATCTGTACGACAAGGGCCAGATGAGCGAGGCGCAGATGCGCGAGCGCTTCGTCTATCCGCTGATCGCCGAGCTGAGCCGCATCACCGGCGCGAGCTCCCTTCCCGAACCCATCGCCGCCCACGGCTGAGCCCCCATGCGCCCCCTGATCCTCCGCATCCTCGCCTACCCGCGCACCTGCCTGATCCTGCTGCTGGCGTTGCTGGCGCTGTCCGGCCTGGCCCTGACCCAACTGCGCTTCGACAACACGCCCGACTCGTTCTTCATGCAAGACGACCCGGCGCTGATCAAATACACCCAGTACAAGGCGGACTTCGGCAGCGACGAATACAGCTTCCTGGTGATCGATGCGCCGGCGCAGTGGACGCCGGCCTTCATCGCCGGCGTGCGCGAGCTCGGCGCGCGCATCGGCGCGATGGACAACGTCAACAAGGTCACCACCATCGCCAACGTGCGGCATATCGCCAGCGTCGACGACGGCGGCCTCGATGTCGGCCCGTTCCTCGCCGAAGGACTGGATGGCTCCGCCCTGGCCGCCAAGCGTCGCGAAGCCCTGGCCCATCCCTACTACCGCAACTTCCTGATCAGCGGCGACGGCCGCCATCTCGGCATCCTCGCCGAGACCGGGGTGCGGCCGGGCGAGATCGTCTACAAGATCGAGCTGGCCGAGAAGATCCGTGCGCTGGCGCCGGAATTCAAGCGCTTGAACATGCGCGTGGTCGGCGCGCCGATCATCGATGCCGACGTGTTCACCATCATCAACCGCGAGAGCGCGATCTTCGGCACGCTGTCCTTCATCCTGGTTTCGGCCGGGTTCTGGCTGATCTTCCGCTCCTGGGCGGTAGCCTTGCTGCCGCTGGTGGTGGCGTCCCTGTCGATCGTGGTGGCGATGGCGGTCAGCGCCCTGATCGGCGCGCCGATCGGCATGCTCACCGCGATCATCCCCTCGTTCCTGATCTCGGTCGGGGTCGGCTCCAGCATCTTCCTGCTCGCCGAGATCTATCGCCAATACGCCGCCCACGGCGACCTGCGCGGCGCCATCGTCGAAGGCTTCAGCCACTCCGCCGGCGCCAGCGCGCTGTCGGTGCTGACCACCGCCGGCGCGCTGCTGTCGTTCTCGTGGTCGGAGATCCGGCCGGTGCAGGGCATCGGCATCTCGATGGCGGCGGGGCTGATCGCGTCCTTGCTGATCGGCTGGCTGCTGATCCCGCTGGCGCTGAGCCGTTTCCGTTTGTTGCCGGATGCGCAGCGCGCGGCGCGCTTGCTCGACGGCCGGGTGCGCGGGATGCACTGGCTGGCCGGCTTCGTGACCCGGCGCTGGCGCCTGTTGCTGCTGGTGCTGGCCGGGCTGATCGCGATCGCCGGCTTCGGCGTCGCCCGCGTCACTACCGACTACTACTACGTCGGCCTGTTCAAGCCCAGCACCGACATCTACCGCTCCTACACCTACGTCGACCAGACCTTGCGCGGCGCCGCCTCGATGGAGCTGATCGTCGACAGCGCCGGGGTCGGCGGCGAATCGATCAAGGACCCGGCGGTGCTCAAGCGCATGCGCGAGCTGCAGGACCGCCTGGAAGCGCGTTATGGCGCGCTCGGGCTGAAGACCTACAGCATCGCCGACGTGGTGATGGAGATCAGCCAGGCCCTGCACGAGGGCGACAAGGCCGCCTACCGCATCCCGGACTCGCGCGCCGAGGTGGCCGAGTCGCTGATCCTGTTCGAGTCCTCCGGCACCGACGAGCTGACCCGGCTGGTCACCGGCGACTACGCCAAGGCGCGCATCAACCTGCGCATGAAGTACCGGCCCGACTCGCAGTACCAGCCATTGTTCCGCGACATCCAGGCCGAGGCCGAACGCATCCTGCGCGAGACGCCGCAGATCCGCTCGATCGAGACCACCGGGGTGGTGCCGCTGTGGTCGCGCCTGACCAACTACCTGGCCAGCAACGAGATCCGCAGCATCGGCCTGTCGTTCTTCGTGGTGCTGACGGTGATGGTGCTGGTGTTCCGCTCGGCCACGCTCGGCCTGACCATGGCCCTGTGCAACCTGGTGCCGGTCGGCATCGCCCTGGCGGTGATGGGCTTCGGCGGCGTGTTCCTGGACCCGTTCACCCTGCTGGTGTCGGCGATCGCCATCGGCATCCTCGACGACGACACCCTGCACTTCGTCAAGACCGTGGTCGACCACTACCGGCGCAAGCACGACATGGCCGCGGCCTTGCGCGACACCTTCGCCAGCACCGGCCTGGCGATGCTGCTGCTGTCGAGCGTGCTGGTGCTCGGCTTCGTCATCTACATGCTGTCGGAAGTGCAGAGCCTGGCCAAGTTCGGCGGCGTCACCGCGCTGGCGATCGGCGCCGGCGCGCTATGCGAGTTCCTGTTCACGCCGGCGGTGCTGATGGGCCTGGAGCGCGTCGGCCTGCTGCGCCATTTGTTGCCGCGCGAATCCGCCGCGGCGTCGACGACCCACACGATCCAGGAGACCCCATGATCCGTCCCCTCACCCTGCGCTTTGCCGGTGCGGCGCTCGCCGGCGTCGCGGCCACACTGGTTTCCTTGGCCTCGCCGGCCCAGGACGGCGCCAAGCCGAGCGCGCAACAGGTCTTCGAACGCAGCAACGCGATCGAGAAGGTCGCCGACTGGCAGGCCGACAGCCAGCTCGGCATCCGCCAGGGCGAGCGCGTGCGCAGCCGCGGCGGCGTGGTCTACAACAAGCTGCAGGCCGACGCCGTCGACAGCCATCGATTGTTCCGCTTCGCCGCGCCGGCCGACGTCGCCGGCACCGCGGTGCTGGTGCACGAGAACGCCGCCAGCCAGGACGACCTGTGGATCTATTTCCCCAGCATGGGCAAGACCCGGCGCATCCTGGCCTCGAACAAGAAAGACAGCTTCATGGGCTCGGACTTCGCCTACGCCGACCTGATGGCGCAGGACAGCGCCGATTTCACCCATGCCCTGCTCGCCGACGAGCCTTGCGCCAACGCGAGCTGCTACGTGGTCCAGTCGGTGCCGCGCGATGCCAAGACCGCAGCCTCGCTCGGCTATTCCAAGGTCGTCGCGACCGTGCGCAAGCACGATTTCGCCGCGGTCTCGGTGCGCTACTTCGACAAGTCCGGGCAGGAGTTCAAGCGTCAGACCATCTCCGGCCACGTCGTCGTGGCCAACCAGCCCGGCAAGCTCATCGCCACCCGCCGCGAGATGGTCGCGGCGAAGGGCGGGCGCAGCTCGGTGTTGACCCTGAAGAACGTCAACAGCAACCGCCCCCTGCGCGAAGACCTGTTCGTCGAATCGCGCCTGGGCCAGTGATGCGCCGTATGACCCTCGCCGCCGCCGTCGCCGCTGCGTCCTGCGCTTCGCTACCGGCGATGGCGCAGACCGGCGTGGACGTCGTCGTGGCGGCCGAGGCCAACGCGGAGTCCGCACAAGAGCAAGTCGCCACCGAAGACGTTTCCGAGGACGCTGCCGACGGTTTGCGCTGGAGCGGCACCGCCTCCGGCGCCGCGCTGGCCGCCAGCGGCAGCCGCGACCTCGACGACGTCGGCTCGCGCCTCGGCCTGGCGGCGCGGCTGCGCAGCGAACTGCGCGGCGAGGCCTGGCGCGGGCTGATCGAAGCCGCCGGCGGCAGCCGTCAGCTCGCCTACGACGACGCGCCGGTGCTGCGCCAGGGCTTCGTCGAATACACCCACGGCCCGCTGCAACTGCGCGCAGGGCGGCAGATCGTCGTCTGGGGCCGCGCCGACCGGCTCAACCCGACCGACAACCTGTCGCCGCGCAATATGCGCGCCCTGGTCAGCGACATCGACGAAGACCGCATCGGCACCGATCTGCTCTCGGCGCGCCTGCAGTTGCACGAACGCTGGTCGCTGGCCGCGCTGCACGTGCCGAAGCTGCACGCGAGCATCCTGCCGTCCTCGTTATGGAAGCCGGTGCCTTCGTTGCACGGCGACCGCCTTCGCGCGCCGGGCTCGACCAACGCGCTGCGCCTGGACTATGCCGGCAACGGCCTCGATGCCTCGCTCAGCGCGGTGCGCGGCTATTCCATCCTGCCTGCCTTCGCCTATGCCGCCGGCCCGCAGCTGGCGCAGGCCGAAGTGCGCGTGCTCGGCGCCGATTTCAGCGCCTCGCTCGGCGAGCGTTGGGGCCTGCGCGGCGAGATCGCCGATACCCGCTTCGAGAATCCGCCACCGGCCGGCCTCGGCGATTACTTCTATGCCGTGCTCGGCCTGGAACGCCATTTCGACGGTGGCTGGCTCGGCCTGGCCCAATACGTGCACCGTCGCGCCGAACGGACCCGTCCGGCCGCGGCCCAACCCGACTTCGTACTGCGCGCCAATCGCGCGGTGTGGTTCCAGAACCACGCCAACAGCGATGCGCTCTACCTCGGCCTGACCCGCGCACCGTTGGAAGGCGATCTCAGCGGCGACGTCGGCCTGCTGCAAACCACCCACGGCCGCGGCCGCGCCTGGTTCGCCAATCTCGAATACCGCCTCGACGATCGCTGGAGCCTGCTCGCGCGCTGGCAGCACTTCACCGGCCCGGCCGACTCCGACCTCGGCGCCCTGCGCAAGGACCGCTTGATGCTGCTGGAACTGCGCCGTACCTGGGGCTGGCAACGATGATCTGGCTCGACGGCCAGTTGGTGGAGGCCGAACACGCCAAGGTCTCGGTGTTCGACCGCGGCTTTCTGTATGGCGACGGTCTGTTCGAGACCTTGCCGGTCTACGACGGCATGCCGTTCCTGCTCGACGAACACCTGCGCCGGCTGCAGGACGGCGCGCGCACCCTGCGCTACCTCGACCCGCCGTCCGAACAGCACTGGCGTACGGCCGCGGCCGCGGTGATCGGCGCCTGCAAGGAACCGTCCTCGACCCTGCGCCTGTGGATGAGCCGCGGCCGCAGCGCCGGCCTGTCCTGCAGCGGCGCGCATCGGCCGACCTGGGTCGCCGCCTGCCTGCCGGCGCGCACGTACGAAGCCCAGGTGCATGAGCAAGGCACGACCCTGTTCGCCAGCGAGCGCATCCACCCCTTGCCCGATCAAGCGCCGACCGCATGCAAGCATGCGAACTACCTCGGCTCGATCCTGGCCTTCGACGAAGCGCAGACGCATGCCGCCGACGAAGCGCTGCTGTGCAACGCGCGCGGCCAGGTCTGCGAAGGCGCCTACAGCAACCTGTTCTTCGTGCTCGACGGCGAACTGATCACCCCGCCCCTGAGCGAGGGCCCGCTCGCCGGCATCGCCCGCGCCTGCGTGCTGTCGCTCGCCGCCGCACTGGGCCTGCGCCACGCCGAACGCCCGCTGGCCTATACGCGGCTCGGCGACGCCGAAGAAGCCTTCATGACCAATTCCCTGATCGGCCTGGCGCCGATCCGCCGTGTCGTCGACACCCGCGGCACGGTGGCCGAATGGGCCCCGGGCCCGATCACGCGCCGCCTCGGCGCGGCCTATGCCGACCTCGTCCGCAAACGCACCGGCGCGGCCTGGCCGCCCGTGCACCGCCCCTCTCACACAACGCAACGATCCTAAAGGAACGCCATGCACGTCATCGAAGACATCCATGCCCGCCCGGACGCGCCGCCCGCGCTGTGGGACGACCTGTTTCCGCCGGGCCTGCTGCTCGAACTGGAGCGCCATGCGTTCCTGCGCCGTTGCCGCGAAGGCGAGCGCGCGCTGGAGATGCTGCGCGCCTTCCTGGTCCAGCACAGCTACTACTCGGAAAACTTCACCCGTTATCTGTGCGCGCTGATGTCGCGGATGCCGAGCAACGAGGACGTGCGCGCGCTGGCCATGAACCTGGTCGAGGAAACCGGCCTCGACCGGCCCAATGCGGTCACCCACGCCGAGTTGTACCGCCGTTGCCTGGCCGAGATTGGCGTGCAACCGCGCAGCGCGCCGATCCTGGCCGAGACCTCGGCGCTGATCGAAAGCATGTTCCACTACTGCCGCTCGCCCGATCCGCTCGACGGCCTGGCGGCCCTGTGCCTGGGCGCCGAAGCGATCGTGCCGACCTTGTACGGCGGCATTCTCGACGGCCTGCGCGCGGCCGGCTACAGCAACGAGCAACTGCACTTCTTCGTCCTGCACGTCAGCGAAGACGAAGACCATGCCCTGGTGATGCGCGACATCATCAACCGCCTGCTGCAGCACCATCCGCACCGCCGGGCCAAGGTCGTCGCGGTCGGCGAAGACATGATCCGCCTGCGCATGAGTCTGCTCGACGCCGTGCTGGCACGGCATCCGACCGCCAACGGTTGAGATGCGAACGGGAGAGACCTGCGCGTCTGTCTGGTTCGCTACCGGCCCGACGCACGACCCGGGCTGCTTCTCACCTTGAAACCACCGCTACGAAGCAGCCACCGCGGCAGTCGCCGCCTGGAAAACGGCGACGCCGCGAGCCTGACCACCGCGAGGGCGAGGCGCGCTGTCGCTCAGCGCGGCAGGCGCCGGATCGGAACCGAGCTACTTGCTGGACCGATGGCCATAGCTGAGGACGCGGGTGATCTTCCAATCGCCGCCCTGCTTGCTCCAGACGATGGTGAAGTCGGCCAGGCCGTCGCAGTTGCCGCTGGCAAACTGGCAGAACCGGTGAGAGCCCATTTCAATGGCGCCGAAATCCTTGATCGGATAGACCGTCACCGAACCGGGAATGAGTTCGCGCCGGAATTTTCCGCAGACGTACTTTTCGGTATTCGCGAGCATCTCCTGCCGGGACCACGTGACGCCTCCGGTGTCGTGGTAGAACTCGACGTCCTGCGAGAAATAATCGCCATGCTTGCGCAGCTTATCCGGAGCGCTGCAGTGATTGAAGGCGTCGAATGCAGCCCAGTCCAAGGCCATGATCGTGGCGAGCAAACGACTGTCCGCAGGCTGCGCGTCGTTCGACGCTGCAGACGCCGACAGCGTCGTCGTTGCGGCGAGCATGAAGGCGCCGATCAGTTTTCCGATAGTTCTCACGCAGATCCTCGCAGTCGGTTGATGGCCTGGGCCTTCGACCCGGCCGAGCCGTGGCGGCTCCGTCCAGGGATATCGCTGGCATTCGCGTCGATGATCGGCCTCCCCGGCCAGACTCTCGTGCGGCCGCCGGGCTTTGCCCGGACCAGCCCTCGTCGACGCGCTGGAGCATAGGGCACCTCGCCGGGTCCGAATCGGCCGATGCGACGAAACCGCCCCGCCGGCGACGAAAGCGGGGGCGGAAGGGACGAACGCGGGATCGGAGGGCACCGTCGGGCGCCCTGCCGGGGGTGCCGGGGCGTCGTGGCCTCGATGCGACTGCATCGAGGCTCGCCGGTCCGCCCCACCCTCGCGCGATTACATCGTCATCGCGTTCTGGGTCCGCTGCGGGGTCTGCTGTTGGCCCTGCTGCTCGCGCTGATAGGCCAGCTGGTTCAGGCCCACGGTGCTCTGTTCCAGGCTCTGCTGTTTCGCGCCCTCGACCGGAATCCACACGTAGTTGCTGTTGCGCGGGTCGCCTTCGATCGCGAACAGCTTGGACTTGTCCCGGTTGTCGGTCGCCACCGCGTCGATGCAGGCGAGTTTGAAGTTCTTCGCCGCCAAGGTGAGCGCGCCCGCGGCGTTGTTGCGTTCGGACTCGCTCATGCCGCGGCCCACGTCCGAATTCTCCAGGCAGCCCAGGGCCTGCTGGTACAGGTTGTTGTCGCCATGGCCCGGCTGGTCCACCCGCGTCTGCGGCACCTTGTAGTCCCGTCCCAACGCGTGCAGCTCGCGCACCGTCTCGGGCGACAGCTCGTCCTCGTCGTCGTCGCTGGCGAGAAAGCCGTCGAACTCGCCCGGCTTCTCGGGCTCTTCCTCGTCGCGGTAATTGCCTTCCTCGTCCATCTCGAATTCGTGCGAGCTGTTGACGCTGCGGCCGACCAGACGCAGGTTGCTGGTCTCGTTATAGCCATCCAGCGCATCGGCCTTGCTCAGCCCGTCGGGCCCGCCGTGCTCTTCCATCTTCTTGGCCAACAGCTCGAACGGCACTTCGTGGTCGATGTCGAGCGCGTCGCGGGTGCACAACTGGCCGGAGGCCGCGCAATAGAACAGCGGCACCGGGATCACCTTGCCGCTGGTCGGGCTCTTCAAGCTCACCGTATCGACATGGGACTCCTGCAGCTTCGACTCGTACCACTTGCCCAGCACGGCAGCGTCGAAACTCAGGCCCTTGCGGCCGTCGTCGGCCGACCAGGGCTGCTCCATCGTCGTGCGCTTGCGCTTGGCGCCGTCGTTATCGGGGTCGAAACCGGGGCGGTCGGCGTCGGCATCGAAACCGAAGCGCTTCTCGACCCAGCCCTGCCATTGCTTCGAATCGGCGCCGTGTTCCTCGAGGATACGGAAAGCGGCTTCGCGCGCGCGGTTGACCGGCGCCGGCAGCAGACGCAGGTTGCTGGTGTCGTTGTACGCCATGTGCGCATCGGCGTGGCTCGCCACATTCAAAGTATCGAAGTGGTCCTTCCATTGATCGATATGATCGATATCCAGCGCATCGGCGCTGTGCCAGGTGTCGGTCTCGGCATGGTGATACAGCATCACCGAACCGGCGTCGGGCACGGTCACGCCCTGCGGCGCCATGTTCTGCTGCGCCCAGTCGTTGTGCATGTACTCGGAGGTCGAATCGTAGAAGCCGAGGCTGGACCGGGTGTCGCTGTCCTTCCAGTCCCGGTTCTGCAAGGTCTCGCCGTGCTTGGTCGGCGACTCGTTTTCCCAGTGCACCAAGGTGACCGTTTCGCCGTTGCTCAACGTCTTTTGTTCTAATCGAAAGCCCATCTCGCCTCTCCTGGTCGAAGGCGCCGCGGCGCCCGCGCCGCGAACCGGGCGCACGTCCCGGCCACAGCTGAACGACCTCAATTACGCAAAACCGAGCCCAGCCCGGCCAAGCACCGGCGTCGACGCGGCGAGCGCGCTTGCCGGCAGGCCTCTCGGCAGCCAGAGCCCGAAGTTTCTGAATAGGCAGTGGCTCTGAATAGGCAGCGACATCAGCGTGCGACTCATGCCTGCAAAGGGCTCATCCAACGAACGAGCGCGCAATCCACCGCCCACTTTGATCGCCCACTTTGGAAACGGGGGGGGCAGCGAGCGCCCAGCGCAAGCGCGAGGCCGACCGCTGCTTCAGCGCGGGGGTGCTTCTGCGGTAACGCCAGACGTCGGCCCCACCCGCATCGCTCCGACGAACTTTCCCATGACGCATGAACGCCGCGACCCATGGCGCGAGCATCATTCAAACAACGAGCGCTCACCCCATTCCCCTTGCAGAAGGAGGCGAGCGCCCAGCGCAGGTATGAGGCCGCCGTTTCTTCAACGCGGAGATTTGCTTCTGCGGTTCGGTTCACACCGCTTCAAGTACGCCCGAGCACCAAAAACACGAGCGCACGAAGCACCGATGACGAGCGGATTCATTCGCTCAGCATCAGCGGAATTTTTCGCTGCTTTCGTCGAACGCATCGACCAGAATCGATGCGAGCGTTTGCGATTACTCGACCGTTCGTCGTCTGCTGCGAACGCGAATTCCATCGCTTAACGGCCCGCTGATTCGTCCAATGCATGACCGAACGCAAGTTCGTTTTGCTCAGTCGCCAGCAGTTTTGAATCCCGCTAACGCGACGATGGCCGCGTCGCCGTTGCGGCGGCGTTTGACCTTGACAATCGCCGGCCCGCGGAGGGCCCGTCAGCCGACCGCCGTTGCAACCGTCGTCCGGCGCCGATTTCCGATGCATGGAGATCGCGCCTGTCTCCCGCCGCCCGGGCAGCATCCGATCCCGATGCGGAAACCGCTTGTTTTCCATACAACGCGAACGCCGCCCTCGCAGAGGGCCGCCCCTGCCAAGGAGAGTCCCATGGCTTTAGAGATCGCTTCCGGAACCGTGCGCCCAGGCAAGACCTTCGCTCACCAGTTCGCCAACAACATCGCCGCCTACGTGGTGGGCATCCGCTCGTTCAACCTCAGCTACGGCACCGGCACCGACCACTGGATCCGCACCGCCAGCATCAGCCTGTCGCCGAGCGCCAGCGGACAACAGTTGTCGGTCAACGTCGACGCGACCCTGGTCGACTCCAGCGGCAACAGCATGAACGTCGACGATTCCTATATCGAGCTGGTGGCGCTGGCCTGGACCGGCGTGGCCGATTCGCAGCTGCTGTTCACCAACGTCGACGGCGTGGCCAACGGCAGCAGCAGCCAACCCTATCCGATCCCGGGCACGTCCACACTGATCGACACCGCGGCGCTGGCCGGCTTCGATCTGTCGTACGGCAATTCGAATCACCAGATCCTGCACATCGCTGCGCGCGCCGGCGTATCGACCTCCTCCAGCAACGTATCGGTGACCGCCGCCGCCTCGATGTACGACGGCCACGGCAACAACGTATCGACCGCGACCGTCGACGGCGGCCTGATCGTCAATTGCGACTCCTCGCTGAACATCCAGGCGATCGCCCTGCCGAACCTGCAGAACAACTCCAGCGATGCGCGGATTTCGTTCGGCAGCAACTACAACAGCTTCCTGTTGCTGCTCACCGGCTTCCAGGTGCAGTTCAACGGCAACACCGATCACAACGTCCGCTCGTTCGGCGCCGGCCTGATCCTGGGCAACACCGGCCAGGGCTATGCCGAGGTCAACGGTTCGGCCTGGATGCAGGACAACAGCGGCAATCACCAGGACGACGGCACCAGCTACGCCAGCGGCATCATCATCGGCTACACCAGCACCATCTCGTAAGCACCGCGGCGCGCCACGCGCGCGCCGAGCGGCCGTTCGCCACGACCTGTCGTACGGCCGGCGCTGCGGGCGCCCTGCTCACTGCAGGGCGCCGTCCGGCGGCGCACCGGCAGTCGCCTCGCCCGCCACGCAGTAACCGAAACCGTCTCGCGCCACGCCGCGAACGCTGGCCGCGCGCACCTTCAGGGAGAACACCATGGCCAGTCCGTCCGGCACCAGCGCACCGAGCATCCGCACCTTCCAGATGGACGCCAGCAGCGTCGGCGTGCTCAAGAACAGCGTCAACCTGTTTCGCGGCGACGTGAACTACACCCAGGACCTGTTCTCGCTGCCGGGGCGCAACAGCAACGACGGCCTGCAGATCCAGCTGACGATGCAGTACCAGAGCAACGTCAATCAACAGGCGATGACCTGGAACCGCGACCAGCCCACCGGCGTGCTCGGCATGGGCTGGACGCTGCCGTTGGCGCAGATCCGCATGGACGACGGCAACTGCCCCACCCCGGGCCAACGCAACTACACCTTGTCGGTGAGCGGCAATACCAGCGCGATCGTGTTCGACCCGACCGCACCGCCGTTGTTCTCCATGGACCCGGCCTTGGCCTCGCAGCTCCAGGACGGCCAGGCCGTACCGGCGGCGATCCGCAACGAGTTCGTCTCGCGCGGGTTGCCCTTGTCCGCCACGGCCGTGGTCGTGGCCGACGGCAGCGATGCGTGGACCTTGCAGGACGATGCACTGGAGCAGGAGTTCGCACTCAGCCTGGGCGAGGCCCTGGTCGCCGCCGACGGCGGCCAGGCCTACCAACTGGCCAGCTACCGATTCTGGAAGGTGCTGTATTACCCGCGCTACGAGCGCTGGTGCGTTACCAACGATTCGGGCCAGCGCATGTCGTTCGGCGGTGGCGTCGCCGCGACCGGCGCCGGCTACGCGACCAGCGCCGGCAACAGCATCGAATGGGGCGTGCAGTGGACCGACGCCGACGGCCGCGCGCTATGGCAGGGCAACAGCAGCCTCGCCCAGGGCCAGAGCCAGTTCGCCCGCGCTTGGCACCTGCAACGCGTCTACAGCATCTTCGGCGAGTCGGTCAGCTATGCCTACAACTGTTTCGAGCGCAACGCCGCGGGCTTGCTCGACCAGGTCGAACAGCTCGTGGCCGAGGGCGGCAAGCCCTATACCAAGGCCTGCTACCTCGGCCTGATCAACGATGTGTTCGGCCGCAGCGTGGTGTTCAACTACGGGCAGAAACTGTGGAGCGACGCCACGCCGTCCAGCCCGCGCGAGTACGACGACCCGCACAAGGCCGTCCCCAATAACCAACCGAACGGCTTCCAGGACTGCTACGAGACGCTGTATCTGGCCTCCATCGATGTGTTGCAGCCCGGCGGTGCGCCGTTGTTCGCGGTCGAGTTCGAGTACCAGCCCGCGCCCGGCTCGCAGGTGGCCAACCTCGCCGGCAGCTCCGGCGACACCTGCAAGCGCCTGCTCACCTCGATGACGCTCAGCAACGCCGACGGCGACTCGTTGCCGGGCTATCGCTACGGCTACGTGCTCGACGGCGGAGCGGACGGCAATCTCGGCGCGCTCAACCGCATCGTCTGGCCCAGCGGCGGCAGCGCGACCTACGAGTACAGCCAGCAAGCGCTGGCGATCTGCGACCGCACCCTGCCCGCCGGCCCGCCGGCGCAGATGCCGAAGGGCTCCAACGCACGGGTCTGGTTCGGCCCCGACTACGCCGTGGTGCTGTGGTGCAACGACGGCCAAGGCAGTCTGTCGATGCAGGTCTACACCTGGAACGGCCAGTGGACGGTGTGGCCGCCGGAGGGCAGCTCGCCGCTGCTGCTCGACGGCAGCCAGGGCCAGACCGCCTCGAACCGATTGTCGGTGCAGGCGAGCCAGAACTTCATCGCCGTCTCGTACCTGACCGGCACCACCACCAATCTGCATTTGTTCCGCCAGGACATGGCGAGCCCCGGCCGCTGGATCGCCGCTACGGGCGGCCAAGGTTCGGGCGGCCTCAACTCGCCGACCTGGAGCTGGAACAACAGCAACGGCAGCGTGCAGATCCTGGCCGGCGACTCCTTCGCCTTCGCAGTGCAATCCAACCCCGCCAAACAGACCTGCGATACGGTGAGGTTCAGCTGGTACTGGCCGGGGCAGAACTGGAACTACCAGCAGCAGAACGGCTTGAGCTACCGCTGGTTCGCCAGCGGCCAAGACTACGTCGCCAGCCTGGACATCGGCGCCAACGTCAATCTGGATTGGCTCGACGCCAGCGGCCAGTGGCACTCGGCCACGCCGCTGGCGCTCGGCTTCTCCATCGCCGGCACCGATTCGATCGCGCTGGCCGGCGACGCGTCGCTGCTGGCGATCTCGCACCTGCTGGTCGCCGGCGCCACCCGCAACAACTACGACCTGTGGCTGGTGCAATGGAACGAGCAGTATCAGTTAGTCCAGCCGGCGACCAAGTTCTCGTGCACCGATAATTTTTCTGCGCAGCACCCGACCTCGTGGGCGCCGACCACCGTCGCCAATTCGATGGTGTGCGTGGCCGCGAACGTGGCCCGCTTCGACGGCTCCAGTTGGGCGATCAACAGTGCGATGGTGCCGGTCGGCACCACCAACGCCGAACAGCGCTATGGCTACGGCCCCGATTACGTGGTGCAAGTGCTGGTGCAGAGCAACGGCATGCCTTCGGCGCAGGTGCTCGGTTACGACCCCACCTCCGACGCGTTCGGCACGCCCGCCAGCGTGAGCGGACTCAGCATTCCGAACAGCCATGCCGCCACCGCCAACTGGGTCGGCGCCGGCAGTCCGGATTATCTGGCGATCGGCACCCAGCTGTTCTTCCGCGGCGTCGCCACCGATTGGGGCGACGCCGTCGCCACCAACATCGCCGACCTGCAGACCCTGATCGACAGCGCGGCGCCGGGCCAGGGCCCGTACGTGCTCAATTCGGCGTCGCTGCTCAACCAGGGACCGACCTTCGTCGCTTGCTCGCTGTACGACCAGGGCATTCCCGGAGGCAGCGCGAGCGCCGCCTCGGCCTTCGTCTTGCGCAACGGCGCGGTCTATGGCGGCGCCCAGGTGCTCGGCGAACAGGCGATGTGGACCGCGCAACAGCAGGGCCAGGGCGCCGGCACCTGGCCGGGCGGGCCGATGGCATTCTTCACTTATCCGGGCAGCGCCGGCAGCCTCGACGCCGCCACCAGCGTCAACCTCAATCGCTATGCCGGCAACGGCATTCTCGGCCCGATCCAGGATTGGCCGGTCGGCAGCATCGCCCTCGACGACGGCCTGTCCGAGTCTTCGACCACCGCCTATGTGTTCGATGCGGCCAGCGCCGCCTGCGACGCCACCGGCAGCATCGTCAAGTACTACCAGTCCACGGTCTATCCCGATGGCAGCGCGCAAGCCAACGCCAACGGCTCGGTCGTCAGCCGCTATTTGAACGGCAACCAGATCGTCACCGGCGACGATTGGTACGGCATGCTCGACGGCCTGCTCTACAGCGTCACCGCGATCGACGCGAACGGCAGCGAGGTCGGCTCGATCACCAATCAATGGACCGCCTATGTGCAGCGTGCCGGCGACCCGACCGACCCGGGCGTGCCGGTGCGAACCCTGTACGGCGCCTACGTGGTGCAGACCGCGCAGCAGAAACTGGCCGACGGCGTGGCCTCCAGTCGGATCACGTCGTACGTGCCCGCAGGCCTGTCCGCGCCGTATTCCGGCCAGCCGGTCAGCGTCCAGTCCAGCGTCGTCGACGGTTCCGGCAACAGCGAGGTCGATACCATCGACTACCGCTACGCCTGCGACGCCTATGCAGTCAGCTGCACGCTCAACGACCTGACCTCCAAGGTCGAACAACGCACCACCCAGGCCGGCGTCACCACTTCGGTCTCGGCGATGGCGCTGTCGAGCTGGCCGACCTTGTGGGACGAGGTGAGCACGTTCGCGGAAGCCGCCGATTTCGGCTGGACCGCCGGCGCCGATGCGTTTGCGTTCGCCGATTGGACGCCGGGGCAGATACCGACGGGCTGGCAGTCGCTGAGCCTGATCCAGACACGCGCCGCCGACGGCACGGTGTTGCAGAACGCCGACGGCTCCGGCGTCACCTGCGTCACCACTTATTCCGCCGACGGCAGCGGCCTGCCGGTCGCCGTATTCCGCGGCGCCGTCGCCGGCGAATGCGCCTGGTGCGGCTTCCAGACCTACGAAGGCACCGATGGTTGGCAGTTGAGCGGCACCCAGGCCGACCCGCAACAGGCCTGGCTCGGCGAACAAAGCCTGTCGCTCGCGGTCGCCGGCAGCGTGTCCACCGCAGTGACGCCGAGCGCAGGCCGCAGCGCCTACCGGTTCGCGCTGCGCTATCTAACCGCACCCGGCTACGACGGCGGCAGCGGCGCGATCACCGTCACCGCGGGCGCGACTTCATCGTCCTTCGATCTGCCCGATACCCAGGGCGCGTGGAGCTATGTCAGCGACATCGTCGTTCTGCCCGAGAACTGCGACAGCGTCGGCCTGACGATCGCCAACCCGGGCAACGGCACGGTGCTGCTCGACGGCGTGCTGCTGATTCCGGTCGGCTGCGACGTTACCGTGCAGTCCTGGCAGGCCTCCACGCGCCTGTTGCTCGCGAGCATGAACCTCGCCGGGGCCTGCGATTTCATCCGCTACGATCGCTTCGCCCAGACCCTCGGCGCGGTCGGCGCCGACGGCCAATGGCAGGAACTGGACCTGCGTTTCCTGTCGCGCCTGGGCAACGCCGAAGACGTGTTCGACGACGCCAGCCCCAATTGCGAACTCACCTTGCAGTTCGCCCAGGGCGGCACTACCGAAACCTTCCGCAACGGCGACGATTGGCAGACCCGCTGGGCGCCCAGCGATGCGGCCGACTGGCAGTGCAGCAACGGCGCTCTGCTGAAACAGAACGCCACGCCCGCGACCCTGACCTGGCAAGGCGGAAGCCAGGCCGACTCGATCGCACTCTTCATCGAACTCAAGCCGCTGGCCGCGCCCGCCGGCAGCCCGGCGCTGCAATTCGGCGACGGCGAACGCATCGCCTGGAGCGCCGTCTCGGGCTGGACCTGGACACTGGCCGACGGCAGTGCCGGACCCGCGTCGTTGGCCTCGGCGCCGGGCCTCGGCCGGCAATGGCTGTTGCTGCTGGGCGGCGGCCAATCGTTGTTCTTCGTCGACGGCCAAGTGGTGTTCAGCGCGGCCGCCACCACCACGCCTGCGCAGGGCTTCGCCATCGACACCGGCCCCAATGCGTTGCGCATCAGCCAACTCGGATTCGGCGCCGATCCACGCACCTTGCTGTCGTACAACGACGGCGCCGCGCGGCTGCGCCAGACCCAGCAGCGCAACGGAGGCGACAGCCTGGTCGCCGCCTCGGTGTACGACGGGCTGGACCGCCTGCTCGCCGGCACCAAGGCGGCACCGGGCAGCTTCGGCAACGGCGCGCAGGCGCCGATGCTGACCTATCGCCCCGCGTTCCTGGATGTGGCCGCGTTCCTGACGGCGACATCGGACAGTTGGCTCATGCAGGGCGACGTCGCCGATTATTACGCCGGGCAAAGCGACGACGGCGGCGTGCGCTCGAACGATCAAGGCTATCCCTACTACGGCTCGCGCTACGAAGCGGCCGCGACTTCGCGCGCGGTGGAGGGCGGCCAGCCGGGATTGCAACTCGCCATCCACGACATCCTCAGCATTCCCGAATCGCAGCGCCAGACCATACGCACCGCCTACGGCGCCAGCACCGCGTCCGATCCGGTCCCGCCGGGAAGTTTCTATGCGACCACCAGCCTGTCGCCCGGCGGCTACAGCGCGCGGCAACTGGTCGACACCAGCCAACGCGCGACCGCGATGGTGCAATCGGGGCAGTCGGGCCAGCAGGCCGGGCAGAGCCTGGCGCTGCCCGGCTACGCCGATGCCGGCGCCGCGGCCACGACGATCTCGCTGCAACTGCCGAACGCATTCACCTCCGCGCCGCAATCGGACCCGAGCGCTTATGTGCGCACCACCGTGGTCGATCCGCTCGGACAAGTGGCGAGCTATCAGGACTCCGACACCGGCCAGACCCAGGTGCTCTACAACGGCAAGGGCCAACTGCGCTTCGTCCAACCCGCGCTCGATTCCGGCCAACAGTATTTGCTGTATCGCCGCTACGACGCGCTCGGCCGGGTGCTCGAAGAAGGCGTGCTCGAAGCAGCCTGGGACCCGGCTGCACTGAGCCCGCACCTGGACGACCCGGCTTGGCCCACCGCGGCCGACGGCGCCGTGCCCGGACGCACGTACCGCTACGACGGCGACGGCAGCGACCCGAATGCACTCGGGCAATTGGTCGAAACGACCACCCTCAATCAGGACCCCGGCAACGGCCTCGGCGCCTGCACCGTGGTCGAGTCCTGGAGCTACGACGGGCTCGGTCGCGCGATCACCGCGCGCCTGCAGATCGACGGCGCCGCGAGCCAGGATGCGACGGTAGGCTTCAGCTACAACAACCTCAACGAAGTGGTGCGCATCGACCTGCCCGAAGGCGCACCGCTGCCGGCCATCGTCTACGTCTACGACGACCTGGGCCGCATCGTCTCGATCGGCACGCCGCAGGCGCCCGACGCCATCGCCAGTTACACCTGGACCGCCAACGGCCAGTTGCAGACGTCCGTACGCGGCGCGCTGTCGGAACTGTGGAACTACGATTCGCCCGGTTGCGTGACCTTGCACCAGGCCAGCGTCGGCGGCGCGGTCGCCTTCGCGCAATCCTTCACCTATACCCCGGACCGCCTGGTGCAACAACGCACGACGCAGTTGGCCACCGCGATCGCCACGGGCACGCGCCAGAGCAACTACGCCTACGACGACCAGCAACGCCTGGCGACGGCCACGGTGGTCTCGGGCGACGCCGGCAACCTGAGCATCGACAGCATCGACGCGAACGGCAATATCTGGGCCTCCACCGCCGACGTGGTAACGCTGTCGACACCGTGCAGCCCCGGCAATAACCGGCTGGCCGCGGCGACCTTCGGCAGCGGTCCCGCCGCGAGCTTCGCGTATCACGCCGACGGCGCGCCCTCGCAGTGGCGCGGCCTGGAGATCGGCTACGACCCCTGCTTGTTCTCGACCGCGACCATCGCCTCGCCGGGTTTCGACACCATCCGCTACGCACGCGGCATGAACAACCACTGCGCGCTGCGGCAACAAGGCGATGCACGCCGGATCTATTTCTACGGCGCCGGCTCGGCCCCGCTGATGGTCTGGAACGGCGACACCCTGCAAGTCTGCGTCTGGGGGCCGGGCGGGCTGGTGGCGGTACACGACGGCACGCTGCGTTATCCGGTCAACGATTATCAGCAAAGCATCTGGGCGGTGTTCGACGACGCCGGCAACGCGCAACATGCGTTCGACTACGCACCGTTCGGGGCGCTGCTGTCGAGTGCGGGTGCCGGCGACTGGAACCTGTTGTTCGCCGGCAAGGAGTACGACGCCGACAGCGGCCTCTACGACTTCGGCGCGCGGCTGTACGACCCGTCGCTGATGCGCTTCCTCGCCCCGGACGCGGCGCGCCAGTTCGCCAGCCCCTATCTGTTCGCCAGCGACAACCCGCTCAACTACGTCGACCCGACCGGCAACATCTCGCTGTGGGCCCAGGTCGGCATCGGCGTGGCCATGGTCGCCGTCGCCGTGGGCGGACTGGCGCTCAGCGTGGTGACCGACGGCGCCGCCGCGCCGGAAGCGATCGATGCCGAGATCGACCTGGCCGGCGCCGGTGGCGCCAGCGATGTCGCCGCCGGCGCCGGCGCCGATGCCGTCGATGCCTCGGTGCCGCTCAAGACCGCCACCGCGGTGGCGCGCAACGCACTCAGCGTGGTCGTCAATTCGGCCTCCAGCGCCATCTCCGGGGCCGGCATGCAAGGGCTGGAGTACGACGCCCTGCACGGACGCGACTTCACCGCCAAGGGCTTTTTCTCGGCGATGGGGGTCGGTGCGCTCAGCGGCGCGGTGACCGGCGGGTTCAACGGCCTGGCGTCGATGCCGGCGGCGATGGGCGATGCCGCCGCCTGGGGCACGGCCAAGACGATCGCGTTCCGCACCCTGACCCGCGCCGCGTCCGGCTTCGTCGGCTCGGCCGTTTCGGAAGTGATCACCGATGCCGTCACCGGCAAGAAGATCACCGCCAGCGACGTGCTGCTGAGCGCGGCCGAGGGCATGGTCGAAGGCGCCGCGGTGAGCATGTACAACGGCTTCACCAGCCTCAGCCCCGCCAACAGCGCGATCACCAGCGAGTCGAGCCGGCTGGTGAAGGCCAGCAACTCCTGGAACAACCTGCTGCAGAGCGCGCAGAAGCTCGCCACCACGCAAGAGGCGGTGGTCGGCTACATCGCCGGCGGTTGGCTGTTGGCATCGGGATACGCCGTTTGGGGTGTCGCCACCGCCACCAAGGGCCGCGGCCAGTCGGGCGGCGGCTGATCGGCAGCGGCAGACAGGACGGGTGACACCGCCTGTTCGGCCGCAGTTTCCATCGCGGGCATCGGTGTTCCGCCGGCGCTCGCCGATGCGCAACGCGGTCGCGCGGCCTCGGGCGCGCGACCGCGAATCGCAAGCAGCGCGGGCGATTCGCAGGAGCAACGATCGCTTCATGACGCACCGATTCATCGCCGTTCGGCGGGGCATCCTGGGGCCATCCCTACTGGGGTACGCCCTAGTTTTGCGAGCCCTCATCATTACGTAACCTGCGCCGGAATCCTCGACAGCTTCCCCCGGAGCAGACTCATGGAACTGAGCAACGCCAATTTCTACGCCTATCAGCCGGTCAACCTGCCGGCCGAAATCGATCACGAGAAAGCCGCCAAGGCCAACGCCACTGAAACCCCGTTCGTGCAGGGCGAGGGCGACGGCAACGCCATCGATCCCAACGACGTCAATCAGGACGGGTACGGCAGTTGCGCGGTGCTGTCGACGATCAAGTCGATCGCGGCGCAGAACCCGGACGTGCTCAAGAACATGATCCGCGACAACGGCGACGGCACCTACACCGTCACCTTCAACGAGTACGACAACGGCTTCCTCGGCATCGGCTCGGGCTGGGAAAAGAAAGAAGTGACCGTGGCCGGCCCGTTCGACGGCAAGGCCGCCGACATCGGCGACATGGGCAAGGACGGTCAAGGCGAAGTGTGGCCGGCGATCATCGAGAAGGCTTACGCGCAGTACGCTGACGGCGGTTACAAGACTTACGACGACGGCGAGAGCCCGGCCGACGTGCAAGAAGCCATCCTGGGCCGCGACTCGAGCACCGAAAGTCCGTCCGAATACGATTCCGGCGAGCTCAGCGACAAGCTGAAGAACGGCGAGGCCGTGGTCGCCTGGACCGCCGGCTCGGAAGGCTGGAACGACGAGCAGAAAAAGCTGGCCGCCGATTACGGTGCGGTCGGCGGTCACGCTTACCGGGTCGAGGACGTCTACACCGACGCCGACGGCAATACCCGCATCAAGCTCGACAATCCCTGGGGCCACAGCGACGTCGACATGCCGTACAGCGATTACCAGAAGCTGTACCACGAAGTGAATTCGACGCCGACCAAGTAAGCGCCGCCGCTGAATCCCCACGCAAGCCGCACACCCGTGCGGCTTGCGCGTTGCTGGGCCAGGTGTTTACATGCCCTGGCCGTTCCCATCCAGGCGATCACGCAGATGAACAACAGACTTTTCCTGGCCGTCACGGCCGCGATACTGGGTCTTGCGCTGTTATCCCGCGTCGACGCGCACGACCATCCACACGCCGCCGAGAAGGCAGGAGCCAGCATGAGCGACAGCATCCAGATCGTCCAGGGCCGCACCGCCAGCCACAGCGATACGCGACTCGGCCTGGTCAACGTCTTCGACCGCCAGGACGTGCGCCTGGACGTGTGGAGCGAGGACAAGCGCTGGCTCGGCAAACTCAGGCTCAAGCGTTCCGACGTATTCCCGGTGGCCGGCGGCTTCCTGCGCGTGCAGGACGTCGGCAACGACGGCCAGCGCGACAACGTGTCGCTGGTCGAATTCAGCGCGCCCGGCATCGACGCACCCGCGAGCAAGTCGCTGGTGCTCGTCGAAGGCGGCGAACTCGTCATCGGCGAGCAGGCCCTGCGCATCGTCGCGCTCGACCGCGACAGCGTCAGCGTCGAGACCTGGCCGAAGCTGCATCCGCGCGACGTGGTCGATGCCGTCAAGGTCCACCGGCACGACATCGCCCGCGACGGCGAACTGAAGCTCGACACCGGTTCGCTGCGCGTCGTGCGTCTGCAGCCGCGCGCCGGCGAAATGCTGGGTTTCGTCGAACTCGTCCAGCCCTGAGTCGATACCCTAGCGACCATGCGGTCGCGGTTGCGATTGAGCAGCCTGCATTAGGCCCGAGCCCTCAAACGGCTCGGGCTTTTGTTTTGGTCTTTTCCTTTGTTTTGGCTTTTGCCTTTGTTTTGGCTTTTGCCTTGGGGCTGTCCTAGATAAGAGTTATAGCCCCACCCAGTCCCGCAGCGTATTGAGCTGCTGACGGGGTGTCCCATAGTTGAAACGGAACTCGCACTCTTTCAGGAACAAGAAGAAATTCTTGCGCGGAA